>JAFGHC010000014.1 GCA_016939335.1 Candidatus Saganbacteria bacterium
GCTCACATCCAATCCTATGTACTTCATTTCCCTTCACCTCCAGAGCTAATCCTATCAGAGGTGAGAGATTTTTTTCATGATATCACTGATCTTTGAGAAATTCATACAGCCCCTTATCTAGCCTCTGAAGTTCCGCCAGGATCGGCTCCCGGTCGACGGCGCGCGCCTTTAGGACCGTCCGGCCCCAGGCGAGCGCTGCCGGCCCATAACCGTACTCGCGAACATTAAACAAGTAGGTGCTAACAATGGCATGCGCGAGGTCCATGCGGAGCGGCTCTTTGGGGATCAGACTAAGTGCCCAGGCCGCGTCCTCGATTGTCGTATGCCGGTTGGCGGCGGCGCTGATGAAGATCGGCTGGTACTCTCCCTTTTTTTCGTTGCCGCATAAACACGACAGAACCTCTGGGTCGCTGCTGGTGTCGGCTAATTTCCCCAGTTTCTCGTTCAGTTGTTTCCGGTCGGTGAAGTCGGCGAGGGTCAATTCCAGGCTGACTCTCTCCCCGATTCGGGCGGCGAGTGCGGCGGGGAGATAGGGCAGGTCGGCTATGTCACCGCCCAGGAACCGCTGACAAATCTCCCAAAAGGCCGCCCGTGCAACCTCCGGTTTCGGGTGCCTCCACAACCGGTAAAGGTCGGGGTCGCTGGCGTAGCGGCTCTCCGCCACTTTTGCCGGCGAGCGGAGGCGGTTTACCGGGCCCCAGAAGAGTCGTGTGGTCTGCATGACCTAGTTTCGGCGCTTTTGCCGTGTGATTTCATTCTTTTTCCCTTTTTCCGCCAATTTTTCTTTCATTTTAACTATGCTATAATTAACATATGCATCGCGTCCTTGAGGGGATCGTCAGGAATAAGCGCGTCGCTTCGGCCTATCTGTTCGTGGGGCCGCCGGCTGCCGGCAAGCTCGAGGATGCGCTGGCGTTCGCGGAACAGCTCGGCTGCCGGAAACTCGACCTGCTGCGGGTCGCCCCGTCGGGCGCTTCGCTCAAGATCGACCAGGTGCGCGAGGTCCAGCGCTCCATCCGTTACGGCCCGTCGGCCGGCGACCGCCTCTGCGTGATCGTGGAGCGGGCGGACGAGATGACCGCCGAAGCGGCCGGCGCCTTTCTCAAAACGCTGGAAGAGCCGCCGGCCAAAGTGGTCTTTATCCTGCTGGTCGAGCGCGAAGACCGGATCTTTCCGACGATCGCTTCGCGCTGTCAGAAAATTATTTTCGGCGAAACGGTCCGTCCCTGGCAGGCCAGACCGGAATTTGCCGGGTTTTACGACGAGCTGAAGCAGGCCGGGCGCAAAAGCGTGGTCGAGCTTTTCGGCCTCTCCGCCCGCCTGGAGAAAGAAAAAGAGCGGCTCGAGGAATTGCTCTATGACCTGGCGTTCTTTGCCCGGGAAGAGCTCGGCAGCTCTGCCGCCGCCGGGGTGCTGCTGGCCGCGGTGAAAAACCTGAAAAAGAAGGCGAACCTGAAACTGACGCTCGACGTCATGTGCCTGGAACTGGGAGAAGCATGGGCGGGGATAATTTTGGAAACCCCACACTGAAGTGTGGGGAATATTATTCGGAGCAATAATTCCCCATACTTTAGTATGGGGATTCAAGATTGAAAAAATTAGGGGAATTCGGGATCAAAAATATTATGGGCGAAAGCTTAAAATTAGGGATCAAACTGCGCAAGTTCAACCGGGTCTGCCCGATCACCGGCTACCGCGAGGAATCGATCAAGGTCGGCTCGCCGGTCATCGTCCAGACCGACCGGGGGATCGAGTACGGAGAGATCGTCTCTTTCCTGCGCGGCTACCCCAAAACGCTGTCGCGCGACGTCCAGCTCAAGAAGGTGGTGCGCTACGCGACCGCCGAGGACGCGGCCAAGGAGAGATCGATCGAGGTGATGGAACTCGATTCCTACGCCAAAGCGGTGCAGAAAGCGGCCGAGTACGAACTGCCGATCAGGATCATTAACATCGAGTACCTGTTTGACACCAGCCGGGCGGTCGTCTATTACCGGGTCGGCGAGAACAAGAAGGTGGCGAACCTGCGCGATTTTTCGCGCGATCTCTCGGCGCTCTTTTCGGCCCGGGTCGACCTGCGCCAGATCTCGCCGCGCGATGAGGCGCGGCTGTTCGGCGGGCTGGGACCGTGCGGCCGCGGCCTCTGCTGCTCGGTCTGGCTGGAAAAGCCGCGGCACGTGACGGTCAAGATGGCCAAGGAACAGGGGCTGTCGATCTCGCCGACCAAGACCGCCGGCGTCTGCGGCCGGCTGATGTGCTGTCTCGAGTACGAACATGGGAAATGACTAATGACGAATTCCTAATGACTAATTAAGGAGCTGTCTGATCAGGATTTTAAATAGAAAAATCATTAATTAGTCATTCGTCATTAGAAATTAGTCATTTTTGCTGAGAGGAGGTAAGTCACATGCCCAAGATCGAGATCAGAAAGGGAGAGGACCTGGAAAAGGCGCTCCGCAAATTCAAGACCAAACTGCGCCACGAGGGGATCATGGACGAGATGAAAAAACGCGAGTTTTATGAAAAACCCTCGCAGCGGCGGCGCAAGGAGATCGAACAGGCCAAACGCCGCGAAGTGAGACGAAGAAAAGAAGCGGAATGAAAACGCTGGACCGGTACGTCCTGCTGGAAATGCTCGGTCCGTTCGTGGTGGGGGTTATCGGTTTCATCCTGGTCCTGACCGTTGACCTTCTCTTCACCATGGCCGACCTGATCATCAACAAGGGGGTGCCGGTCTGGGCGGTGCTTAAGCTGCTGCTGTACAAATTCCCGTCGCTTCTGGTGATGACCTTCCCGGTTTCCACGCTTTTCGGCACGGCGATGGCCCTCGGCCGCCTCTCCAAGGACAACGAGCTGGCGGCGCTGCGCACCTCCGGCGTCTCGCTCCTGCGCCTGACCCGCCCGATCCTCCTGCTCGGCCTCTTCGTCAGCCTGCTCTCGTTCGCCACCAACGAGTGGGTCGTGCCGCGCGCCAATTACGTTTCCAATGAGATCATCCGCGAGATCGTTTACCGGCAGCCGCTGCCCGACGTCAAAGACAACGTCTTTTTCCGCGACCAGCAGAACCGCTACTACTACGTCCGGCACGTTGACATGAAGCGGAAAGAGATGCAAAATATCATGGTCTATGAGCTGCTCGCCGAGCGCTATCCCAGGGTGATCACGGCCGATTCGGCTTCGTTCCAGGGGCGGTTCTGGCAGCTGGCGCACGGGGTCGTCCACAAGTACGACGAGAAAGGCTATCTCAATTATGAGGCGGCGTTCGACCGGCTGGAGCTCAACGTGGCGGAGGACATTTTGAACTTTTCCCGGCAGAAAGACGTGATGGACATGGACCGGCGCGAGCTCGGCGAACTGATCAGCGCGCTGGGCAAGGGCGGCGCCAACACCCGGGCGCTCCTGACCGAGTATTATTTGCGTTTTTCCATCCCGCTGACCTGTTTTGTCTTTGCCCTGGTCGGGATCCCCTTTTCCCTTTCTTCGCCGCGCTCGGGACAGACCTGGGGGATCGTCGTCACCATCGTGTTCATGTTCACCTTTTACGTCTTCGCTTCGATCTTCCGTTCGCTGGGGCGCGGCGGCCTGCTGCCGCCCGAAGCGGCCGCTTTCACGCCGCAGCTTTCCTTCGCCCTGATCGGTCTGGCCCTGCTCTGGCGGGAAAGCAGGTCCCATTGACCACGGACATCGCCGAGATCAGAAAGCGGCTGAACGAGAACGCGGGCGATCCGGCGGCGCTGCGCGGCGCCGCCCAGTATTACCTCGGGGAGGCGAACTACAAGCAGGCGCAGACGACCTATCTCTCGGCATTTGAGGCCGCGCCGCGGCTCCTCCCGGCGATCCTGCTCGATTACGAGGCCAAGATCGGCGCCGACCCGGCCCGCCTCGGCCCGCGCCTCTCCCTGGCCGGGCTGCTCCTCTCGCTCGGCGAGACCGATGCCGCCTGCCTGGAGCTCGAGGAGCTGATCGACGAGAACCCGCAGAACGTCGAGGGTTATAATGTCCTCGGCCGCCTTTACGCCAGGCAGAACCGCGGCGGCGACGCCATCGCCCTGCTCGAGCGCTCGATCGCGGCCGGCGTGCGCGACGTCAACCTGACCGAGGCGCTGGCGGCCGCTTACCTGGGCAAGGGGCGCAGCGGCGACGCGATCAAGTTCTATGAGGAGATCCTGGCCCAGAAGCCGGGCGACAAGCAGACCCTGCGGATCCTGGGCGAGCTCTACACGCGGGTCGAGGATTACAACCGGGCCGCCCGCAGCTACGCGGCCATGTTCTCCGACGATCCGGAGGTGGTGCGCGAAGTGATCCAGCGGCTGGAAGAGCTGCTCAAACGCGTCGAAGGGAACATCGGGATCCGCGAGCTGCTGGCCGATATTTATATGAAAGTGCTCGATCCCGAGGCCGCGGTCGAAAAACTGCGCCAGATCCTGCGGCTCGAGTCAGGCAAGCTGGGCGAGACGATCGTCAAGCTCAAAGGGGTCCTGAAAAATTATCCCAACCATCCGGCCGCCAGCCTGGCGCTGGCCGAAGCGCTCTACCGCCAGGGCTCCTACAGCGAAGCGGTCGAGCTCTACCAGCAGCTGCTCAAGGTCAAGCCGGAGCTGGTCGATGAATTGATCGCCGGCTACCGCGCCGTTCTGGCGCTCTGCCCCGAACAGGTGCTGGCCCGCGCTTACCTGGGGGAGGCGCTGCTGGTCAAGAACCAGCTGCTGGAGGCGCTGGAGGAATTTGGCCAGATGGTCGAGGACGACCCGAGCGTGGCCGACCTGGTGATCAAAAAGTGCCGCGAGCTACTGCGCGGCCAGCCGCAGCTCTTGCAGGCGCATGTCATTCTCGGCCGGGCTTACCTGGCCAAGGGCGATTACCAGCGGGCGGCGATCGAGGGGGAAGGGGCGCTCGCCGTCGACAAAAACCTGACCGCGGCTTACCTCTTGCTGGGCGAGGCTTACACCCGCCTCAACCTGCAGCGCAAGGCGGCGCAGACGCTGCACACGGCGTTGCTGCTTGACCCTTACAACCCGCAGGCCCACGAACGCTACCGGGCGGTCAAACTCAAGGAACTCGAACAGGAGAGCGCCGCGCTCAAGCAGCGCCTGCAGGAGGACCAGTGGCAGCTTTCGCTCCATCTTGACCTGGCCAGGCTTTACTTTGATCAGGGCGACCGCGAGGCGGCGGTGCGCGAACTGCAGCTGGCGCAGCGGGACCAGGCCAGGGCGCCGGCGGCTTTCTTGCTGCTCGGCGACGTTTACCGGAGCGAGGGGCGCTTTGACCTGGCGGCGGCGCAGTACAATCGCGCGCTGGAAGCGGCGGTCAGCCCCGAACAGACCCGGCTGCTCCGTTTCAACCTCGGCACCACTTACGAGGCGCAGGGGGACGTCCGCAAGGCGGTCAAGATCTACGAAACGATTATTCAGGAAGACATCGATTTCGGCGGGCTGAAAAAACGGATCGCCCAATTGAAGACGACCAGTCTTTTGAGCATCCGCAACCGGACGCTGGCGGCGGTGATCGTCGAGTTCGGCAAAAAAGAGCTTGTCGCCGTCTGGGGGCGCGATCTGCGCCTGGCCGGCCGGGCGCGGCGGGAAGAGATGAACGTTTCGTTCGGCCAGGAGCACAACCAGGAGGGTTTCAACTACTTTATGAAAGGGATGTGGCCGGCGGCGGAAGAGGAGTTTACGCTGGCGGTCGGCCTCGACCGCCAATTCGGCAGCGCCCTCAACAACCTCGGCGTGACGCTGGCCAGGCAGGGGAGGCTGGAGGAGGCGCGGGGCCGCCTCCAGGAAGCGGTCCAGGTCGATCCCGCCTCGGCAGTTTTTTATAACAATCTGGGCGTCGTCTATTTATTGCTGGGGCGCGGCGACCTGGCTTTCACGGCGCTGGAAAAAAGCGCGGCGCTCGATCCCGAAGCCGCCCATCTCTGCCTTAATCTCGGTGATCTCTATTACGCCAGGAAAGAGGCGCGGAAAGCGATCGAACAATACCGCCGCGTCGGCGATTACGACACGCTGGCCGACCTGGCCCGGCGCCGCCTTTTTTGCAAAGTCCCCTGATGCCGCCGCGCGCACTGCTGGTCGGCTGCCTGCTGGTTGTTTTCTGCGCCCCGCTTCTGGCCGACGAGCCGTCGATCACCGTCGAAGTCAAGGCGGAGAGCCTGAAATACCATGAAAGCGGATTGCTGGAAGCCGCCGGCTCGGTCGAGGTCGAACTCAAAGGGCTGACGATCCGCTCCGACCGCCTGCTGATGGACCCGGCCACCAATATCGCGACCGCCGAGGGGCACGTCATGGTGGCCGGCCGCGACGGCAACGCCGCCGCCTCTGAGTTGATCTATGACGCCGATAAGGAAAGCTCGCGGTTTGCCGGTTATCGTGCCAGGCTGGTCCCCGGCGGCGAGTTCAAGGGGCCGCTCTTTCTCGAGGCGCGGAGCGTCGAGGCGCAGGAGAACAAACTCTCGGGCCGGGCGGCCGAAATGACGACCTGCGGCCGGCCGGCCTCCCACTACGTATTACTGGCCGACCGGTTCAGCTATTTCCCGGATGACCATATGGAAGCGCACAACCTGACGCTGGTGGTCGGCGAGCTGCCTGTTTGCTGGCTGCCCTATTATTACTACGACCTGCACGATCAGCGGCAGAGGAACTGGACATTCGGCCGCAACGACGTGGAAGGCAATTATTTGAAGACCGCCTGGTCCTACTCCCCCGGCACGCTGCTGCTCGATTTTATGGAGAAGAAGGGGACCGGTTACGGCACAGCGACCAACTACACCCTGGGGGCGCTGGGCCTTGGCAGCCTCTATCTTTATCACCTGGACGAGCGCGATACCGGCCTCTCCGACTGGGTCGCCAGGATCAGCCAGGAGAAAAAGCTTGACCAGGAAACTACGCTTAAGCTCGACTCGGGCTACGCCTCGATCTACCAGCTGCCGGGCGGCCGCCTCGACCAGACGACGTTCGGCCTCGGGCTGAACCACAGCGGGGCGGCCAGCTGGGGCGGCAAGTTCGATCTGCTTGACGACCGGGCCGCGGCTTACGGCCGCTACACCATGCAGCTTAACTACTCGGCGGGGCGGCTGGCGGCGAATTACAGCAATAATTATGAATTCGCCAGGAACGATCCGCGCTGGCTGCGCGACGCCCAGCGCATCGGTCTCAACGCCGGGCTGACCAGCTCGGTCAATTTCAGCGCGGCCGCCGATTACTACCACAGCAGCCCCGCCGCCGGCGATCCCGGCCGGGAGAAGGTCGAGCCGGTGATCGAGCTGACCGGGCGCGAACCGAACTATTCCTGGCGCTGCACCGAGAACTGGTTCATCGACCTGCGCCAGGGGCTTTACCCGGGGCTGGCCAGCTACGAGTATGTGGAGCGGCAGCCGGAGATCGAGCTGACGCCGCAGGCGCTTGATCTCAAGCTGTTCACCCTGCAGCCGGTTTTGGGCTACGGCTATTACCGCGAGGTCAAGAACGTTCCTGCCCTGGGCGGCAGCGGCTACCGCGTTTTCAGCGCCCAGCGGACGCGGGCGACGCTGAACGCTTCCAGAAGCATCAACGTGGGCCTCGGCTCGGTGCTGCTGCTCGGCGCCGGGCTTGACCAATTCCTCTACAGCCCGGGCGACCAGCTCTACGCCCTGCGCGAGAGCGCCGGATTGCAGACCGACCTCAACTCCTGCTTCCGCAACGAGCTTGCTGTCCGCCAGGCCTATACCGACGGGAACACGCCGTTCTTTTTCGACCGGCTCGGCACCGTCTATCATGACATCACGGAGAAAGCGACTTTATATCATCAGAACAAGTTCAGCTGGTCGGTCAACGGCGGCCACAACTGGCAGACGAACAAATATTACGACGTGATGACCGACCTGAAGCTGGCGCCGGACCCGCGCTGGCAGCTCAACCTGACGACCGGCTGGGACCTCGAGAACCGGCTTTACAAGAATTTAGTGACCGGCGTGCGCTGCGCGCCGAACGGCGCTTATGCCGCCGACCTCTCGCTTAACCAGGACCTCAACGGCGCCGGCCTGCAGACCGCCAGCGTGCTCCACGACCTTTATCTGCTGCAGGGGGAGGACAACGAGCTTCATTTCCGCTTCAGCCAGGTCTTTGACGCGGCGACCAAAGAGTTCAAGGTGCGTGATATAATGCTGGTGAAGCAGCTGCACTGCTGGGAGTTGACTTTTTCCTATTCCGATTACACCAGGGACTTCAGCTTTGTCTTCTCGCTCAAGGCGCTGCCCGGCCAGCCGGCCGGTTTCTCCAGCGGGCGCGGCTTCTATTTCCAGGGCTTCGACCAGGGCTTGCAGCAGCTAAATTCGGGGGATATCAGGAGATATTAATGGCAAGATCTCTGATAGTCGTTAGTTGTTTGTTGTTAGTTGTTAGTTTAGTCGGCTGCGCCAAGACCGTCACGAACGTCAACTTCGGCTCAACGCTGACGGTGACCGTAACGCTGCGCGGCAGCGCCGACGTGACGAACAACCGCTACTTCCTGGTCTTGAGCTCCAGCCCCACTTTTAAGGTGCCGCTGCCGCCGCCCAACAATTATGTCGGCGGCATCACCTATGAATTCCTTGAGCCGGACGGCACGCTTCCTAAAGACGGAATTACTTCGCTTGAGGCCTATTACACCAATTATTTTTCCACCTGGTCGGGTTATGTCGTGCTTAAAAGCGGCGGTTACTTTATCACTCCCGGGCCTTTCAGCCAGGGGGTGGCGATCAGCCAGCCCTTGCTCTCGCTTTACACTCCGGGCAGCAATAAGTTGAGCTTTAATTTCTCCTTGAGCCAGCTGTTCGCCTCGGGCGTGCCGGCGACCGCTTACTTTGATCTTGTCGCGGTCCCCTGGCCGGCGGCCGGCTACAAATACGCGGCCGATCATCTTGAGTCGACCAATGCTTATGTTTCGACTTTGAGCGGTTCGCTGCAGACGGTGACCGACCCGGCCGATACGTCGGTCGACCCGGCGTGCGATATCCTGACCTGTGAGGTGACAGTGCAGTAGGCGGGGTGTAAGGGGGCCCTTAAATAACAAATAACAAGCATCAAACAACAAACAAATTCTAAATCACAATGGCCAAAGGGGATAGGCTTTGCCGGTTTTGAACATTAGGATTTCGGTAATTCGGTATTGTTTGCTATTTGTAATTTGTTATTTGTGATTTTAATGTAAAATATATTCTGGTAATCTGAAATCTGGCAATAAGTATGAATATTATACTATCGATAATTTCAGGCATACTGCTGGCCCTGTCTTTCCCCAAATTCTCGCTCTGGCCGCTGGCCTGGGTGGCACTGGTGCCGTTTTTTTACGCTCTTAATAGAACTGAAACGGGCAAGCAGGCCCTGCTCTGCGGCCTCTGGTTCGGCCTCGTCTTTTTCGGGATAAACCTTTTCTGGGTGACTTCACTTTCCCGGTTCGCCGGCTGGTGGGCGGTGACGGGGTGGGCGAGTTTGGCCATTTTTCAAACGTTGTTCGTCCTTATTCTTGTCCTGATTTTTAGAGTTATCAGTTATAAGTTATCAGTTATCAGTTACCGCCCGCTTATCTTTTCTTTGCTCTGGATAGCGGTAGAATGGCTGCGCGCGTCCGGGCCGTTCGGCGTGACGGGGGGCGGCGTCGGCTACTCGCAGGCCCATTTCCTCCCGCTGGTCCAGATCGCTTCTTTTGCCCAGGTTTACGGCGTCAGCTTCATTGTCGTTTTCTTCAACGCGTCGCTGGCTGAAGTAGCGGCGACCTTCAGGTCGCCATTTCGGAATGGCGGTCTAAAGACCGCCGCTACATCTTTGTTTTGCGCCGTATTATTAATTGTTTTAGCGATAGCTTACGGGACTACCACAATTCGTCATTCGTCATTCGTCATTCGGAATTTCCCCAAGCTTGCTCTCATCCAGCCCAACGTCGACCAGTTCGACCGAATGAATCCGCGGCTGATCGTTCAGGTTTACGGCCTGCATGAGGGGATGACCCGGCAGGCCGCCGCGGCGGGCAAGCCGGAGATCATCGTCTGGCCGGAAACGGCGGTTTTCACTTATTTACTTCATGACGCGGCTTTTTTGCCGCGCGTACAAAAGCTGGCCCGGGAGGTGAATGCCTGGCTGCTCATCGGCACGCCCGATTTCGACGGGCGGGGCGGGGCGTTCAATTCTCTGGTCTCGCTGTCGCCCTCCGGCGAGATCGTTTCCCTGTACAATAAAGAACGGCTGGTGCCGTTCGGCGAATACCTCCCCTTCAGATCGATCTTGTACCCGTTGCTCAAGGGGACCGGTTATTTCGGTTCGGTCTTCAGTCCCGACCCGCGGCCCGGAATGATCCTGGCCGGGCGCAGCAGGATCGCCGCGGCGATCTGCTTTGAATCGACTTTTCCCGATCTGGTCAGGCAGCGCGCCGGCCAGGGGGCCGACTTTATCCTGACGGTCACCAACGACGCCTGGTTCGCTGATTCAGCCGCACCCTATCAGCATTTCGAGGCGGGGATCTTCCGGGCGGTGGAGAACCGCAAATATTTCGTGCAGGTCGGCAACACCGGCTTTTCGGGCGTGATCGATCCGTACGGGCGGATACTGCGCAAAAGTGAATTGAACAGGCGCGAAACCGTCTATTTTTGAAATTCCAATTGCTTAAGTATCGTGGCGATCGGCTCCGCCTGGTTCATGACGAAGAAGTGAAGCCCGGGGACGCCGGCGGCCAGCAGCTGGCGGGCCTGGCAGACGGCTTGTTCGGTCCCGATCTGTTTGATCGCCTTAAGATCATCTTTGTGGCTTTCCAGTTCTTTTAATAAAATCTCCGGTATTTTGGCGCTGCAGACCTCGGTCATCCTTTTGATCTGATGATAACCGGTGATCGGCATCAGGCCGGGGATGATCGGCGCTTTGATGCCGGCTTTTTCGCAGCGCCCGACAAAATCGAAGTAATGACGGTTGTCGAAAAAGAGCTGGGTGATAACGTATTCAGCGCCGGCCGCCATTTTTTGCTTTAAATATTCGACGTCGGCCGCCGGGCCGGGTGCGTTGGGATGGCCTTCGGGAAAACCGGCGGCGCCGACGCAGAACCGGGGCTTCTTCTCTTTGATGAAAGCGATCAGTTCCTTGGCCAGCCGGAAGCCGTTCCGGGGCGGGGTGAAATCGGCGGCGCCTTCGGGCGGGTCGCCGCGCAGGGCAAGAATGTTCTCGACGCCGAGCTTTTCCAATTCAGCGATCTGTTGGGCAATGTCATCCCTGGTCGCGGCCACGCAGGTCAGGTGGGCGACCGGCTCGAGCCCGAACCTGTTTTTTATCTCTTTGACCCAGAAGAAAGTTTTCTCCCGCGTCTTGCCCATCGCGCCATAGGTGACCGACACGAAGTCCGGCCGGAAGGCGTTCAGTTTGCCGATCACTTCGAACAGATGTTTTTCCTGTTCCGGGGTTTTGGGCGGAAAGAACTCGAAGGAGAGGGCGGGGGACTTTTTATTGAAAGCTTCAGTCACCTTCATTTTTCGTCCAGGAGCTCGATCTCTTCGGGCTTCGGTTTGGCTTCCGCGAGCGGCTTCATGTGCGGGAAGAAGAGGACGTCGCGGATCGAGGCCTGGTTGGTCAGGACCATGACCAGGCGGTCGATGCCGATGCCGAGCCCGCCCGCCGGCGGCATGCCGTACTCGAGGGCGCGCAGAAAATCCTCGTCCATCGATTCGGCCTCGAGGTCGCCCGCCGCCTTGAGCTCGGCCTGTTGCTTGAGCCGGCCACGCTGGTCGACCGGGTCGTTCAGCTCGGAGAAGGCGTTGGCCAGCTCCATGCCGGCAATGATCAGCTCGAAGCGTTCGACCTCGCCCGGTTTGCTCCGGTGCTTCTTGGCCAGCGGCGAGGTTTCCAGCGGGTGATCGACGATAAAGGTCGGCTGGCGCAGGTTCGGCTCGACGAATTTATCGTAAAGGACGTTGATGATCTTGCCGATCCCGATCTCGTCGGCCCCTTCGACCCCTTTCTGTTTAGCGACCTTTCTAATCCCTGCTTCTCCCTGTCCCTCCAAGTCAATCCCTGCCTCTTTGAGCGCGTCGCTCAGCGTGATCCGCTTCCAGGGCGGGGCAAGATTGATCTTGTCGCCCCGGAACTCGATCTCTAGCTTGCCGAGGACCTCCTGGGCGGCGGAGACGATCAGTTCTTCGGTCAGCTTCATGATCTCGTTGTAATCGGCGTAGGCCTGATAGATCTCGATCATCGTGTATTCCGGGTTGTGTTTATAGGACATACCTTCATTGCGGAAGACGCGCCCCATTTCGAAAACTTTTTCGAAGCCGCCGACCAGCAGGCGCTTGAGGTAAAGCTCCGGGGCGATCCGCAGGAAGAGGGGCATTCCCAGCGCATCGTGGAAAGTCTCGAACGGCGCGGCGGCCGCGCCCCCCTGCAGGACGTGCAGGATCGGGGTCTCGACCTCGAGAAAGCCCCTGGCCTCCAGAAAGCGGCGGATGAGCGAAACAATTTTGCTCCGCTTGACAAAGACCTCTTTGACCTCGGGATTGACGATCAGGTCGACGTAGCGCTCGCGGTAGCGGAGCTCCTTGTCCTGCAGGCCGTGCCATTTTTCGGGGAGGGGGTGAAGCGATTTGCTCAAAAGCCGGAAGTCGCGGACGCGCACCGTCAACTCGCCGGTCTTGGTCTTGAAGACCTGGCCGGTGACGCCGACGAAATCGCCGATGTCGAGCTTCTGGTACAGCTCGTATTTTTGCGCGCCGATCACGTCGAGTTTGCCGTAGATCTGGACCCGGCCGCTCCCGTCCTGGATGGTGGCGAACGACGCTTTGCCGTGGCCGCGCTTCGTCATGATCCGGCCGGCGACGGAGATGTCGGCCGGGCTCTCCTCGTGCTCCTTCAGCCCGCCATATCTGGCCAGCAGGCCGGCGGCCGAGTCGGTGACCGCGAAGCTGTAAGGATAAGGCTCCATCCCCTGGGCGCGGAACTCGTCCATTTTCTCGCGGCGGACCTTTAATAAATCGCTTAACTCTTCGCTCATGCTTAACTTATAACCTATAACCGATAACTTATAACTTTTTTACTTACGCAACTCCGAAATCAATCGCAGGCCCTTAAGCGTTAGCTTATCGTCTATTATATCAACAATGCTGGTGTACTTACAAATTAGCTTGGCCAGCCCGCCCGTAGCGATTACCTTCACTTTTGACTTTTGACTTTTGACTTTTGACTTTATTCTTCCGATCATTCCCTCAACCAACGCGACATAGCCGAAGACCAGCCCGCTGCGCATCGCCTCGACCGTATCTTTGCCGATGACACTGGGGGGGGCTTTGACCTCGATCCTCGGCAGCTTGGCGGTCCGCTCGTGCAGCGCGTCGCGCGCCAGCAGCAGTCCCGGGGAGATCGCGCCGCCCAGGTACTCGCCGCGCGCGGTGACGACGTCAAACGTGGTAGCGGTGCCAAAGTCGACGATGATCGCCGGCCCGCCGTAGAGCTTGTGAGCGGCCAGCGCGTCGACCAGCCGGTCGGCGCCGACCTCGCCCGGCCTCTTGAGTTTGACCGCGATCACCGGGATATTCCTCCAGTCGACAAAATGAGGTTTAAGGCCGAAGCGCCGATGGGCTTCCCCTGCCAGGCGGCGGTTGAGGCCGGGAACGACGCTCGAAATGATCACCTGATCGACCCGGCCGTTGAGCGGCGGGAATTTGAAGCCAGCGGTCGGGACCCGGAGTTCCCTGATCAGCTTCTTCTTTTCGAAAAGCCCGAAACTTACGGCGGTATTGCCCGCGTCAATGGTTAGCGTTCTGGCGGCCATTGGCAGAATTATATCATGCCGTTGGCGGCAGATATTTGCTTTGCGGGGCGCGGCTTGACGCCGCAGCTTGCCGGTTTGTATAATATGGGGCCGCTAAACACGCCTTGCGGCAGGGGGTGGGTTCCCTGGGTTTGGTCCTTGTTATTTCGGTCGTTTTTTTGGCCTTGGCGATAATCATGTCCCTTAGCCTGACTCGCTACCGGGGCTTGCGGGTCGCGGGCTATTTGTTCGCTTTTGCCTTTGCCGCGATGGCCGTAGTCCGGCTCGCCGCCCTCCTGCAATTCCCGCCGCATATCGAGATCGAACCTGACATTAACGTTCAGCTGACAACCGCCCTGACGCTGGCGCTGCTCGTCATCAGTTTGCTGTTCTTAAAAAGGGAGCATGAACAGGTCGTTGAGCTGCAGTTGTTGCGGGACGACATGCAGAGAACGATCATCCATGATCTGAAGAACCCGCTGGCCACGGTCGCTTTGGCCGTTGATCTGCTGCAAAGCGGGACATTAGGTAACCTGAGCGCAGAACAGAGGACCTCGGTAAATGATGCCTGGCTGTCCGCGAAAAGACTGGCCGTCCTGGTGAACAACCTCAATGACATTAACACGATCGAAGATGCCGGGTTCAAGCTCCGCCGGTCGTCTTTTCCGGCCGGGGAGCTCATGAAGGAACTAAGCTGGATGTACGATTACGCGAAAAGGAACGGCAAAGCCCTGAGGATCACGGGCGAAACGGTCACGGTCGTTGCCGACCGTGGACTGCTGGCCCGGGTGCTTGAGAACCTGGTCTCGAACGCCATCAAGTACGCCCAGAGGGAGAGTGAGATAATTTTGAGCGTCTCGTCCGCGGCCGGCGGCGCGCGGTTTGAAGTTGCCGACCGGGGGCCGGGGATCTCGAGGGAGAATCGCGCGCGGCTGTTCAAAAAATATTCCCGGCTGGAGAACACCGGCAGCCGGCCGGGAGCCGGCCTGGGGCTCTATTTCTGCAAACTGGCTGTCGAGCTGCACGGCGGCCGGATCGGCGTCGAATCGAAGCCGGGGCACGGCGCCAGGTTCTTTTTCACTCTCCCCGCTTGAAGTAGCGACCTTTAATCCTGTTCCCCCTGCAGTTTGACCGTTCGCACCGGGAAGGGGATCTCGATCTTTTCCTCGCGGTAGCGTTCGTGGAGCGCCTTGATGAATTCGTGGCTGACGAGGTAGCGGTCGGTGTACTCCCTGACGCGCAGGATGACGGTAAAACCGACACTGAAATCGCCGAAAGTGTGATAACGGATGAACGGGGTAAAGCCCGGCACGCCGCCGGCGGTCTTCTCCAGCACCACTTTGGCCACCTCTACGGTCACCCGCTCGACCCTGGCCAGATCGCTTCCATAGCCGACCCCGACCTCCACCAGGCACGCCTGCTCCGACTCCGGCAGGTGGTAATTGGTGATCACGGTCTGTGCCAGCTTGCTGTTGGGAACGATGACGATGTTGTTCGGTAATGTGCGGACCCGCGTCTCCCGCCAGCTGATCTTCTCCACGAACCCCTTGAGGCCGTTATCAAGCTCGATGAAATCGCCCAGCCTGACCGACTGGCTGACCAGCAGGTAGACGCCGGCAAAGAAATTCCCCAGCGTGTCCTGCAGCGCCAGGCCGACGGCCAGGCCGGCGATCCCCAGCGAGGCGAGGACCGGCGTGACCGAGACGCCGAAAAGGTCGAGGAGCATCACCAGGCCGGTCCCCCAGGCGGCGAGCCGGGCGAGATTGGCAAGCGACGGATAGACGTTGCGCAGGCCGGCGTTGTTCTCGGCCGCCACCCGGGCGAGATTGATCAGGAGCCGGATCGCGAGGTAGAGCGCCGCGAAAGCGACCGTCAGCGCCGCCCCGCGGTCGATCCGGACGCCGATGAAACGCGGGAGCTCAAAGTAGCGCGCGACAGCGAAGAGGCCGATAACGACCATCAGCAGCCAAAGCGGGAACCGCGCTTCTTCCAGCAAGAGGTCGTCAAGCTTGGTGGCGGTCTTCCTCACCAGCCGCCGGGCGATCCGGTCGAAGTTGGCGATCACCAGCCAGCCGAGGCCGAGCCAGAGCAGGTAAGCTGTCCCCGCGGCGAGCACCGAACGGTTGGCGAGCAGATGGAAAAAACTGTCAAATCTGGCCACGGACAAATCTTATACCACCGTCAGTTTTTCCGTCAAGCGGGTATTTTTCCGCTTGCCGCCCCCCCCCAGTTCGCGTCCGGCCTTGCAGCGGCGAATAAATAGTTTATAATTAAACAGAAAAGAGCCCGAAGAGGATACTGCCGCTCCGTTATTGCGTATGCAAGGAGGGCCGATGAGAAGAACGATCACCTTTGCCCTGCCGTTGATAGTCATCGTTTCGCTGGTCATTATAGTTTTCGGCCTCGTCCAGGTCAGGTTCGAGGAAGAGCGGCTGATGGAAGACCTGAAGCGGAAGGCCGAAACGGTCACCGAAAGCGTCAGCCTGGCGGCCGCCAATGTCCTGCAGCACAAGGACCTGGCCGGCGCCCGGCGCCTCGTCACCCGCTTCCAGAACAAGAAGAACATCCAGGGGTGCGCCCTCTACGACAAAGAGGGGCGGCTGGTCGCCATTACCGAGCGGTTCAAGGGGTGGCGCGACGGCGACCAGCAATATTACCGGGGCGTCCTTGCCAGCGGCCAGCCGAAAGACAAGCTCGGCAAATTCCGCAAGAGCTACGTTTACAGCCGGATCATCCCGGTCGAGGACAGCCGGGGCCGCCCGCTCGGCATGGCGGAGATGATCTATGACACCTCTTACGTCTTTGCCCGCCTGGCCGATTTCTGGCGCAATATTATCATCACTCTGGTCCTGCTCAACCTGGCCCTGCTGGCGCTGGCCGCCCTCATCCTGCGCTGGCTGTTCCTGCCGATCGAGAAGCTGACCCTCTGGTTCAAACATTTCCAGCGGGGGGAAACAGGCAAGCCGCACGGGATCAAGGGCGGGGGAGAGATCGGCGCGCTGGCCAGCGAGGTCGAGCAGGCCGCCCTCAGTCTCCAGGTCGCCCGCAAGACCGTGGCGGAAGAAGCGGCGGCCAAACTGGAGAAGGAAGATATCTGGATTGAGAGCCGCCTGCGCGACCTGGTGCGCGCCCGGCTCGGCAGCGGCGATAGTTCGATCATCGTCGCCTCGAACCGCGAGCCGTTCATCCACATGCTTGATGAAACGACCGGGCAGGTCCGCTGGGCCCAGCCGGCCAGCGGGCTGGTGGCGGCGATCGACCCGATCATGCGCGCCTGCGGCGGCACCTGGGTCGCCCACGGCAGCGGCAGCGGCGACCGGCAGACGGTCAACGCCAAGGACAAGCTCGGGGTGCCGCCCGACGACCCCCGTTACATCCTCAAACGCGTCTGGCTGGCGCCCGAGGAGGCGGACGGCTTCTACCTCGGTTTCTCCAACGAGGGGCTCTGGCCGCTCTGCCACATCACCTACACCCGGCCGATCTTCCGGGAGGCCGACTGGCGGATGTACAAGGCGGTCAACCAGAAATTTGCTGACAGCATCCTGGAAGAACTGCCGGCCGAGAACGCCTTTGTCTTCATCCAGGATTACCACTTCACCTTGCTTGGCCGGATGATAAAAGAGAAACGGCCTGACGCCACCGTGGCGCTCTTCTGGCATATACCGTGGCCGAACCATGAGGTCTTCTCCATCTGCCCCTACCAGGTCGAGATCCTTGACGGCATGCTCGGCTGCGACCTGATCGGCTTTCACGTGCAGTATCACTGCAACAATTTCCTGGAGACGGCCAACCGCCTGCTCGAGTGCCGCATCGACACCGAGAAGAACAGCGTCATCCGCTCGAGCAAGGAAACACTGGTCCGCCCGTTCCCGATCAGCATCGCCGGCGTCAGCGGGCCGCTGACCGCCCGGGAGAGCGCGGAGACTGAAAGGGTCAGGCAGCAGTACGGCCTGGCCGGCAAGATCGTCGCCGTCGGGGCGGACCGGATCGATTACACCAAGGGGATAGCCGAGCGGATCCTGGCCGTCGACCGCTTCCTGGAGAAATATCCGGAATATCTCGGGAAATTCGTCTACGTCCAGCTGGCCGTTCCCAGCCGCGCCAAGATCAAGCGCTACAGCGAACTGCTGGACGAGATCGACCAGCTGGTGGAAAAGAAGAACGCCAAGTACGCAACGGACAACTGGCGGCCGATCATCTATCTCAAAAAGTACTTCACCCCCGATGACCTCAAGCCCTTCTACCGCGCCGGCGACCTCTGTCTGGTCAGCTCGCTCCACGACGGCATGAACCTGGTGGCCAAGGAGTATGTGGCGGCGCGGAGCGACCTCGCGGGCGCCCTGATCCTGTCGAAGTTCACCGGCGCCGCCCGGGAGCTGAACGACGCGGTGCAGATCAATCCCTATTCCATAGAGGAGTTCGCCGACGCGATCAAGTATGCCTGCGAACTGCCGCCCGAAGAAAAGAGGAAACGGATGGAGAACCTGCGCCGGCAGATCGAACGCAATAATGTGTATAAATGGGCCGGCAGCATCATTAACGACCTGGCCGGATTGAAAAAAGAGTGAGGAAGATCTTATTGCTCCTCGATTTCGACGGCACGCTGGCGCCGCTCGCCCGGCGGCCGGCGCTGGCCAAACTTTCCCCGGCCCGGCGGAAGATGCTGGCGGGCTTGACGCGCCGCCCCGGGCTGAAGCTGGCGGTCATTTCCGGCCGCAAACTTTCCGTTGTCCGGCGCCTGGTCGGCCTGGAGCGCGCCATTTACCTCGGCAACCACGGCTTCGAGGCCCTGGCCGGCGGCCGGTACTGGGTCCTGCCGGCGGCCAGGCGGTACGTTAAACTGTTGCGGCGGATCAGGTCGTCTCTCAAAACTTCCCTGCGCTATCCGGGCCTGCTGGTCGAGGACAAGGAACTGACCTTGAGCGTCCATTTCCGCGCCCTGCCGCCGGCGCGCCTGGCCGCGTTCAAAAAAGATTTCACCCGCGCGCTCGCTCCCTGGCGGAACGCGGTCAAAGTCACGACCGGCAAAAAGGTCTTTGAGGTCCGCCCGCCGCTTGCCTGGAACAAAGGGAAAGCGGTGCGCTGGCTGATCAAGCGGCTGGGCCCCGGCGAATATTACCCGGTCTATATCGGCGACGACCGGACCGACGAGGACGCTTTCCGGGCGCTGCGGGGGCGGGGGCTGACCTACCGGGTCGGCCGGCCGGCCGCCACGGCGGCCCGTTATCATTTGAAAAATGTCGCGGCGGTCTACGGTTTGTTGAAACGATTGGAGGAACTGCCGTGCTGCTGATCAATGCCCTGGTCTTTTTTGCCGCGGCCGCGCTGATCGTCCAGGCCACCTCCCTCTTCCTGAACGGGGCGGTCTCGGTGGCGGAAGCGCTCCGCTTCAAGAAGATATTCATTGCCGCCACCATCGTCAGTCTGGTCACGACCCTTCCGGAACTGGTCGTTTCCGTCACGGCCAGCTATCTCGGCCAGGAGGGGCTGGCGGTCGGCAACGTCATCGGCTCCTGCATCTGTAATCTTGGCCTGATCCTTGCCGTCGGCGCGATCATCGAGCCGGTCGATCTCGAGCCAAAGGACTTCCGCCGGCGGACGTTTTTGCTCCTGGGTTCCCTTCTGCTGGTCCTGTTATTCTCTCTTGACGGGAGCGTCAGCCGGCCGGAAGCGGTCTGCCTCCTTGCCCTGCTGACGGTTTACCTCTATTTTTACTACCGGGCCGCCCGGCGGCACCGCGCGGAAGTCGAAGCCGAACTGCCGCCGGAGGCGAGAAACCGGAGCCTGCCGTGGGGGCTGGGGATGCTCTTCGGCGGCGGGGTCCTGACGGTTTTCCTGGCCCGTTACGGATTGATCGAGACCGGCCTGAACCTGGCGCAGGCGCTCGGGCTGCCGCAGATCGTCATCGGCCTTTCGCTGACGGCCGTCGGGACCTCCCTGCCGGAACTGTTCACATCGGTTATTTCCAGCCGCCGCCGCCACGGGGAGATCGTGCTGGGGAACGTGATCGGTGCCAATATTCTTAATCTGCTCTTGGTGCTGGGGCTGGCGGCGCTGGTCAGGCCGCTGGTCATTGAACGGCAAGCCGTGCTTTTCCACTTGCCGTTCGCGCTCTTCCTGACCGTGATCATGCTCTGGGCCGGCTGGCGGGGCCGCTCGCTCGGCCGGCGCGCGGGCTGGAGCCTGCTCGGTTTCTACGTCATCTATATTGCAAGTTTATATATTTCGGCGTATAAATAGTCCGGCCGGTGACAAGCAGCCATGAAAGCTAAAACGCCGTTCGAATTTTACACCTCGTCCCAGCTGGTGGAGATCACCGGGCAAAAGGCCGGCGACCTCAAGGAATTCCTGGAGAGCGTCAAGGGGCTGGACGATTCCTCGATCTTTTATCACGTCCATCACGCCTTCCGCGAGCACCAGTTCGCCCCCGGCGCCTACACCAACGATTTCGCCCACTGGGTGGAAACGGAGGTCGGCGAGCACGCGCTGGCGGAGCGCCTGGCCAACATCAACATCAAGGACTATACCGAACTGGCGGCGGTGCGCAGCCGGATCGTCGAGATACTCGAGGCCCATCTCTCCCGCAACACCGCCGCGGCGGCCAAGCACGGTTTTTACTTCTGCCGCAATATCGGCATCATTATGAAGACCGGACATCTGACCTGGGACTACGAAAGCTTTTGCACGGCCCTGAAGCGCGTCGGGCTGCGCTCGCTCTTTTTCCATTTCTTCGAGGCCCGGCTCCGGCTGGGCAAAAAAAGCAACGACTTCTCCAGCTGGATCAAGGATAATTTCGGCAACGAGGAACTGGCGCGGCAGATCGAGGCGCTCGACCCTTACATTTACACGATGGACCAGCTGCGCGACGAGATCATCGCGCTGGTGCGGCGCGCGAGCCGGCAGGACCGGATCGGCGGCATACTGAAATGGCTAAAAATACGATAGCGGAATACGCGAAATTCATCCGGCCGCAGAACTTCGACGAGCTGATGCTGCTGGCCGGCAAAGTGGCCGGCAGGAGCCTGCGCATGGTCAACTCAACCGCGGTCGGCGGCGGCGTGGCGGAGATGCTGACCCGCGTCGTGCCGCTCTATAACGAGCTGGGCATCAAGGCGAAATGGGACGTCATCAAGGGGAATAACCCGTTCTTCGGCGTGACCAAGACCTTCCACAACGCCCTGCACGGGCTCGAGTCCGAAGTGACCGACGCGATGCTCAAGATCTACGAAGAGGCGACCGCGGCCAACCTGGCCGAGCTTTCTTTTGACGAAGACGTGGTCATCATCCACGATCCCCAGCCGGCGGGGCTGATCGCCGCGCGGGAAAAAACGAAAGCGAAGTGGGTCTGGCGCTGCCACATCGACACCTCCCATCCCCAGCCGGCCGTCTGGGACTTCCTCAAGAAGTACATCGGCAGATATGACGCCGCGGTCTTTTCCACCCCCTGGTTCGCGCGCGAGCTGCCGGAGCCGAAGTATTTCATTTATCCCGCCATCGACCCGCTGGCCGAGAAGAACCGCGAGCTGGCGGAGGGGGAGATCGACGCCGTCCTGCGCCGCTACCAGCTTGACCGATCGCGCCCGCTCCTTGTCCAGATCTCGCGTTTCGACCGACTCAAAGACCCGCTTGGCGTCATCGAGACTTACCGGCTGGTGAAGAAGCATGCCGACTGTCAGCTGGTGCTGGCCGGCGGCGGCGCGGTTGACGATCCGGAAGGGGTGGAAGTCCTCAACCAGGTGCGGGAGGCCGCCAAGGACGATCCCGACATTCATGTCTTATTGTTGCCGCCGGCCGCTGACCTCGAGATCAACGCCCTGCAGCGGGCGGCCACCGTCGTTATCCAGAAATCGCTGCGCGAGGGCTTTGGCCTGACGGTCACCGAGGCGCTCTGGAAAGCGAAGCCGGTCGTTGCGTCCGCCGTCGGCGGCATCCCCCTGCAGGTGATCCATAATTTCACCGGCCTGCTCGTCCATTCGGTCGAAGGGGCGGCTTACCAGATCCGCTATTTGATCAATAATCCCGAGGCGGCCAGGAAAATGGGCGAATACGGGCGCGAGCACGTCAGGGAAAAATTCCTGATCACCCGCAAATTGAGGAATTATATGGTCCTGCTGATCGCGCTCGACCATCCCGGGCGGGACGTCATCCAGCTGTAGGGCGGGCCGCCGCGATAAGATGGTGGAGCCGAGGGGAGTCGAACCCCTGTCCGGAAAGGCAGTCGCGAGAGCCGCTACGAGCGTAGCTTCAATTAAAGGTTCGCCCGGGGCTTGACCTGAAACGGGGTGTCTCCCGGACTATCCGATGTCTTTTACTTTGCGCCCGGCCAACCGGAAAAGACCGAACGCGCAGCCGAAATTATATCGTCTTGCTTGAGCTTTTCGGCAAACCCAAGGGACGGGCAGCTTATATTATTAAGCTGCAGCCGCGACGGGCGCGGATACTGGAGAAGTTATCCCTCCCCAGACCCACTGCACGTCACGCAAAGCTGTTTTTACGTCTGCATTTAGGACGTTGGCTGCCGTGTTTTACGAGGCTTGCAGCACCCTCGGCTCGCAACTCGCGCCACCACAACTCCCCGTCAAAACCCTTACGGCCCCGTGCCACAACTTCGTTGTGGAAATCCAAACTTCCAACATCCAACCTCAAAACAAAAGACAAATATCAATTTGCAAGAACCAAATATTATTGGGTTTTGTTATTTGTTTATTGCCATTTGTTTGGATGTTGGAGGTTTGAGGTTGGGATTTCAGAAAGCCCGTATGGTCTCTTTGAGCAGCCCCAGGAAGCTCTCGGCCTGCTCCTGGTTCATCCCCAGCAACATCTTCTCCAGCATCCGCCACCCCTCGGCCTCGTCCATCAACTCCTTGTTCTCCTTGATCTTGACGATCTCTTCTTCGATCTCGCGCTGGACCTTCCGGTTGGCTTCTTCCAGCGCCCCCTGCGGGTTGGTCATGCCGGTCTCTTCGATCACCCGGTCGATGATGTCCTCGAACTTCAGCTCCTTCTCCTTGGCTTCGGCCGCCAGGAGCGCCAGCCGCGTGGCGATGGCGTGGGTGTCGAGTTCCGGCCCGCGGCCGATCCCCGGCTGAACGGGCGCCTTGACCGCCTGCTGCGGGTTCAGCCGCTCTTCCGCCCCCCGTTCCGGCTTGATCTCCTTGGGGGTGATCTGGGGGACGAACGGCTTGTCCGACGGGCTGCCAATCGGGCTCATGCGAGCTTCATTTCCTTCAGCACGGTCTTCGAAATGAACCTGGCCAGCGCCTCGGCTTTCGCGCTTTCCTCCGCGTTCAGCGGCCGGTGCTTTTTCAGCGCGGACAGCTCGTCCTTGACCATTTTGCTGGCGGCCGCGAAAACATCGGCGCCGGTGTATTTTCTAGTTGTCGTTCTTGCGAGCATTAGTTTTTCCTTTAAAAGCTCTTTCAATCTCTCTTTCAGCTGTTTGACGTCTAAGCTTGTCACGTTTTTCGTATTTTTTCTTGGCTTTGGCGAGGCCCAGTTCGACCTTGGCCCAGTTGCCCTCAAAGTATACCCTAAGAGGCACTAGTGTCAATCCTTTTTCGTTAACTTTACCGATTAATTTCACCAGCTCCCGCTTTTCCAGGAGGACTTTGCGGCGGCGGACCGGATCGATCTTCCTCTGGTCGGCGGAAGAGTAGGGGCTGACGTGCATGCCGTAGATCCAGAGCTCGCCCCGCTCGGCCCGGGCGAAGCTGTCCCGCAGGTTGACCCGGCCGAGGCGAAATGATTTAACTTCATTGCCGGTCAGGACCAGCCCGGCCTGGCAGGTCTCGAGGATCGCGTAATCGAAGCGGGCCTTGCGGTTTTCGGCCACGATTTTGAAATACTTGGCCATGGGCATTAATTATACTACCTTTCGCAGGCCCGGAGATGACGAAATTTCGTCGTTTTGTGCCGACTTGAGCGTGGCAATAAAGTTGCTGCTTTTTGTCTGGGAGGGAAACTCATGGAGGAGCGTAATGCGGCAGGCGGTCGCGATGCGCGTTTCGTAGTGCGGGCGGCGAAGGGCGTGATAAAAAGCTATGAAGACCTGGATGTCTATATTAATAGCTATAAGGCCATGTTAATGGTCTTTAGGAATATACTGCCTTTACTGCCGAAAGAAGAAAAATACGACCTGGTGGACCAACTGAGGCGGTCGAGCAAAGCAATTCCCAGATTAATTGCCGAAGGTTATTCAAAAAGACATCAAGTTAGAGGTTTCCAGAAATATCTCGATGACGCTCATGCTGAATCGAATGAAACGTTGGTTTCGCTTAAACAAGCTGGAGACTTGTATTTATATGGTTGTAAGCCAGATGGTTTTACGGAACTATTGGACCTTTACGATAAAATAAGCCGACAGTTGTTTAATTTGGCCGAGGCTTGGACTAATAGGAGCAAGCACGCATGACGCATTTCGCATAACGAAACGCGCATCGCTGCCGTATACCGCTCGTTGCAGCTTCACGCCCCCCTTCCCGATTTTTACGACAAAATGATATAATCCCCACCATGCCGTCGATAGTAACAGCGCGAAATTTGGTAAAAAAATTCGGTGATTTTACCGCGGTCGACGGGATCTCGTTCGAGATTAGGACGGGCGAATGTTTCGGCTTCCTCGGGCCGAACGGCGCCGGCAAAACCACGACCATCCGCATGATCCACTGCGTTTCGCCCCGCTCGGGCGGCGAGCTGACCGTGCTGGGGCGGCCGGCCAGCGTCGACAACCGGGAGATCAAGCGGCTGATCGGCGTCGTCCCGCAGGAGATCAACCTTGACGCCGACCTGACGGTGCGGGAAAACCTCTCCCTCTACGCCGAATTCTATGACCTTAAGCGGCGGCCGGCGGCCGCGCGGATCGCGGAACTCCTCGACTTCGTCGAACTTAAAGGGAAAATTAACAACCAGATCGCCGAGCTCTCGACCGGCATGAAGCGGCGATTGCAGATCGCCCGCGCCCTCGTCAACCAGCCGCAGTTGATCATCGCCGACGAGCCGACCACCGGTCTCGACCCCCAGGCGCGCCGCCTGATCTGGCAGCGGCTCCGCGAACTGAAGGGGAGGGGAGCGACGATCATCCTGACCACCCAGTACATGGAAGAGGCGGAACAGCTCTGCGACCGGCTCGTCGTCATGAGCCGCGGCAAGATCATCGACTTCGGCTCGCCGGACGAGCTGAAGAAGAAACATGACCGGCCTAACCTGGAAGAAGTTTATCTCAAGCTGACCGGGCACGGCCTGCAGGAAGAGGCGGCGGAATGAACCTTTCTTACCGCGCGTATTACGTCTGGAAGCGGAACCTGACCGCTTACAAGCGGTTCCTGCTGCCGACACTGCTGGTCAGCCTGGGGGAGCCGTTCTTCTACCTGCTGGCGCTCGGCCTCGGGCTGGGAGCTTACATGGGGAACCTGTTCGGCGGCGCCGCCTATGTCAACTTCCTGGCTTCGGGGCTGGTCGCCTCTTCCTGCATGATGACGGCGACGTTCGAGTGCCTCTATGATTCGTTCGTCCGGATGGTCCACGAAAAGATCTACGGTTCGCTGATCGTCACGCCGATCTCGGCCGAGGACGTGGTGGCCGGCGACATCGCCTGGGGGGCGTTCCGGGGGATCATCAGCGGCTTCCTGATGTACGGCGTGGCGGTCTTGATCGGCGCCCTGCCGCTCTCGCTGCCGGTGATCTTCGGCTTGCTGGGGGTGATGGCACTGACCGGACTGCTGTTCGGCTCGCTCTCGATGATCGTTACCTCGTTCGCGCCGAACTTCGACTTTTTCAATTACTACACCCAGCTGATCATCTCGCCGCTCTTTTTCTTCTCGGGGGTCTTTTTTCCGCTGGACAAATTCCCCGGCTGGCTGCGGCTGATCGCTAAATTCTCGCCCCTCACCCACGCGGTCTCGGTCTCCCGCCAGCTCTTCGCCGGCCGGTTCTCCGGCCACCTTTACCTGAACCTGCTGGCGATTATCCTGCCGATGCTGGCCGCGTTCTGCCTGGCTCTATTCTTCATGAAAAGAAGGCTTATTAAGTAGCGGAGTTAAAGCCCTCACCCGCTGGCGCAGAAGCTGCCTCCCTCTCCCGGAGGGAGAGGGTAATACGCACGGCTGATCTGCAAATCTCCTTCTCCCTTTGGGAGAAGGAGGCGAGTTAAACGACAGCGGATGAGGGCAGGGGAAACCTTACAGCAGGTGTTCGAGCCCGTGCACCAACCCGTTAGCCTTCCCGATCTTCCGTATCGCCATGATCACGCCCGGCATGAAAGACTCGCGCGAGAGCGAGTCGTGGCGGATCGTCAGCGTCTGTCCCAGGCCGCCGAAAATGACCTCCTGGTGGGCGACGAGGCCCGGCAGGCGGACCGAGTGGATCGGCACCTCTTTGCCCATCAGGTGGGCGGTCCGCTGCGCGGTGCCGGATGGTTTATCGAGCTTGGCCTCATGATGGAACTCGATGATCTCGGCGCTGGGCATATGTCTGATCGCTTCCTGGGCGAACCGCATCATCAGGACGGCGCCGATGGCGAAGTTGGGGGCGATCAGGCAGTTGACTTTGTTTTTCTCGGCCAGGGCTTTGACCTCGCGCAGATTATCCTCGGTCAGGCCGGTCGTGCCGATGACGCCGTGAGCGCCGTTCTCCAGAATTATTTTGATGTTGCCCATCACGCTCTGCGGCGTGGTGAAATCGACGACCACTTCGGCGCCGGTCGTTTTGATGGCCGCCGCCAGGTCGTCGCCCAGGTCGGTCTGCCCGACCAGCTTCAGGCCGGTCTCTTTCTGCACCGCTTTGACCGTTTCCTGCCCCATCTTCCCTTTCGCGCCGTTGACGAGAACTTTAATCGTATTAGCCATTTTCTCACCTCTAATTAACAATTACTCAATGAACAATGAACAACTTGGTGTCGCTTCGCGACTTAAATAATTATATTCCTTGTTGTTCATTGATGTCATTGTTAATTGTTAATTTTTCCCCGTATGTCCAAACCCGCCCGAGCCTCGTCCAGACTCGGGAAGCTCCTCGACCTCTTCAAACTCGATCCGCTCGATCTTGTTAATTATCATCTGGGCGATCCGGTCGCCGCGCTTGACGACCAGGCCGGTTTTGCTGTGGTTCATCAATATTACGCCAACTTCTCCCCTATAATCGGCATCCACGGTACCGGGCGTATTAAGCACGGAAACGCCCTGTTTTAGGGCTAGACCCGACCGGGGCCTGACCTGGGCCTCGTAGCCCTCGGGGATGGCCATGGAGAGGCCTGTGGGGACGAGTTTCCACTCCCCAGAAGGGATTGTAAAGTCGGCCTTGACCGCTGCGTAAAGGTCCATCCCGGCCGCGTGGCCGCTCATATATTTCGGCAGGGGCATTCCCTCGCCGTGGGGCAAGACCTTGACCTGGACTTTGAGCATGGAAAGATTATAGCAGAATTAGAAAGTAGATAGTAGAAAGTGGAACATAGAACGCAGGAAGGGAAAATCGGGAAAATTCTTAATATCCGCTATCTAGCAAAGAGAGCCCGAACAGGCCCGGGCGCTCTTTATCAATACTCAATTGTAAATATATTATCGCGCTTCCGCCTCGGGCAGGAAATCAACGGCTTGCCGATCGAAGGCCGACTCGGCGATCTGCCGGCCTTTGCTCTGATCTTTCATCAGCCGAAAAACGTCTCTCAAATATGTGCGATTGCAGCTTTCGTATTCGCCGGTCTCATAGATGCGGCTGGCGATATGGGCGGCGACGGCAACGGGCAATCGCGGTTCATCGAAAAACGCGGCAAAGGAGCGACTTTCCGCGTGAGCAGAATGGGCGGTCCCGCTGTGCCGGCCGAGGATGGTCACCGCGGAACGGTCCATGTCCGGGTGGGAGACGAGGGCGGCCAGCCAGGCGGTCTGACGTCTCTCAATGAACATTTCAAAAAGATCGGTCAAAGCCAGAGAGCCGTTATGGTTGGCGAAGAACCTGACAGCTTTTTCCGGCCGCAGCTTCTCAAGGGTCGCGACCCGGGCCGCGTTGTCGAGCCGGGCGAGCAGTTCAACGCCGACCGTAGCCGGCATATTGGGCCGGGAAAGGGCCCTGACCCTCTTCGGGATATCGGCGGCCCTAAAGCCGTTTGCGTTCAAGCCACCGGTGTATTTTGCGGGCACAGACAGCGACAAAGACGACCTGAGAAAAGATCCTGACATAATTTTCCTCCTTAAGGTGATCGTTTGATCCCTACAATATATTATCGGCGGATTTGCGAGGAAATTTCAGGGTATTTTATTTACGGAGGGAAAGAACGCCAGTTATCGGGATCAGGTTATAAGTGCCGATCGCTGAATTTTTATTCCTGAGGGCCAAACTTAACGCCTAGCAGCGCAGTTCTTTGATCGGCAGCTCGTCCATGTCCCCGATGACCGCGAGTGTCAGGTACTGGTCGATAAAATACTGATTGGCCAGGCGAACAATGTCGTCGTTGGTGACTTTATCGATCTTCTCGAACGTTTCATCGATCGTGACGACCCGGTCGTAATAGAATTCCGACCTCATGAGATACGACATGCGCGCGGCGGTCGATTCGAGGCCCAGCACCGTCGTCCCCTTCATGTATTCCTTGGCCCGCGCCAGCTCCGCGGATGATAAGCCTTCTTTTTTCATCCGGGAAAATTCTTTGAGGATCAGGTCAACGACCTGCGTCAGGTTCTCCTTGCTGGCCCCCGCGTAGGTGTAGGCGATCCCGAAATCGCGGAAGGGGGAAGCGGTCGAATAGATGGCGTAAGCCAACCCGCGTTTTTCCCTGACCTCCTGGAAGAGGTGCGAGCTCATGCTGCCGCCCATGATGTTGTCGAGCAGGGCGAAGGCGAACCGGTCGTCGTCAAGCTGCGACGGCCCTTTGGTCCCGAGGCAGAGATGGGTCTGCTCGGTCTTTTTCCGCTTCAGGCTGATGCCCCCCTTAATGTCGGGGTGGGGGTGCTGGCAAGCGGTCTTTGGCCCGGCCAGTTTCTCCCAGTACGGCTTGAGCAGGTCGGCAACGTTCGGCGGCAGGTCGCCGGCCAGCGAAATTATCATGTTGCCGGGCGAATAGAAGCGGTTGATGTAGTCCATAATATTCTCGCGCCGCAAGGCTTTGACCGAGCCGGCGTGGCCGATCGTCGGCGCGCCGAGCGGGTGGCCGTGGAGTATTTGCCCGGCGAAATAATCGTGGATCAGTTCGTCGGGCGTGTCCTCGTACATCTTGATCTCTTCGAGGATCACATCTTTTTCGACCGCCATCTCCCCGGGGTCGAAAAGGGAATTGAGGAGCATGTCGCTCAAGACGTCGATCTCGATGTCGAGATGTTTGTCGAGAACGACGGCGTAATAGACGGTCGTTTCCTTGCTGGTGTAGGCGTTCATTTTGCCGCCGACCGCGTCGAGCGCGTGGGCGATCTCGTAGGCGGAGCGTTTTTTCGTCCCCTTGAACATCATGTGCTCGATATAGTGGGAGAGGCCGGCTTCGCTCTCCGTTTCGTTGCCCGAACCGGCCCCGGCCAGGATCCCCATTGCCACCGAGCGCATTGAAGGGATCTCCTCCGTGACGATCCGCAGGCCGTTGGGCAGAGTCACTTTTTTAGCGTTAGGTAGAGTGCTCATTTTTAACTTCCAACCTCAAACCTCAAAATCACAAACAAAAGGCAATACATAAATATTAAATCACAATAAGATCACAAAATCTTGGATTTTCTGATCTGGTTATTGCCATTTGTTTGGAAGTTTGAAGTTGGAAGTTTGAGTTTCATTTGTAGAATTTATTCCTACGAATGTAATTCCCCACCGTCTTCGGCACCAGCGCTGACACACTCCTGCCGGCTTTCAGCCGCTGCCTGATCGCCGAGGCGGAGACGTCCTCCTTCAGTTCCATCAGGTGGATCTTGTCGACCTCTTTCCGCAGGGGGGGGAACTTGACCAGCCGGCGGAATGTCCTGAGCTTGGTCCCCGGCCGCGTCCCGACGATGAATTCGCAGAGCTTGAAGAGCTCGAGCGGCTTTTTCCAGTCGAGGATCTCGTTCACCGAATCGAGCCCCATGATGTAGAAAAGCTTGGCGCGCGCGCCGAATTTCCTGCGCAGGGCGCGGAAAGTGTCGACGGCGTAGGAGTAGCCGGGGCGGTCCATCTCGAGGCGGGAGGCGGTCCAGGTCTTGCCTCCCCTGATCGCCAGGCGGACCATCGCCAGGCGCGCTTCCTTGTCGATCACTTCTTTAGCGGCTTTGTGGGGCGGGTTGCCCGAGGGGATAAAGATCACCCGGTCGAGCGCAAACTCTTTCTGGGCCGCTTTAGCCAGAGCTAAATGCCCTTTGTGCACGGGATTGAACGTCCCGCCCATTATCCCAATTCTTTTCATTTTTCCCTTTGCGTCCTTTGTGCCTTTGCGTCTTTGTGGTAAATTTCGGAAGGGGATTTTACCACTAAGGCGCTAAGACGCTAAGGGCACTAAGTCCTTACCTGGCCCGAGCCATGAATAATATACTTATAAGAAGTCAATTCCGGTAACCCCAGCGGCCCGCGGGCGTGGAGCTTCTGCGTCGAGATGCCGATCTCGGCGCCGAAGCCGAACTCGAAGCCGTCGGTAAAGCGGGTCGAGGCGTTGACATAGACTGCCGCCGCGTCGACCTCATCGGTGAACTTCTTGGCCGCTTTGTCGTCTTTGGTAATGATCGTTTCCGAATGCTTGGTCCCGTATTTATTGATGTGAGCGATCGCGTCATCGGTATCCCTGACGACCTTGACCGCCAGGATCAGCGCCAGGAACTCGGTCGACCAATCCTCGTCGGTAGCGGCTTTTACTGCCGGGTCTATTTTCCTGGTTTCCGCGTCGCCGCGCAGTTCGACGCCGGCCTCGCGCAGTTTTTTAAACAATGGCGGTATAAATACCGCCGCTACATCTTTGTCGATCAACAGCGTCTCGATCGCGTTGCAGACCGACGGGCGGGAAACTTTGGCATTGTAAACGATCTCAACCGCCATTTTCAGGTCGGCGGTCATCTCAACATAAGCGTGGCAGTTGCCTTCGCCGGTCTCAATTACGGGAATGGTCGATTTCTGCACTACCGTCTGGATCAGGCTGCGCCCGCCGCGCGGGACCAGGACGTCGACAAATTCGCGGGCGGCCATCAGCTCTTCCGCCGTCTCCCGCCGCGTATCGGCGATCAATTGAATTGAGTTGGCCGGCAGGCCGGCCTGAAAGCCGGCTTCGGCGATAGTTTTGGCGATCTCGATGTTCGACTGCACGGCGTCGGAGCCGCCGCGCAGGATCACCGCATTGCCCGCTTTAACGCAGAGCGCGGCCGAGTCGACCGTGACGTTTGGCCGGGCTTCGTAAATGATGCCGATGACGCCGAGCGGCACGCGGACCTTCTTGATCTTGAGGCCGTTCGGTCTTTCCCATTCAGCTAACACTTCGCCGATCGGGTCGGGGAGCGCTTTGACGGCGTTCAGCCCTTCGATCATCTCTTTGAGCCGTTTGCCGTCGAGGGCGAGGCGGTCGAGGAAGGCGCGGGAGAGCTCTTTCTTTTCGCCGGCCTCGAGGTCAACGGCGTTGGCGGCCAGGATCGCTCTGGCGTTCTTGTCGAGAGCGTCGGCCATCAGCTCGAGGGCGTGGTTTTTGACCGCGGTCGAGGTGAGGCCAAGCTTGAACGCGGCTGCTTTGGCCAGACGGCCTTTCTCGGCGACTTCGGAATTGCCCATAATGGGTAATTATATCATCAGGAATTATGTAATGGCCGCGCGATTTTAAAAACTGCAGCCGCAGCCGTGGGCGCGGGGTTTGGGCTGGTCCGGAACGATTGGCGCCGCCGGAACCGCCGCCACGACGTCAGACCAATCACTTTCGTGGGCCGGGCTCATTGTGTCATAGGCTTTGACTTTACATATATAGATATGCCCGTTAGTTAATCCTGTCACCAGATACGAAGTCCGATCACCAACCTCTTTTTCCACCCAATTGCCGCCGATCGTCGAATCCTGGCAGGCGGTTTTATAACCGCCGAGGTCGTTGAACGGGGAGCCGTCAGCGTGAATGGCCGGGGCCTGCCAGCTAAGCGGGATCTGCCCGTTCTGCCCGCTGACCGCTTTGAGCTTGGAGGGGGCGGACGGTTTAACGCTGATATCCGAAGGGGAGGCAGCGGCGAGCTCCGACCAATCACCGACGTTGACGGGATCGGCATTGTCAAAGGCCTGTACCTTGAATTCGTAAACGCGGCCATTGAGCAGGCCGGGGATAGTTATTGCGGTCGTCGCGCCGGAGACAAATTCCGTCCAGCCGCCGCCGGCGGTCGCGTCGCGGTAGGCGACATTATAACCGGCCAGGCCGGAGAGCGGCCCGTTATCAGCGTCGGCGGCCGGCGCGGTCCATGATAATGAGACCTGCCGGTCCTGATCGTTAAGCGCCGTCAGATTGGCCGGGCTGGCCGGGGCAATGTCGTCGCTGACGGGAATTGAAAAAAACGAACCGGGGGCGCTGGCCGGAAGAAAGGTGACGTTGCCGCTGCTATCGCTCCCCTCCAGGTAATATTCCACTCCGGCTAAAGTGACCGCGGCTGCCGGGACCGCTCCGGAATATATGTTGCCGGAGCGGGACGCGGTAAGGTCGGCCGTCGCCCACTGGGGAGAGCCTTTGATCCGGTAGTGGAGGGCAACATTCTTAATAGCGACGTTGTCCGTCGCAGTAAGAACGATCGGGAGATCTTTTCTTAGATAGGCGCCGGTGAGCGGGCTGTGGCCGATTGCCGGAGGGACATTGTCGCTGACCGACACATTGTAAACACTGGTCGGCGCGCCGGCCGGCGCGGCCGCAACATTGCTGCTCCGGTCATTGGCCTGAATGTAATACTGGACCCCGGCCATGGTCACGGAGCCGCCCGGGATAGTTGCCGTGTAAGTCCCGTTATTATTGGTCAGGGGGATGACTTGCCAGGGGCCGGCGCCGGTCGTCCGGAAATAAAGCGTGGCGGCCGGGCTCTCGCCGGAATTGTCGGTGATCCGAGCGGTTATGTTAAAAGCTTGTCCTTCATTGACAGAAACAACAGGAGCATGAATTATGGCAGGCGCGACGTTATCTGTTATAGAAAGGTTGAAAGCTTTGCCTGGTGAACCGAGGGGAAGAACAGCGGGATTGAGGCTTGAATCGTGCGCGACCAGGTAATAATTTATATTGCCGCCCGCGGGGGCTGAAGCAGGGATCGACCCTTGCCAAATCTTGCCGCCGGAATTGTTCAGCTGGCTGAACTGGAACGTGCTGGCGCCGGCGTTTTTATAAAACAGGCTGACCAGGAGCACGGCAGAATTATCGGCGACTTCGGCGGCGATCGGGATCGGGCTTCCCGGATCAGCGGCGGCCACCGGCGCGTGGGAAATGACCGGCGGGGTCACATCTGTATGATAATTTCCGGTATGACGGGCGTCATGCTGGAACTGCGGCCATTCAGCTTTGGTGCCGGCCGCACCCAGATTCCAGATATAGATCTTATCGCTGGTGGCAGCGATCAACTCCAGTTTCCCGTCCCGGTCGATATCAACTGCGGAGAGCGAATGAGAATTGGCGTCTGGCAGGAATTTCGGGAACCCTGATAATACGTCTGTTCTGGCGCTCCAGGCCCAAACATTGCCGTCCCCCGCATCTAAAATATCCGGCAGTCCGTCGCCATTGGCGTCAACGATGACCGGGGGCGGCCACGTGTTATTCAGCTTGATCTCTTGGAGCGGGACCGGCCAGTTGGCCGGCGCCGTCCCGTCGTGATGAAAGCCGTACAGTTTGTCGATGTTTGAATGGGAAAAAATCTCCAGGTCACCGTCATTGTCCAGATCGCCGATCGCGGGGGGTGAGACCGCGTAGTCAGTCGCCTGCTGGGGCCAGCGGGGAAGAGAGACGCCGTTTTTATCCCAGATATGCATGACCGCGTTGACGCAGTTCGCGATTATTTCGTGATTACCGTCGTTGTTGACGTCGGCAATCGCGGTCTGGACTAATTTAAGCCCGGCGCCGTTGTAAGGTATCGGCTGCGGCCAAGGCGGCAAGAGGCTGCCGTTATCTTTTACCGCAGCGACCTGACCGTTGTTAAAACCGACGACGATCTCTTCTTTTCCGTCGTTGTCAAGATCGCCAACCGAAGGGGTAGCGGCAGACTCCGCTGTCACCAGCGGCTTTGGCCAGGGCGGCAATAATTGGCCGTTAGAGCCCCAAATATATATATTCGGGGCAGCGGGATCATGATAGTCTTTGATGGTAGAAGCGATAATCTCCAAATAACCATCGCGGTTAATATCGCTTATCACCGGAGATGAGAGACAGTGAGTGCCCGTATTGGCCGACCAGACCGGAGCGCCTTTATGATCCAGAGCGTAAAGGTAATTGTCTTCCTCCCAATGATAAGAACCGACCAGGATCTCCAGGAAGCCGTCGCGGTTAATGTCCGCCAAAGAAGGAGTGGTGGCGATCCTTTTGGCGATATTTTTGTGCCACGACCGGGTGCCGTCGGCCTTATAAACGGAAAGATTGCCGCTGAAATCGCCGACCACGATCTCATCCTGACCATCGTTATCGATATCGCCGATGACCGGGCCGACCGAGTTTTCGGAGTAGAGCTTGCCCGGCGGCGTGACCGGCCAGCCGGGGCGATAGTCCTTTTCGAGCACGATCAGCACTTCTTCGGCGATGCTCTCATTAACTGTAATTCTAAGTTTATATTGCCCGCCCGGCAGGCCGGAGATCAGTGACTGGTCCAGGGTCGCCAGGGCCCCGTTACTGACCGGGGCGGCTGAATCTTTAATGGTTGTCCAGCTTGACGGGTAAGTCCCAAGGCCATATTCAACTTTGTATTTTTGGAAGCCATCGCCGCCGGCAGTCCCGGTGACGGAGAAAGCGCCGGTCACGATCTCCCCGCTTTTGGGAAAAGTTATCTCCAGATCAGGCACCCGGTCGATCGTCAGGGCCTTGAGCGCGTTTATCCGGCCGCTGCCGAGATATTGCTGGCCTGGCAGGACGAAGACCGGGTCGGCTGAAGAACGAATAATATGATAAACGGCGCTGTTCGTCAGCGCAGGATTATGGGAGACAATTAGCCCGGCCAGTCCGGCAACATAAGGGGCGGCGGAAGAGGTCCCGTCACTTGGGCCGTAGCTGTCTCCGAGAATGGTCGTGTAGAGATTTTTCCCGGGAGCGGCGACCGCGATCTTGGCGCCGGAATTCGAAGAGGCTTCAGGCCCCCAGACGGCCTTCTTATCGTTCTCGTCGGTCGCGGCGACCGCCAGCACATTTTCATAAGCGGCGGGATAAAGGACAAAATTTTTGCCGTCATTTCCCGCGCTGGCGATCAGGAGGCAGCCGCGGCGATAAGCATAATTTAAAGCGTCCTCGAGCAGGGCCGAGGGAACGTAGCTGCCCCAGCTCATATTTATGACGCGGGCGCCGTTATCGGCCGCGTACTTGATCGCGTCCGCGTTGTCGGAATCAAGGAAAGAAGCTCCGTCTGGCGTCGAGAAACCCGTTCTTAACGGCATGATTTTGTTATGCCAGCTAATTCCGGATATGCCCTGATTATTGTTTGGCACTCCGGCGATGAGGCCGGCAACCGTGGTGCCGTGGTTGGCAAAATCCATCGGGTCGTTATCTCTTGGCCCGGGATCCTCTCCGGGCGTGACCTGGGCGGGGTCCGCGCTGACAAAATCCCAGCCGCGCACATCATCTGGATAGCCATTATTATCGTCATCCACGCCGTTATTGGCGATCTCGTCAGGATTGGTCCAGATATTGGCGGCCAGGTCGGGGTGATTGTAATAGACACCGGTATCAAGCACGGCGGCCACAATGTCAGGGTCGCCCAGCTCGATCTCCCACGCCGCCGGCGCCTGGACCTTGGCCAGCGCCCACTGCTGGGAGAAGAGGGGATCATTGGGCGCGGCCGCGGCAGCGTGGCGGATATAATTCGGCTCCGCATATTCGATGTTCGGATCGCTCTTGAATTCTTTGATAACTGCTTGCGGATCAGCGCCCGGGGGCAGCTTGAGCTTATAAATATTATCGAGGTTGGGGAGCGGGCCCCGCTGTTTTCTCCGGTCATTTTTGATCTCTTTCGGCGCTCCCCGGAAAAGCCGCGCCATTTCGGGGATGCGGTGACGGGTAAAAAGCGCGTTGACCGTGCCGGCGGAGGTGTTCAGTTGCGCGGCTTGGACGCTGACCGGTGATTTGAACTTGACGATGAGCTCGTCCGCTGCGCAGTCCTGGTCCGGCGGTTTTTTGCCGGAGTTATTCCCCCGGCCCGGCGAACCGGCCGCGGAGTAAAAACTGCCGCTGGAGCCGCAGATCAGATCGTCGCTCATCTCAATTATTTGTCGTCAATAAACGGCAGAAATTTCAGGGCATTTATCTAAAAAAACGCCCCGGGGTTAGCCGGGGCGTTAACAGGCCCAAAAGAAAATAAGCTTATTTTTCCGTCTGAAGAGGCGACGTTTTGATCGGCCCAAAGATCAGCGGGACCAGATCAAGGGCGGCAACGCCGTTAAATCCTGTTTGTTTGCCGAACTCGTAGAGCTGGGCTTTAAGGGTCAGCCCGCTCGCCTGGCGCAATTTTTCTGGCAGGGTATAGGCCAGAGTGCCCATCTTGAAACCGCCGCCATAATAGAGCGCGGGGTTGTCGCCAAGATCGCCCCTCAATTCCACCGTTCCGATATCCGGGCGCTTGACGCCGGCGCCGGCAAAATAGCGCGATAAAGTGCCCCAGTTGTACCCGTCCTGGGAGAGGCGCTGGAGGCCGCCGTAGAAATAGAAGGGGAGCTTGGGGAATTTCTTGAAGTCAACGCGGGCGGCCGCTTCCACGCCCGAAAGTTCCTCGTAGGCGAAGTCGGCCATCGCGTCGGGGACAGCGGTCTTGCCGGAAACGAGCCAGGCCGCTTTGAGATAGATCTTCGGCGCCCATTGGTTTTTCTTCAGGTCAACGTTGCCGAGCAGCCCCAGCTGCCATTTTTCGGTATGGCCGCTGAAGCCGCCGGGAAAAGAATTGTTGTCCCAGTTGAAAGCGGTGTATTGCCGCTCCGCGAAAACGCCGCCGAACTCGCTGTCGAGAGTGAGCCGGAGGTTCAGGTTCTTGTCGGTGCCGTTATAGAAGAACTTGTTGGGGGCGCTGTTGGCGTTGCCGTTGACGCTCCCTTCGGCGTAAACGCCGGCCGAGAGCAGCCGCAATTGCGGCGTGGTCCAGATGTTCCCCCGCACTCCCAGCCCCAGCGCACCGGAAAGCTGGTAGGTGTCGGGCCCGTTATGAACGGCATCCCGGGTGCCGGTCTGCACGTTGCCGAGCAGCTCGGCGTGCTCCGAGACAGGGACGATCGCTTTGCCGCGGCCGACGATCGAGACCGGATCGTCGATCGAGCCGAGCCGCAGGTCCGCTTTCAGGTTCGGCATCTCCCGGTCGCCGAGCGAGCGGAGGTTGTAGGGGACGTCCTGGCTTTGCCAGGGATATTTGGAGAGCCCGACGGCCAGCTCGCCTTTGGCTTTTAAGGTATTGGCGGCGTAATCGCCCGCTTTTTCGAGGCTGGTCCGGGTGTCGGTGGCGACGACCTTGACCTTGAATGAAGTGACTTTTTTATCAGCATTGTCCCCGCCCTTGAGCGTGAATTCGTATTCTCCCGGCTTGACGCCGTACGGGACGCTGACTTTTTGGAATTTGAGCCGCTTTCCGTCCGGGCTGATCTCGGGGACGTTGAACTTTAAATTACCGTCCGGGCCGATCTCGGACTGGACCAGGTCGGGAAAGCCGGTCGGTGAATCGACGCCGGTCACCAGGTTAAGGCCCTCGCCGGTCAGGGCGAACTCGACCTCATCGCCCGGCTTGACGTTGTAGGGCGTGACGCCGGAGACCGAAACCTTACCTGGCTTTAGGGGTGGGGGCGGGGTCACAGGACAGGCAAACTGCATTTTTCTTGCTTCGATCAATTTATAAAGGCTGTTTTTACTGTGGAGCATGGCGTCCCAGAGCTTATCTGCGCGTTCTTTGGAGA
>JAFGHC010000015.1 GCA_016939335.1 Candidatus Saganbacteria bacterium
ATCGATGGCCAGGAAGTGGCAGCGGAGATTTTGTGTGATTTTGAATAGGGAACCCCATACTAAAGTATGGGGAATAATTATCGACGAAAAATTCCACACACTTTAGTGTGTGGTTTCAAGCTTATTCGCTTTGGCCAAATTCTGGGGAAACTCCACATATTAATTCGTTGACAAGCCGCCGCTATCGGATATAATACAGCCAAATGCTAACGACGCGAGCGATGCTGGGAATCGACCTGCGGATCACCGCCGTCAAAATCGTCGAGATCGAAAAAGCAGCATCGGGCTACGCCGTCAAGAAGTGGGGCGCGGCCGAAGTTCCCGCCGACCTGCTTGACAAGCCCGCCCAGCTCGCCGTCGCCAAGGCCGACCTGCTCCGCCGCCTGGTCGGCAAGAACAAGATCAAGACCAGGGAAGCGGTCGTCGTGGTCGCGGGCAACCTGACGGTCGTCAAGCTCTTTTCCCTGCCCGAGATGCCGCCGGCCGAAGCGGCCGACGCCGTCAAATGGAAATTCGCCGAAGAGCTCCCCTTCCCGATCGAGGAAGCGCTGATCTCTTATTATCCCCTCCCCAAGGCGGCCGGCGCCGAAAAGACCGATTACCTGGCCGCCTGCATCAGCCGCAAGCTCTACCAGGAGACCGACCAGCTCGTCAAAAAAGCGGGGCTCCGCCTGGCCGGCATCACCGTGCTGCCCGACGCGATCCACGAACTTTACCGCGCGCAGATCAGCCGGCCCGAAGAGAAGATCACTTCGATCGTCTACATGGGCAAGCGCTCGACCAACATCAGCATCTTCCGCCGCGGCGCCTTTGAGTTCAACCGCGAGCTGGCGATCGGCGGCGAAACGATCACCCAGGCGATGAGCGGCCTGCTGGTCTCGCCGGAGGGCCGCGTGGAAGTGTCGCCGGCCGACGCCGAGCGGATCAAGGTGGAGCACGGCGTGCCCGTCGACCTGGAAAATTTCCCCCACCTGGAAAAGATCCCGCTGGTCCAGCTGCAGGCGATGGTCCGCCCGGCGCTGGAAAAGATCCAGAGCGAGATCGCGCGCACCTTCGAATATTACAAGGGGCTGACCGGCGAAGGGGCGGTCAACAAGATCATCCTGACCGGCGGCAGCGCCCTGACCCCCCACCTCAAGGAGTTCTTGAGCGCGGGCCTCGGCATCCCGATCGAGACGCCGGAGCCGCTCCCCGGCCTCAATCCCCGCCTCTCGGCGGCGACCGGCGCGGCGCTGACGGGGGCGGAGCCGCTCAATCTGGTGCCCGAAGAGGTCAAGTTCCGCTGGAAAGCGCTCCAGCAGCAGCTGCTGGCCAAGCCGCTGGTGCCCGCCGGCGCGCTGGTCGGCCTGCTGGCGCTGGTCTATCTCCTCTTCTGGTACTACGATTCAAACCTGAACCGCGAACTCAACAAGATCAATAAGCGGCTTGAAGATTACAAGCCGCAGCTGACCCAGCTTCAGATCTACCAATCGATCGCGCAGGAAAAGCAGCGCAAGGCCCAGACGCTCAAGGTCTATGGCGAGGACCGCGGCTTGATCCCGATCGTCTTCCGCAAGATCAGCCGGATCATCCCGGCGAACATCACCATCAACAGCCTCAACCTGACGCGGGAAGAAGTCCGTATTTTCGGCTCTTCTTTCCTGCAGAACGAAGCGCCCGAGGCCTCCCTGTCGCATTTCGTGCTGGAGCTTTCCGAATCCGGCCTTTTTGCCGACGTCAAACTGGTCGAAGCGGTCAAGAACGACGAATACAATGTCCAGACTTTCAACTTTGAGATCCTGGCCAAATTGAACAAAAAATAACATGGCGGAAGCAAAAAAACAAAGCAGCGCTGAACGGGAAAAACTGCTGATGGTCGGGGCGGGCGGCGCGGTCATTATTTACGTCTTCTACACGTTCCTGCTCTCCCCGGTCCTGGAAGACGTCGGCCGGGCCGGGCAAGAGGTTAAAGCCAAACGCCAGGAACTGACGCTGGCCGAAGGCCAGGTCCGCATTTTGGGCGCTTTCACCGCCCCGCACGCGCCGGAAAAAGTCGAGGTCCCGCCGTCCGAAAAGTCGCTGGTCGCCCTCAAGCTGATCTCGCTGGCGACCAACCGCTCCGGCCTCAAAATCGACTACATCAAGCCGCTGGCCGAAGAGAGCGGCGAAAGCTTGAAATTCAATCTCTCCTGCTCCGGCTCTTACAAACAGCTTTACACTTTTCTTGAAATCATTAACGGTTTACAGGTGGTGATCGTGATCGACACGCTCGACATCTCCTCCGGCGGCGGGCGCCAGCCGGTCCTGGGCATCAAGGTGAACCTGACGGCTCATTACTAAAATGAAAGAACTCTGGCAAAAAGCGATTTTGTTCGTTCTCATTACGGCGGCGCTCGGCTTCGTCAGCGGGGTCTACTGGCCGGTCATTTTACCGCTGGTAAGTAAATCGGCGCCCGCCCCCGACGGGGCTAAAAGCTCGCTTATTCCCCCGCCAATCATGCCGGCGCCGTCCCTCAAGAACAAGGCCGCGCTTTCCAAGCCGCTGGCGGCGCCTGGCGGCCAAGCCGGCCCGGCAAGCAAGACGGTAACCACAACCGCCTTAACTACGACCACGATCAAGTCGCGGCCCAAGCCGATTGTTGTGAAGACCGTGCTCACTCCCGCCGCGGCCAAGGCAACTGCCATTATCGCTGCTACTACTACCACTACTACTACCACTACCACTACCACGACAACCACCAAGCCAAAACCTGTTGCCGTTGTTGCCGTTAAGGCAGTGGTAATGACCACCACGACTTCGACCACCACGACCACCAGGCCGAAGCCAACGACGACTACGGCCACGACTTCGACCACCACGACCACCAGGCCGAAGCCAACCACGACTACGGCCACGACTTCGACCACCACGACCACCAGGCCAAAGCCAACGACAACTACGGCCACGACTTCGACCACCACGACCACCAGGCCGAAGCCAACGACAACTACGGCCACGACTTCGACCACCACGACCACCAGGCCGAAGCCAACGACAACTACGACCACGACTTCGACCACCACCACGACCATTGACATTTTCCAGATCACCATGCCGTCGAAAGAGAGCAACCTGATCGATCCGTTCTCGTTGCGGGTCGGGGCCAGAAAGAGAGAGGAGATCGCGGCCAGCGCCGCCGCCGCGGCCGCCCGGCCGGCCGCCACGAAGCCGGTCGAAAATCTGGAACTGCAGGGGATCTGGTATGACAGCGAAATGAAGGTCGCGTTCATTTCCGACCAGGCGGTGTCGGTCGGCGGCACGATCTCCGGCTGGAAGCTGGTTTCTCTCAGCCGCGAGCAGGCGGTCTTGACCAAGGGTTCCGCGACAAAAATCTTGAGATTGGGAGGTAAATAATGAACGTTAAGACCAAAGGTTTGGCGCTCCTATTCTGTTTCTGCCTGCTGGCAACTGCCGCGCACGCCGCCAAGGATTCGAGCAATCTTACCATTGATAAAGGAAGGGTCTATCTTAACCTCAAGGACGCCGAGATCAAAAGCGTCCTGCAGATCTTCGCCAAAGCCACGGGGGTCAACATCGTGGCGGCCGATGACGTGACCGGCAAGGTCACGGTCACTTTTTCCGGCATCGCGCCCAAGGAGGGGCTGGAAGCGGTGTTGCGCACCAAAGGGCTCGACTGGTTCGAAGACCACGGCACGATCTTCGTCTCCACCAAGAAGATCCTGCGCACCTATTATCTGGCCAACGCCAAGCCTTCCGACCTGCAGGCCACGATCTCTTCGGTCCTGCCGGGCGGCAGCGTCGTGACCGCCGACGACAGCTACAATGTCCTGGTGATCCAGACCACTTCCGATTACCTCCCCCGGCTGGAAAAACTGATCACCGAGCTTGATATCCCGCCGCTCCAGGTGATGGTCGAGACCAGAATGATCGAGATCAGGAACGACCACGGCGGCACGGTCGGCACCGATCTAAATTATCAAAAGGGGAGCAGTGCGAACAACACGGTGCAAACCGTCGGCCAGGCCGGCCGGCCGACCGCCGACGGCGCGCAGGGGCTTTACGCCCACGCCCTCTCGATCTTCAGCAGCGGCAGTCTGGAAGGCTACCTTTCCGCCCTGGCGACCCAGACCAAATTGAACGTGGTCGCCACCCCCAAGCTGACGACGCTGAACAACAAAGAGGCGCACCTTTTGATCGGCGCCAAGCTCGGCTACAAGACGACGACGGTCACCGCGACCTCGACCACCCAGACGGTCAACTTCCTCGAGGTCGGCACCACGCTGACGATCAAGCCCAACGTGACCAAGAACGGCTATATCAGGATGATCGTCCGGCCCAAGGTCAGCGACGGCACGGTGGTCAACGACGTCCCGGACGAGAACACCACCGAAACGATGAATGAGATCATGGTCAAGGACGGGCAAACGTTCGTGATCGGCGGCTTAACCAAGGAGAAGGAGCTCGAAACCAATTACGGAGTGCCGTTCCTGATGGACATCCCGCTGATCGGCAGTATTTTCCGGAAGACGGTGACAACCAAGGAAAAGACCGAACTGCTGGTCTTCGTCACGCCGCATATCATCACGCCGGAATATCTCGATATCTTGAACAAGCCGATCCGGGAGCTGTCAGAGCAAGCGGCTCGCCAGAAGGCCAACCTTATTCACTAGTCGCGGAGCGGGTCATCAGGTCGGTAAGGGCGCGGTAGGGATCTTTGCCTTCGTAGAGAACGCGGTAGACCTCTTCGCTGATCGGCAGGCTGACCTTGAGCCGGCGCCCCAGCTGGCGCGCGGCGGCGGCGGTCGGCACCCCTTCGGCCACTTCTTTCATTTCTTTTAGGATCTCGGCCAACTTGCGGCCGGCGGCGATCTTTTCGCCCACAAAATGGTTCCGCGACAGGCGGCTGGCGCAGGTGGTGATCAGGTCGCCGATCCCCGACAGCCCGGCGAAGGTTTCGGGCCGCGCCCCCAGCGCCACCCCCAGCCTGGCCGTTTCCGCCAGGCCGCGGATCAGCAGGCCGGCTTTGGCATTGTCGCCGAGCTTCAGCCCGTCGGCCACGCCGGCGGCAATGGCGATCACGTTCTTGAGCGCCCCCCCGAGCTGGACGCCGATCACATCGGTATTGGTATAGACCCGGAAGCGTTCCAGCATCAGGGCCTGCTGGACCCGTTCGGCCAGGCCGGGGTCGGCCGCGGCGGCCACGGTAGCGGCCGGCAGCCCGCGCGCTATTTCCGACGAGAGATTGGGCCCCGACAGCGCGCACAGTTTTTCATTCTTCAGTTCTTCAGCCAATATTTCGAGCGGCAGTTTGAGCGTCTTCTCTTCGATCCCCTTGGCGGCTGAAACCACAACGGCGGCGGCGGGGATGATCCCGGCGAAGCGGCGCGCCGCGGCCCGCAGGAATTGGGTCGGCACCGCAATAAAATAAAAACCGGCCCCGCCTGCCTCCTGCGCCTCACCGGTGATCTCGATCGTTTCCACCAGCGGGAAGCCGGGCAGGAAGCAAAAATTCTCACGCCGCTCCCTGATCCCCGCCACTATCTCATGTTCGTAAACCCAGAGAGTGACCCGATGGCCTTTTTCGGCCAGCAGGATCGCCAGCGTCGTCCCCCACGCCCCGGCGCCGATCACCGAGACCCGCGTCATTTCTCTCCTCCGATCCGCCGCTCCGTCCCCGCCGCCATTCTTTTAAGGTTCGGGATATGCTTGACCATGATCAGGACAACCGCCAAGCCCACTAAAACCGTATAAGGCAACGGCTTGTCCAGCATGATGAAAAGGAAGAAAACGGTCAGGGCCGCCAGGACCGAGCCGGCGGAAACGTAGCGAGTCAAGCCGGCAATGACCAGGAATAGTACGATACCAAAGACAAACATTTCCGGCGCGATCCCGAGCAGCACGCCAGCCCCGGTCGCCACCCCCTTACCCCCTTTAAAGCCAAGGAACAAGGAAAAGGCGTGCCCAACAATGGCGGCCAGGCCGCAGAAGGCGACAATTAACGGGTCTCCGGAATGAACCAGCGCCAGCCAGACTGGCAGCGCTCCTTTCAACGTATCAAGGAGAAAGACCGCGAGCCCCGGCACGACACCCAGGGTGCGCATGACGTTAGTCGCTCCGATGTTGCCGGAACCGCCCCGCCGGACGTCCACCCCCTTGATTTTCCCGATGATCAGGCCGAAAGGGATGGAACCGAGGAGGTAGCCGGCGAGTATTAATATGTAGGACATGGGGGTATTCTAACACAAAAAGCCCCGGCTTTTAGGCCGGGGCTTAATTCTGCTGATCAGACACTGTTAGTCTAACCGGCAATAACGATCAACTAAGCTTTGGGCCTCCTTCATTTCCTTGACGGCCGCATCGCATTTGTGAAGATCTAATTTACCGGGCGTCTTGGGATCACAGGCCTCACTTATTTTATCAGCAACTTTATACCAATTATTGATCGCGGAACCGCAACTATCAACAGTTGCCATTTTTTCACCCCCCTAACATAGGTATTATCGGGCTTAAAGAAAGGAAACTTGCAGGGAAAGAGACAGAACAAATGGCCGGAGAAAAAAATTTGAGGGATAGCAAAAAACAGCTGGTGGATATTAGGTGGCCCCTACTTTCTACTTTCTACTCTCCCAAAAGCCCCGGGGTTAGCCGGGGGCTTAATTAATAAAAATTATCGTTACCCCTTTAGCCGCTAAAGCATCCAATTGAGCCTGGGAGAACGAGTCCGGTAAACTATTTGGCCCGGAGCACATAAATTCATCGCCGGCGCCAAAACCGCTATTATCGATCAGCGGCGTTAGATCGATTGTCGGGGAAAGGTCGTTGGCATAGACCGCCTGCAAACTGGTCAGATTCTTCAGCGGGGAGAGATCTCTGACCGAGGTGTTTCCAAAATATAGATAATTCAACCCTGCCAACCCGGCCAGGGGCGAAAGATCGGTGACCGGATTGCCGCTGATAATAAGCAGGTTCAGCCTGGTCATCGCTTGCAACACGGAGATATCCGAGATCAGATTGTGCTGTATGTTCAGGGAGGTTAAGGCGGTCAGTCCGGATAAAGCAGAGAGGTCGGAGAGTTGATTCTCCGTCAAATCAAGGGTATTCAGCCTAATCAGCCCGGATAAGGGAGCCGGATCAACACCGGTCTGATTAGAACGCAGAGAAAGCACCAATAAATTTGCCAGATGGGACAACGGTGAAAAGTCCGCGATCCGATTATTGTCTAGCGAGAGACCCAACAGAGAAGGCAACTGGGAGAGCGGCTTGATATCGGCAATCTGATTTGAATTGAGATGAAGTTCTATCAGCCCCCGCAACCCGGACAAGGGGATAAGATCTGAGATCCGATTGTCATTCAGATCGACATATACCAGCCTGGTCAGTTGGGAGAGCGGCAAGAGTGACTCTATCTTATTGCCGGGCAAAAAGAGGTACGTTAAATTAGCAAAACATTCCAGGCCGGCCAGAGAACTGATATTTTGCTGCCGCATTTCGAGATAGTAGCTTGCATTAAGAGCATCCTGGGTCGTGATCTCGTCCCCCGCTCCCTTCCCCAAAAATAGCCTTAGACCAGCTAAGAGATTGGGGTCGGTAAAGTTGCCGGTCAGTATCCCGTCTGCCGGGTGGCAATTGTCGGGGAGCGGTCCAACCTCCGGAACCCCGATAACCAGGTCCCTGAACAGAGCGTCCCGGCGCGTGTCCGCTGCCGGTGCGGCGTCCGGCGTGACCGGTTGGCCAACCCCGGCGTCCGGTCTGCTCTTCTGATTGCTACTGGTAACCGGATCAGACAGCTCTGTCCGGCCCCCACAACCCCAGGGTGCAAACAATAAGCCTGCCAACCCTTCGGCAAAATAGTCCCAAAAACTCTCCGACGGCGATAAAGCCGGATACTGAGAATAGCTTTTTCCCTTGGCAGGGATCGGCTCAACCTCCTGATTTTCTTCAGAACAAGTCCAACGCTCTCTGCTTTGCTGGCCCGGCCAGGTTCTGCATTGTAAATAAGGGGCGCCAAAATCTATCATTGATTTTCTCCTTTAAGGGCCCAAATGACTCGCTCAATTATTTATCTTTCAAACAATCCCGCGATTTCACTCATTTTCGGCAGTTTCGACTTAACGTTGCGCAACCTTGCGGCGAGACCATAAATTTAGTATAATTCAACTTCGCTATGTCAATTTCAATCACCGAAGTCCGGGCCGGTACCACCGTCGAATTGGGCGGCAAGATCTTCAAGTGCCTGGAATACAACCATATTAAGTGGGCCCAGCAGGCCCGGGTCAGGGCCAAGTTCAAGGACCTGCGCACCGGGGCGATCTTCGAGCGCACCTTTAATGTGGACGAAAAGGTTGAGCGGGCCCATATCGAATACAAGCCGATGCAGTTTCTTTATTCTGATGGCGAGGGTTTCCATTTTATGGACCCGGAATCGTTCGAACAGATCACCGTGCCCCTCAAAAAAATGGCTGAAATAGCCAAATTTCTCAAGGAAGGGTTTGTCGTCAACATTTCCTTTTACGGCGAAGAGGTCCTCGATCTTGACCTTCCTGCCTCCGTGGAGCTTAAAGTGACCGAAACCTCGCCCGGTTTTAAGGGTGACACCGTCTCCGGCGGCAAGCCGGCGACGCTCGAGACCGGCGCGGTCGTCCAGGTCCCGTTCTTTGTCAATGTCGGTGATTTGCTGAAGATCGATACAAGGGAAGGGAAGTATCTGGGGAGAGCTTAAACGGAGGTAAAACATGGACTTTGAAGTATTGAAAAAACTGATCAAACTGGCCAAGGACGAAGGGGTCAACGGTCTCTCGGTCGAGGAGAAAGGGGTCAAGTACGAGGTCGATCTGGCCGGCGGCCCATCCGTTCCCTCCCCCGCCCCCATTCCTCACCCGATCCCTCATGCCACCCACCCCACCCCCGCTCCCGTTTCCGAGGAAGACGGCTTAGTCGCCATTTCCTCTCCGATGGTCGGGACGTTCTACCGCGCCCCTTCGCCGGAAGCGGCGCCGTTCGTCCAGCCGGGCGACGAGATCGAGCCGGGCAAGGTCGTCTGCATCGTCGAAGCGATGAAGCTGTTCAACGAGATCGAGGCCGAGGTCAGGGGAAAGATCGTGAAGGTCCTGGCCGAGAACGGCAAGCCGGTCGAATACGGGCAAAAGCTTTTCCTGGTCAAGAAGGCTTGATTTCTATTAACTGAAGAAGAGCATCTGCAGCGCGATAATGAGCAGGTAGAGCCCGAAGGCCTTTTTCAGCCACATTTCCGGCAGAGGCTGCGCTAAAGTCCCGCCGATCAGGCCGCCGATCAGAAAACCGAGCGCCAGCAGGAGGGCGAATCTCCAGTTAACGTTGCCGGCCTGATAATATTTGACCAGCGCCAGCGCCCCGACGGGAAGGAGGAGCGCGGCGATCGACGTTCCCTGCGCCAGGTGCTGGCTGGTCTTGAAAATAAGGAGGAGCGCCGGGATCAGGATCGTGGCGCCGCCGATCCCGAGCAGGCCGCTCAACGTTCCGGCGGCCAGCCCCACCGCCAGCAACCCAAGGGTCTCGATCATTTCAGGATTTCCCGGACGAACTGACTGACCAATTTGCCGTCGATGCCTGGGTTGTTGCCGGTCACTTCTTTCATGACGCGCCCCATTTCTTTGATTGAAGCGGCGCCGAGGGCGGCGATCGTTTTTTCGACGATCGCTTTGATCTCGTCAGGGGTCAGCTCTTTGGGAAGGTATGATTGGACGATCGCCAGTTCCTGGCCGGCCCGGGCCGCCGCGGCCTCGCGGCCGACTTTCTTGAATTCCTCGCTCGATTCCTTGAGGTCTTTGCCGTATTTGGTCAGGATCCTGATGATCTCGGCGTCGGGCAGGTCGCCGCGCGCGTTGACATAAAGGACTTTGCTCTTCATCATCCGCAGGACGGAAAGCTTGAGTTCGTCCTTGGCCTTCATCGCCGCCTGCAGGTCGGAATTTACCTTATTCAGTAATTCCCTTTTTTCTTCACTCATTCTGTTCCCTCCGTAAGAAGATTATAGGTTTCGCGGCAACTTACGTCAAGCCGAGCAAAACCCTTAGCGCCCTTTGCGTCTTTGCGCCTTAGTGGTTAAATCCCCGTCAGGAATTTACCACAAAGACGCAAAGGCACGAAGGGCACGAAGAGGAATATGATTGGCGGCAAAAAGCTTGAAATTTCGGCGGCAAACTATCGATAAATATCCGGAGGAAGACTAATGATCGACCCGTTAGAACTGAACTCGGTTTCCGGCCAGCAGGCCGGCGGGATCCAGCAAACGCCGGCGGCCGGACAGACCTCGTTTTCCGATCTGATGCCGCAACTGATCGCCCAGGCCGGCCCGGACACGGCCGAAGGGAATATTCTGAAGGACTGGACGGAAGAATTGATGACCGGCGACCAGCACCTGGGAGCGCCCCAACACGACCATTTGCCGCGCAAAAAGGGAGAAGAGAACAAGCTGACCGCCTATCTGCAGAACCCGGTCAACACCGCCAACCCGATCATGACCGCCGCGCCCCCTGGCGTCGATAACGCCGCCGGGGCAGACAACTCGAACACCGGCTCGATCAATTCGGGAACGATTATTTAAGCACCCCTGCCCACTAAATAACAAATTACAAGCATCAAATAACAAACAATACCTAAACAACAAATACTAATTGCCTAAACAGAAGGCCGTTTAAGTCGTTATGATTTGATGAATTGGAATTTGTTTGTTATTTGTAATTTGTTATTTGTTGTTTGTTGGAACGCTATCTCTATTTCAGCTTCCCTAGCAGCCAGGCGAGGTTCTGGCCGAGCGCGGCCATCGTTTTCATCCCCTCTTCGTCCTTTTCCACTTCGCCGGGATTGCGGCCGAGGCCGTCGTTCCAGTAGACCGAGCCGGCGACGATCATTTCGTTGATCAGGAAGAAATGATTAATGGTATCGAAAGCGTGGATGGCGCCGCCCCGCCTGACCGCCACGACCGCCGCCCCCGCCTTGCGCCGGAACAGCCCCGGGTTGGCCCGGCCGACGAACCCGGCGCGCTCGATCACCGCCTTGAGGCCGGCGCTGCAGTCGGCAAAATAAGTCGGCGACGCCAGGATGATGCCGTCGGCGCCGGCCAGTTTCTCAATGATCGGGTTCATGTCATCATCGCTCACCGCGCAGCGCCGGTCCTTATTGTCAAAACAGCGGTAGCAGGCGGCGCAGCCCGCGAGCTTTTTGCCGGCCAGCTGGACCAGTTCCGTTTCGAACCCCGCTTTTCCCAGTTCGGCGAATACTTCTCTTACCAGCAGGGCGGTGTTGCCGTCCTGTCTGGCGCTGCCGTTGATCGCGACGACTTTCATATTACAAAGCGGCAATGATCGCGTCGGCCATCTGCGAGGTGCCGGCGGCGGAAGGATCGTTGCGGTCGGCTTTCATGTCGTAGGTCACGTTCTTGCCCGCGGCGATAACTTTGGCGACCGCCGCTTCCAGGCGCTGTGCCGCTTTTTTCTCGCCGAGGTGATCGAGCATCAGGACGGCGGAGAGGACCATCGCCGCCGGATTGACCTTGTTCTGGCCGGTGTATTTCGGCGCCGAGCCGTGGATCGCCTCGAAAACGGCGATACCGTCGCCCAGGTTGGCGCCGGGGGCGACCCCCAGCCCGCCGATCAGTCCGGCGCAGAGGTCGGAAAGGATGTCGCCGTAAAGGTTCGGCAGGCAAATAACGTCGTAGAGCTCCGGTTTCTGGACGAGCTGCATGCACATATTGTCGATCAGCCGCTCCTCGTACTCGATCTTCCCCTCATACTCTTTGGCGACCGCCTGCGCCGCTTTGAAGAAGAGGCCGTCGGTGAATTTCATGATGTTCGCCTTGGTGACGGCGGTGACTTTTTTGCGGTTATACTTGACGGCGTAATCAAAGGCGAATTTGACGATCCGTTTCGTGCCGGTAATCGAGATCGGCTTGATGGAAATGCCCGAATCGGGGCGGATCTGCTTCTTTGACAGCTTTTCGATTTCGGCAATCAGGGAATTGGTCTCGGCTTTCCCTTCTTCAAACTCGATGCCGGCGTAAAGGTCCTCGGTATTCTCCCTGACGATGACCAGATCGATGTTCTCGTATCTTGATCTGACGCCTTTATACGACCTGGTCGGGCGCAGACAGGCGTAGAGGTCGAGTTCCTTGCGGATGGCGACGTTGACCGAGCGGAAACCGGTGCCGATCGGCGTGGTCAGGGGCCCCTTGAGGGCGACCTTGTTCTTCCTGATGGAAGCTAAAGTCGAACCCGGCAGCGGCGTCCCGTATTTGGGAATGACGTCGGCGCCCGCTTCGGCGATCTCCCAGTCAATCTTGACGCCGGTGGCGTCGACGCAGCGCCGCGCCGCCGTGGAAACTTCCGGCCCGATCCCGTCGCCGGGGATGAGGGTGATCTTGTAAGCCATGTTTTCATTATATCATATGGGGAGCAGAGGGCGGGACAGAAGGCAAGGAAGGGCAAGGAAAGAGGGAAAAGGCGGGACAAAGGACGGAACAGAAGGCAGTCGCGCAACTAAAAGAACTCGGGGTCGCCGAGATCAATGTCGCGCCCGACCTCATAACCGAACGCGCCCGCTGGGCATGATCTACCTGCCCTATGAATTCATCTTTGCGCCGGCAGCTTAGCGTCCTTCGCGTCTTAGCGCTCTTTGTGGTAAAATTCGGAAAGGGAATTAACCACTAAGACACTAAGGCGCAAAGTACACAAAGTGAAAGATTTAAAGGACAAAAAAATCGCCGTGCTCTGCGGCGGGCGCTCCGGAGAAAGAGACGTTTCGCTCCGCTCCGGCCAGCGCGTGTTCGACTCCCTCAAAAAACAGGGTTTTGACGTCATCGAGCTCGACCCCGACGACAATCTGATCGCTATGCTGAAAAAACACCGGATCGATCTTGTCTATATCGCCCTCCACGGCCGCTGGGGCGAGGACGGCTGTGTTCAGGGAATACTGGAACTTGCCGGCATCCCTTATACCGGCTCGGGGGTCCTCGCTTCGGCGCTGGCGATGAACAAGCTGGCCGCCAAAAAAATGTTCAATGTTGCGGAGGTCCCGACGCCGCGCTACGCGGAGCTTGACGCGCGCGGCGACCTCGCCGCGCAGGCGGAAAAGATCAAGCGGGCGCTCCCCCTGCCGCTCGTCGTCAAACCGGTCTCGGAAGGGAGCAGCCTCGGCGTCAGCCTCATCAGGGAAGGTGACGATCTGGCGCGGACGCTGGAGCAGACCGTCAGGGAATACCATGAGGTTTTCGTCGAAGAGTTCATCAAGGGGCGCGAAGTGACGGTCGGCCTCATCGGCCGCGACGCAGAGCTGCGGGCCCTGCCCGTCCTGGAACTGGTGCCGCGCAAGGCTTTCTACGATTTTGAGGCCAAGTACACGTCGGGGATGACGGAATTCATCCTGCCGGCGCGCCTCCCCCGACCGCTCTATGAAAAAACACAGGCGACCGCGCTGGCCGCCCACCGCGCCCTCGGCTGCCGGGGGGTTTCGCGCGTCGACATGATCGTCGCGGAACGCGGCCAGACGGCGTACGTCACCGAGGTCAACTCGAGCCCCGGCCTGACCGAGCAGTCCGACCTCCCCGCCGAAGCGGCCCACGCGGGGATCAGCTTTGACCAATTGGTGGTAAAGATACTGGAAAGTGCCTGCTAAGGCAAAAGTAAAAAGGCAAAAGTAAAAAGTGGCGGGCAGAAAAAGACGAAAAGAAAAAAGAAAGAGACAAAAATTACCCTTTAGGTTCCGCCTGTTCGTCATTTTTGTCCTGCTGGTGCTGACCGGCGCTGGCGGCTATTACCTGCTCTCCCTGCCGATCTGGCGGATCACCGAGATCACGGTCAGCGGCGCGCAGATGCTCTCCGCCGACGAGCTCCGCGACCTCTCCGGCATCCCCTTGGCGGAGAACCTGTTCTTCACCGGTTTCCAGCGCCCGCGCGACAATCTGCGCAAGATCACTGCCATCAAGGAATTCCACCTTTACCGCATTCCGCCGGGGACCGTGCTGATCAAGCTGATCGAGCGGCGGCCGATCGCCGTGCTCCTCTTCAACAACAAGTCGGCCATCGTTGACGCCGACGGCTATATCTTGAACCGCAACCCCAACCTGACGCTTAACGTCCCCCACATGACGGAACTGCCGGTCGTCCTGGGGGTCGGCTCGGTCGAGTTCGCCGGCGAGGAGCGGATCGATCCCCGCGCCTCCCAGCTGATCGCCAGCGTCATCGGCGAGCTGGCCAGCCTGCTCGGCTCGCGCCATCTTCAGCTCGAGACCGGCGATTTTGAGCGGATCAAATTTTCGCTCGACGACCTTCTCGTGGTCAAAGTCGGCCGCAACGAGGCGGTCAGGCGCAAAATGGCGGTCTTCAAGGCGCTCCTGCCCGAGCTCGAAGGGCGCTGGGACAAGGTTGTGTATGTGGACGTCCGCTATCCCGACAACCCCGTAATCCGTTATAAATAACACCGATCCCCGGACTTGCTTTATAGTTATCCTGTGCTAGAATGTTTTTATCAAAATCCATTCCACGCGACGTGGAAAGGAGCAGGATAATATGTTGGCAAGCAACGGTCAGGGCCAGGGGTTCGCGACGATCAAAGTTTTCGGCATCGGCGGCGGCGGGACCAACGCGGTCAACCGGATGATCTCGGGCGGGGTCAAAGGGGTCGAGTTCTGGGGCTGCAACACCGACCTGCAGGCGCTGAACGTTTCCCTGGCCGATCACAAGCTCCAGCTGGGCGCTAAATTGACCCGCGGTCTCGGCGCCGGCAGCAATCCCGAGGTCGGCCAGAAAGCGGCCGAAGAAAGCAAGGCCGATATCCAGATCGCCCTCGAGGGGGCCGACATGATCTTTTTGACCGCCGGCATGGGCGGCGGCACCGGCACCGGCGCTTCGCCCGTCATCGCCGAAGTCGCCAAAGAGATGGGCTGCCTGACCGTCGGCGTGGTAACGCGGCCGTTCCGCTTCGAGGGCCCGGTCCGCATTTCCCAGGCCGAGTCCGGCATCGCCCTGCTCAAGGAAAAAGTCGACGCCCTGATCGTCATTCCCAACGACAAACTCCTCCAGGTGGTGGAAAGAAAAACCTCGATCATCGAAGCCTTCAAGATCGCCGACGACGTCCTGCGGCAGGGCGTGAAAGGCATTTCCGACCTGATCACCGTTCCCGGCCTGATCAATCTCGATTTCGCCGACGTGCGCACGATCATGTTCGAGGCCGGTTCCGCCATGATGGGGATCGGCACCGGTTCGGGCGAGAACCGCGCCACCGAGGCGGCCGAGGCGGCCATTTCTTCGCCGCTGCTCGAAGAGACGATCACCGGCGCCAAGGGGATCATTTTCAACGTGACCGGCGGCTCCGATCTGACCCTTTACGAGGTCAACGAAGCGGCCGAGGTCATCTACAACGCGGGCGATCCCGACGCCAACATCATCTTCGGCGCGACGATCGACGAGAAGCTGCAGGGCGACGTGGTCGTCACCGTCATCGCCACCGGCTTCAAGCCCTCGGCCAAAAAAGAAAAAGAGGCCCTCCCCTTTCTGCGTCCCAGAACGGCCGGCTCCCCGGCGGCCGGCGCGGGTTCATCTTCGGGCGGCAAAGACCACATCGAATTGCCGCCGTTCATGAGATAAATGGACGCCGCATTCTTCTGGCCGTTCTTCAAATCTTTTGTCGCCCTGTTCATCATCACCGATTCGCTCGGCAATCTCCCTTTTTTCCTCGGTCTGACCGAAGGTGAATCGCGGGCCGAACAAAGGAAGGTCTTTGCGACCGCCCTGCTGACCGGTTTTGTTATCTTGGTCGGTTTTATTTTCCTCGGCAACGCCCTGCTGGAGCTTTTCAGTGTGACGCTGGAGGATTTCCGCATCGCCGGCGGCATCCTGCTTTTCTGGATCGCCGTCGAGATCATGCTGCGGGGGCGGGTCACCATCGAACACAAAGAAGATATGGGGGTCGTGCCGCTGGGGAGTCCGCTCCTGGTCGGCCCGGGCGCGATCACCACCGCGCTGGTCCTGCAGCAGTCTTACGGCTACTGGGTGGTCCTGGCGGCGATCGTCGCCTGCTTCGCGGCCATCTGGCTGGTCCTTTACTTCGCCGACGCGATCAACGCGATCCTCGGCAAGAACGGCTCGCTGGTCCTGACCAAGATCGCCGCGATCCTCATCGCCGCGATCGCCGTGCAGTTCGTGCGGCAGGGGGTCTGCGCGATCTTCCGCTTGGGCTGAAGAATTTGTCCCGGGAGGAAAAGGGATGAGAGTGAAAGCGCTGGCGCTGAAGAGAACGGTCGTCTATTCCGTGGTGACCGCCTTGCTGACCGGCGTGGTGCTTTCCTTCCTCCTGATCAGCGACCTCTGGCTGCGTTCCCGCACCGGGCATGGTTCGCTCCGTTTCGGCATCCTGGCGGCGTTCGCCGTCGCCCTGGTCTTTCAGCCGTTGCGCGATGCCGTGCAGCAGGTGATCGACCGGATTTTTTATAAGACCAATTATGATTATCAACGGATCCTCAGGCGTTACAGCCAGCTGATCGCCCATCCGGTGCCCGACCTCGACCGTTTCGCCCGGCTCGCCCCTTACCTTCTCTGCAAATCGATGCGGCTTTCCGGCGCTTCGGTCCTGGTGCTTGACCGCTACAGCAGCCGGTACTCCGTGCGCGCCGGCATCGGGAGCGCCGCCCGCCTGGTCGGCCTGACCCTCAACGAGGACTCGGCGCTGATCAGGGAGCTCAACGCCAAGTTCGACGACATCGGGCTGACCGACCTTGACCGTTCGCTGAAGGGGGCGCGCCGCACCAACCAGGAAAGGGCCGGTCATCTGGCGCAGATCCGGGCCGAAATGGAAAAGCTGAACACCGTGCTGGTCATCCCCGCCATTTCCAAGAGCGGCTACTTCCATCAGCCGACGCTGCTGGCGACGATCAACCTGGGGAAGAAGCTTTCCGACGAATCGTTTTCCGAGGCCGACCTTTCTTTCCTCGAGATGATCGCCACCCAGGCGGCCTTGAGCATCGAATACGTCTTTATTCTCGATGAGTTGAAAAAGAACCAGGCGCGGGTAGTCGACACTGAAAAGCTGGCCGCCCTGGGGACGACCGTGGCCGGCATCGCCCACGAGCTGAAGAACCCGCTGACCTACCTTGAGATCGTCGCCCAGTCGCTGGCCGAAAGCTGGGACAACCCGGCCTTCAAGGAGAGCGTGATCCGCATCTTGCCGTCGGAGGTCGAGCGGATGAAACTGATCATCGACGGCCTCTCCGACTATTCCAAGAGCCACGAACTGCGGCTCGAGCCGGTCGAGGTCACCAAGGTGCTCGACCGGACGCTGGCGATCCTGGGCTACGAGATCAAACGGCGCGAGATCACCGTGGTCAAACATTATGCCGAGCCCGGCGCGGAGCCGGCCTTTGCGCTGGCCGATAAGGACCGGCTGATCCAGGTCTTCATGAACCTGATCGTCAACGCCCTGCAGGCGATGACCGCGGTCCGGCCGCCCGAGGGCGGCCCGGCCGGGCAGTTGTCGCTTGAAGTCAGGCGGAAGGAACAGCGGGTGGAGATCGCCGTGACCGACACCGGCCCCGGCATCCCGCAGGAAAATTTGACCAGGATCTTTGACCCGTTCTTCACCACCAAAGCGAGCGGCGCGGGCCTGGGGCTGTCGATCACCAAGAAGATCGTCGACGAGCATAACGGCTCGATCCAGATCGACAGCCGCGACGGCACGGGGGCGACTTTCACGGTCTGCCTGCCCGCCGCGGCATAGCGATGGCTTCCCGATCCATGCTAAAATAGTACTCCTTATGACGGAATACAAAAAGACGCTAAACCTGCCGCAGACCGACTTCCCGATCCGCGCCAGCGCGGCAAAAGTGGAAGAGGCATGTTTGGGAAGGTGGGCGGCGGAAGATACCTATCATAAGATAGTAGAAAGCAGAAAGTCGAACGCAGAACGCAGGTACCTTTTACATGACGGCCCCCCCTACCCCAATGGCGACATACATCTGGGGCACGCGCTCAACAAGGTCCTCAAAGATATCATCGTCAAATACAAATCCATGGCGGGCTATTATTCGCCCTACGTTCCCGGCTGGGACTGCCACGGGCTGCCGATCGAGACGCAGCTGCTGAAGGAGTCGCGAGTCACGGGTCACGAGTCGCGGGTCGATATCTTAGAATTTAGAAATAAATGCAAGGAGTACGCGCTCAAGTATGTTGATCTGCAGCGCGCCGAATTCAAAAAACTCGGTATCTTCGGGGAATGGGACAGGCCCTACCTGACGATCGACCACAGCTACGAAGCCAAGATCATCGAGCTGTTCGGGTCTCTGGCGGAGAAAGGGTACGTTTACCGGGGGCTGAAGCCGATCCACTGGTGCCCGACCGACCGGACGGCGCTGGCGGAGGCCGAGCTTGAGTATGAAGACGACAGGTCGCCGTCGATCTACGTGAAATTCGAAATTCGAAACCCGAAATCCGAAGTAAATTCGAAAATAAAAAATCCGAATTTATTAACGAACTTGCCTTGGTCTGTAATCGTTTGGACTACAACCCCTTGGACATTACCTTCAAATGTTGCTGTCGCTGCAAATGCCGACCTTGAATACGTTTTTCTGATGGTTGAGAGCCTGACCATTCCTACTGTTGGAAAAAAAGAAGTATTTATCATTGCTGAAGGATTAGTAGAAGATTTTAAAAGTCGACTTTATCATGTTGGGGCTAAATGCCATCCGATCGATAAGACTAAAGGAGCTCTGCTTGAAGGTATCTTGGTCAAACATCCATTCATCGACAAAGAAGTCCCCGTCGTCTTAGACAACCTGGTGACACTGGAACAGGGAACCGGCTTCGTTCACATCGCCCCCGGTCACGGGATCGAAGACTACCAGGTCGGACTGAAATACAAACTGCCGATCATCATGCCGGTAGACGCTAATGGCAATTTTGACAACACCGTCCCCGATTTTCTTAAAGGCAAGAATTATAACGACGCCAACAAGCTGATCACCGATAAGATGAAAGAGAATGGGGCACTCCTGAAGCAGGAACTCATCAAACACTCCTACCCCCACTGCTGGCGCTGCAAGAACCCGGTCATCTTCCGCGCCACCGAGCAGTGGTTCGTTTCGGTCAACAAGAATAATTTGCGGCAGAACGCCTTAAAGGCCATCGCCGACACGAAGTGGTACCCGGCCTGGGGGGAGACGCGGATCCGCGGCATGGTCGAGACCCGGCCCGACTGGTGTATTTCCAGACAGAGGTCGTGGGGTGTGCCTATTCCCGCTTTTTATTGTAAGAAATGCGGGAAGCCGTCGCTGACCGGGGTTTTCAACCAAGCGATCCGGGAACTGGTCCTCAAGGAAGGGACCAACGGTTGGTTCGCCAGAGAAGCGAAAGATATCCTGCCGGCGGGGACCAAGTGCCCGTTCTGCGGCGGGGCGGAATTCACGAAAGAGACCGATATCCTCGACGTCTGGTTCGAATCGGGCTCGTCCTTTGCGGCGGTGCTCGATCGGCCGGCGGACCTTTATCTGGAAGGAAGCGATCAGCATCGCGGTTGGTTCCAGTCGTCGCTGCTCATCTCCACCGGCTACCAGGGGCGCGCCCCTTTCAACGCCGTCCTGACCCACGGCTTCACGATCGACGACAAAGGGAAAAAGATGAGCAAGTCGCTCGGCAACGTCGTTGACCCGCAGGACGTGGTGCAGCGCTACGGCGCCGACGTTCTCCGCCTCTGGGTCGCCTCGACCGACTTCCGCAACGACATGGCGGCCTCCGAGAAAATTCTTAAGCAGGTGCAGGAAGCTTATACGAAGATCCGCAACACTTGCCGGTTCCTCATAAGCAATCTCTATGATTATAGTCACGAGTCGCGGGTCGCGGGTCGCGGGTCGCTGCTGGAAATTGATAAATGGATCTTGCTGAAACTCAACCGGCTGGTCGAGAGAGTCACAAAGGCCTACGATGAGTTCGAGTTCCACGTGGTTTATCACTCGCTCTACGACTTCTGCGTCAACGACCTCTCGGCCCTTTACCTCGACATGTCGAAGGACCGGCTCTACTGCGGCGGGAAAGATTCGCCCGAGCGCCGCTCGGCCCAATTCGCCATGAACGAGATCCTCTTGACTCTCGTTAAGCTTATGGCCCCGGTTTTGTCTTTCACTTCGGAAGACATCAATAAATACATTAAATTCGAAATTCGAAATTCGAAATTCGAAGGAAAAGGAGAAAATTCGAAATTCGAATTTGTTTCGGATTTCGATATTCGAGATTCGATATTCCTACACGACTTCCCCAAAGCCGACCCGCAGTACCTCGACGCCAAGCTGGAAGAGAGATGGGAAAAGATCATTGCCTTAAAACTTAAGGTCTACAAGGAACTCGAGGCGGTGCGCGGGCGGAAAGAGCTCGGCTCGTCGATCGAGGCGCTGGTGGAGATCGGGACTAAAGGGCGGGAATGGGCCAGGGAAGTCGAAGCGATCCTGCCGCTGGTCTTCATCGTGGCCAAGGTTAAATTAACCGACGGTGAGGCGATCGCCGTCAAGCGCGCTCCCGGCCAGAAATGCGAACGCTGCTGGATCGTCAAAGAGGATGTCGGCTCGGATAAGCAGCGCCCGACTTTATGCGGCCGGTGCAGTTCTGTAGTTAGGTAAGGGTATCGATCAGAAGGGTACCGGTCGAGGTCGAGGTAAGGGTATCGGCCCCGGTAAAGGTGCCGGTCGAGGTAAGGGTATCGGTCCCGGTAAGGGCACCGGTCGAGGTAAGTTACTCCCATTATTAATTAACCACGACGGTTGTCTTCGCCCGCAGGACAGAAGCGGAAACAATAAATTTGTTATTGTTAATCGGGCACTGCTGCAACCCAAACCGATCCGTAAATTCCTCATGATCTGTTCCTACCCCCTTATTTTGAACCCGCTTGATTATCGCCCGCCGGCGGCGGGAATTTCAGCTAAACTATCCGCGGCCGCTGTAGTATTGCCGCCGGACAGACAGCAGAAATTCCGGCAGCAAAGTTTCCTCCATATTTTTCTTCGCGGCCTCCCGATAAAGGATCGCCACGACCGCGAACTGCCGGTCGGAAAAGTCGCCCACCCGTTGAGATAACTTGACGGTGCCGGCCAAAGTGTCTTCAATCCCGTTTTTCGCCATCCTCGCGGCACTGATGGGGCACGGGGCGCCGAGCAGCAACTCTTTTTCCTCCGGGAGATACCAGCTGTCTTTTTCGATCAGGCTGACCCCCTCAAGCCAGAGATTGACCAGTTTGACGGTCTTAAAAGAAGCCATCAGGCGGCGGCTGAAATAATCGCGGGCGTAGAGATCGAGCAGTTTGAATGAACGCCGGAAACCTTCCACGTTATAGAGAAAGAGGTCGGCCAGGCGCTTTTCATCGCTTTCGAGCAGCTTCCTGTCGATCAGCGACTCATAATGCGGGCCATAATTCAGGACCGGCGCTTCCTTGGCCGGATAGATCCGCTGCCGTCCGGTCCCGGCATCGGTATCGGGCATTATGCCCAGACATTCCCCGTCTGAAGTGATGACCAGTTTATTATCACGGCGGCTGACCGCGAGCCGGTCCGCCTGGAAGCGCGATTCTTCCGCCAGCTGGAGGACATAGCTGGCGGCGATCCTTTTATCATCCACAAAAACGTCCGGCCGCAGCGGCAGTTCCTCCGGCCACGCCCAGAGATCGGGGGGCGGCACGTGCTGCTTTTTGATGGCCTGAAGCGGCACCGGCCCCAGCCCGGTGAAGATCTTTTCAGCCGCCAGGCTGCGTTCGCCGCCGTGCACATTGACCACCCGGCCTTCAACGGAGAGGACCTGGCCATCGCGCAGAATTCCCCCCTCCGGGTTGATGTATACGGTATCGAGTACTTTATTCCCCTGCGGGGTCGTTTCAAAAACTCTCAAGCCGCTGTGCGTTCTTCCCGCGCTTATTTGCACGAATATTTCCACAAACAGACGGCCATTATCAAGCGCCTCGCCATAACGCGGATTATGCCTGTTGAAAACGATCTTCAAACCATAGAATTTGGCGTGGCCCGCCGATCTCACTGCCTGCAGGCCGTAGCTCCGTTTATTCCCCATCGGCCTCATCCACGGCGGCCTGATCGTCGGCATATTTCCTCTCATTCTTATTTCACCTTGCTTAATTATCAGACGGAACGGCCGGAAATTTCAGGGTTTCAGGAATAAGGGGGAAGAAAAGGCCTCTCGCGCCCTTTGTTCCGTCTTTTGTCCCGCCTTTCTTTCATGCTATAATCATTCAAAAAAGGAGTTCACATGGTTAATTCAGACATCAAAGACAAAAATCTGGCCCCCAAAGGCAAGCTCCGCATCGAATGGGCGGAACGCGACATGCCGGTCCTCGCCCAGGTCAAGGAAAAATTCGGGAGAAGCGGCATCCTCAAAGGCAAAAAGATGAGCGCCTGCCTGCACGTGACGGCCGAGACGGCCAACCTCGTCAGGACGCTCAAGGCGGGCGGCGCCGAGATCGTCCTCTGCGCCTCGAACCCGCTCTCGACCCAGGACGACGTGGCGGCTTCTCTTGTCAGCGACTACGGCATCCCGGTCTTCGCCATCAAAGGGGAAGACAACGAAACTTACTTTAAGCACCTGACCGCGGCGATCGAGCACTCTCCGGTCGTCACCATGGACGACGGCTGCGACCTGGTCTCCGCCATCTCCGCCAAATACCCGGCGGTGGCCAAACAGATCATCGGCAGTATGGAAGAGACGACCACCGGCGTCATCCGCTTAAAAGCGATGCAGCGTGACGGCGCGCTCAAGTTCCCGGTCATCGCCGTCAACGACGCGCAGACCAAGAACCTCTTCGACAACCGCTACGGCACCGGCCAGAGCACGCTCGACGGCATCATCCGGGCCACCGATATGCTGATCGCCGGCAAGAATGTCATCGTGGCCGGCTACGGCTGGTGCGGCAAGGGCTTTGCCATGCGGGCCAAAGGGATGGGGGCCAACGTGATCGTGACCGAGGTCGACCCGGTCAAGGCGATCGAGGCGGCCATGGACGGCAACCGGGTCATGACGATGGCCGAAGCCGCTCCAATCGGCGACCTCTTCTGCACGCTGACCGGCAACTGCAATGTCATTGACGTCCAGCATTGCGAAAAAATGAAGGATGGCGCCATCGTCTGCAACTCCGGCCATTTTGACGTCGAGATCAACATCAAGGGGCTCAAGAAACTGGCCAAAGAGGTCCGCACGAACGTCCGGGGCTTTGTTGATCAGTACCTTTTACCGAACGGCAAGAGTATTTACCTGCTGGCCGAGGGCCGGCTCGTCAACCTGGGTGCCGCCGAAGGCCACCCCGCCTCCGTCATGGACATGAGCTTCTCCACCCAGGCGCTGGCCACCGAATATGTCATCAATAACGCCGGTAAGCTGACCGCCCGCGTCCATAACGTGCCCAAGGAGATCGAAGAGTGGGTGGCCACGGCTAAACTTAAATCAATGGGGATCGCGATCGACAAGCTGACGCCGGAGCAGGCCAAATATCTCGCTTCCTGGCAAGAGGGGACCTAGGGGAAATGACGAATTACGAATGCCGAATGACGAATGAAGGTAGAGCTATTTAATGGGGGATGAAGAGAATAAATTGCTGGAAGCGCTCGAGCGGGTCAGGCGGGACAAACACCAGCCGTGGCGCTACATCGGTTTCACTCTTCTGAACGGGATCGCGCAGGGGGTCGGGATGGCGCTTGGCGCAACGATCTTTCTCGGGCTGGCCATCTGGCTGCTCAACCTCATTCTTTCGCATCTGGTCGGTTTCCCCGTTCTCGGCTCTTACGCCAGCGAGCTGACCAAGATCATCGACAGCTCCGTCCGGCACGGGCCGCGCCACCGCTGATGCTCTTTTACTCGGCCGCCGCCCTGATCGCCGCTCTCGACCAGCTCGTGAAATATCTGGTCGTGCAGCACCTGGCGCCCGGCCAGTCGCTGCCGCTCCTCGGCCGCGCCGTCCGGCTCACCTACGTGCGCAACACCGGGGCCGCCTTCTCGCTCTTCACCGGCTATTCTTCCTACCTGGCGCTGGCCGGCCTGATCGTGGCGGTCGCGGTGATCGTCTGGCACACGCGCACTTCGCCGCGCGACCGGCGGCTGCAGTTCGCCCTGGCCGCGGTCCTCGGCGGCAGCCTCGGCAACCTGCTCGACCGCCTGTTGCGCTCTTACGTTGTCGATTATCTCGACTTAACCGTCTGGCCGGTCTTCAACCTGGCCGACGTCATGATCAATCTCGGCGTCCTGCTGCTGGCCTGGAGACTTTTTCACAAAGAGGTGAACAATGTTTCCGGTACTGTTTAAGTTCGGCGGGCTGGAGCTCCGCTCTTACGGCTTCTTCGTGGCGCTCGGCTTTGCGGCGGGCATTCTCGTTTCCTTCGTCTACGCCCGGCGTGAAAAGATCGCCCGCCAGCTCATTCTCGACCTGGCGCTCTGGGTAATTATCGCTTCGGTCGCCGGCGCGCGCCTGGTCTATGTCCTCGGCCAGTGGGATTATTACCGGCGGAACCTCCCGGAAATCATCATGCTGCAGAACGGCGGGCTGGTTTTCCTCGGCGGACTGCTGCTTGCCCTGCTGACCGTTTACCTGTTCGCCCGGCGGCGCCGGCTGCCGCTCCTCAAACTGCTTGACGCGCTGACGCCCGGCACGGCGCTCGGCTACGCCATCGGGCGGCTCGGCTGTTTCCTCAACGGCTGCTGCTTCGGCCTGCCGACGACAATGCCCTGGGCAATCGTTTTCCCCCGCGGCTCGCTGGCGGCGGCTTATTGCCCGGACACCGCGCTGCACCCGACCCAGCTTTACGCGTCGCTCTCGATGCTGTTCGCGTTCCTCGCGCTTGTCTGGCTTTACCGGGCCAAAAAGTTCGGCGGGCAGATTCTTTTTTCCGGGCTGGTCTTTTACTCTCTTTACCGCTTTGTGATCGAGTTTTTCCGCTTCAGCCCGCTCCGCTGGCTGGCGCTGACGCCGTCGCAATGGCTGGTGATCCCGCTCTTTGTCCTGGGGATCTGGGGGCTGGTTCACTTTGGCCGGTACAGAAGTTTGTAATCGAGACCCCATACTCATACTTTAGTATGGGGAATATAATTACAATAATTCCCCACACTTCAGTGTGGGGATACTGTAATATACTGACAAAAGCGAAGGCCGAGACCCCATACTAAAGTATGGGGAATATACTATAAAAGCATGGAAAGTAACGAATACGTCATCTCCCCCGAGCAGAAAGGCCGGCGGTTGGATATCTTCCTTTCGCTGACCGCTAAGCTTGACCTCTCCCGCTCGCAGATCAAGAAGCTGATCGAAGAGAGCGATATCACGGTCAACGGCCGGCCGGCGGAGCCGAGTTATAAGGTAAAGACCGACGACAGGATCAGGGTCGCCGTCCCGCCGCCAAAGGAAGCGACCGTTAAGCCGCAGGAGATCCGGCTCGACATCGTTTACGAGGATGACGACATCATCGTCGTCAACAAACCGCGCGGCATGGTCACCCACCCGGCCCCCGGCAATCACAGCGGCACCCTGGTCAACGCCCTGCTCTCTCACTGCGGCCACCTGGCCTCGCTCGGCGCGCCGCTGCGGCCGGGGATCGTCCACCGGCTCGACAAAGACACTTCGGGGCTGATCGTCGCCGCCAAAACCGACGCCGCCTACCGCTCGCTGGTCAAACAGCTGAAGGAGCGGACGGCCGAGAAAACTTACGTCGCGCTGGTCCACGGAGTCATCAAGCAAGATGAGGGGGCCATCGAAGCGCCGATCGGGCGGCACCCGGTCAACCGGCAGAAAATGGCCGTGCTGGGAAATCCGAATATCGAAATTAGAAATTCGAAAGAATCGGGGCAAAATTCGAAAAAGGGGAAAGAAGCATTAACGACATACAAAGTATTAAAGAGATTTGAGAAATACACGCTAATGGAAGTGAAGATCAAGACCGGCAGAACGCACCAGATCCGCGTACACTTTAATCATCTGGGCCATCCTCTAGTCGGCGACCCGACGTACGGGGGGCAAAAGGACGAGTTCGGGGTGAAGGGGCAGCTGCTGCACGCGGAGAAGCTGAAGTTCGTCCACCCGGTCACGGGCAAAGCGCTGGAATTCGAGGCCGGGTTGCCGGCCGAGTTCAAGAAAGTGCTTCAGGGTATAGGGGACTTTTAATCAAGTATGCCGTTCCAAACAGTTATCTCGGTTTTCCAAATGTCCAACTTTAACTTTAAGAAGCATTTCTCATAGTTGGCCGCTGTTCCCGACACAAACAGCACCCTTTGCAGCGCATAAGCATATAGTTCGACCGCAGATTCGACCGGCTTACCCAACAGATACTCACTGATAGAATGCCGTCTTTGGCTAACTTTGAAAGGATTGATACCTTCCCCTTCTAAAACTAGTTTCTGCAAAGGAGGGCCGCCGATCTCCACCGATTTTTCCGGCGGAAGAAATTTCTCTAAGGCAATTATATGTTCAGCAAAAGAGAACGCTCCCGGATGCAGCAGGAAGCCGGCCCTCATGGTATTGGGCGCCTGGGCGACCAGATGGGCCAGCTTCCAGGAGAAGTCCGATGTCTTAGATAAGTCTATTCGACTCTCCCTCTCACGACTTTTGACATCGAGCATATAAAAGTTTTCCGGCTTGAGCACTTTGCCCTTGAAAGATGCCCCCTCATTTGCCCTTGATTTATATAATCGTATCTTCGCTCCAGCTAAAATCGCCGATAATCCCATTTTGCTCTTCTCCTTTGCGCTCTTGCCTCTCGGGCCAGCGCGTTATCTTCAACATGTATATATCGTCAAATCCCAGCCGTAATTTCACTTTATTACAACCCGAATTTCCGAATTATGGCCCGAATACTCTAATCGCACTCTAATTCGAGAAATATTCGGGGATTAGAGCCAACATTCGGGTATTCGGGTTGTAATCAAAGTACCGCGTAGCCCGCCACGATCCCCAGCGTCACGGGGACCCCGACGAGCACCGCGATGTCGTTGAAGCTGACGCCGAGGTGGAAATAGCTGACGCCGATGAAAAGGGCCAGCAAGCAGATCGCCGAGAGCGTCAGTCCGTTAATGATCAAATGAAAGAGATTATTTTCCGGTTGAAGCGCGGGGCCGGTGTCGGTTTTGCGTTTGGGCGGCTGGGGCTGCTCCAGGGGCTGGATTATTCTGACTACGACGTCACGGCTGTTCATATTTAACCCTCAAATGTATATCGCCCGTTCCCGGCAGAAATTTCAATTTTTTTGGGAAAACAAAAGGCGGGGCAAAGGCAAGGAAAGGCTGAAAAGGCAGAAAAGAGAAAAAGGGCGGGAAAGAGAGAAAGGGCGGAAATGACAGAGAGGGCGCCTTTTTACTGCCTTTTGCCTCGCCCTTTGTCTTGCCCTCTGTCCCCCCCTCACGTGCCTTTTGTTCCGCCCTTTGTCTCCCCTTATTCCGTAATAAAACCCATCAGCTTGTAAATAAGCTTGGCGGCGGTGAAGTCGGAAACGGTCTCGCCTTTGCGCGGAGCAAGCTCAACCACATCGAAGCCGACGATCTTTTTTGCCGCGCAGACGGCCTTTAAAATATCGAGCACCTCGTACCAGAACAGGCCGCCCGGCTCCGGCGTGCCGGTGGCCGGTATCACCGCCGGGTCGAAAACGTCGACGTCGATCGTGATGTAGACGTCCCGGGACAGCTGGCGGACGATCTTCTCGGTCTCCGCCAGCTTGGGCGCGAAATGCATCTTGCCGAGCTGCCCCGTTTTCTTCGCCCACTCCCATTCTTCGACCGACAAACTGCGGATCCCAACCTGAACGGCCGGACAAATTTCCAGCACGCGCCGCAGCGCGCAGGCGTGGCTGTTCTTTTTGTCCTGATAAGAATTTCGCAAGTCGGCGTGGGCGTCAAGCTGGAGGACCGATAAACGTTTGAACTTGCGAATGAAAGGGCCGACGGCAACGGGCGTGAGCGAATGCTCGCCTCCGAGGATAACGGGGATTTTTCCTTCTTCGATCAAACCCGCGACCCGTGAAGCAAGTTTAGCGAGCGGGACCGGCCGGCCGATCTCCAGCGAACCGGCCGGGACCATCACGCGCTCCCGTTCCTCGTCAAAATTCTCGACGTAAGGCAAGGCTTTGATGATCGCCGCCGGGCCTTTTTTTGTGCCGCGCCCGTAGCTGGCGGTGGCCTCGTGGGGGCAGGGAACGATAACAAAACTCGCGGGCACGAAAACTAGTGATAGATGCGGGGGCGCTCGGTGATCCCCCGGCGCTCACGGTTGACCAGCTCGGCCGCCCGGCGGATGTTCTTGGGAAATTCGACGCCGCGGCTGAGCAGGACCACTTCGTGGTGGGTGGCTCCAAAGACGTCAAGCAGCTGCTGGCGGGCGTAATCGGTGTCAAAGTCCTTGCAGGAAAAGATGTCGACGAAAGCGTGCTGCTTGTCGGGGAAAGTATGGATCGAGATGTGCGACTCGGCGATCAGCACGACACCGGAGACCCCCCAGTCCTCCGCGACCTTGCCGGTGTACTTGAAGACGTACGGCGGCATGATCTTGGTCATGCCGATCCGCGCGGGAAAAGTGTCGAGGACGGAAAAGATCAGGTCCATGTCGGCCAGTTTTTCCTTGGGGCAGCCGTAACAATCGAGCATCAGGTGCGGGCCGAAACCGTATTTAACTTCCGTTGCCGTTTTCACGCTTATGATTCTAAATTATCCTGGCAAATTGTCAAGCCGCTGTTTTGCGACTATAATAGGGCCGTGCTTTTCGCTCTATGAACAAGCTGCGCGTTTTTATCGCCCTGCCCGCTTCGCCGCCGCTGCAGCGGCTGATCGGCGCCTGGCAAGCCGGTTCGCGGCTGCCAATCCGCTGGCTGGCGCCGGCCGGCTGCCACGTCACGCTCGTCCCGCCGCGTTATGCCGGCGAGGCCGGGCTTGCCGCGCTGGCGGCGCTCGGCAATTCGCTGCGCGGTGAGATCAAACCTTTTACGCTTCACTTCGATATGATAACTTTTGGTCCCGACCGGAAGCGGCCTCGCCTTGTCTGGGCCGCCGGAGAGCGCGCGCCCGAACTGGAAAAACTTCAAGGGCTGCTGGCGGCCGGCCTGGGGGAACCCGGCACGCGCGACTTCCTCCCTCACCTGACGCTCGGCCGCTTCCGGCCCGAAGATTTCCGCCGCCTGCCGGTCAAGGAATTGGACCAGCCGATCGACTGGCTGGAACCGGTCACCGCTTTTTCGCTTTTCCGTTCGGATCTCTCGGCCCAAGGAGCGCGCTACACGGTTTTGAAGAACTTTGAGTTGTAAGCCATAATTCAAGCAAAATTACAACCCGAATGCCCTAATTATGGCCCGAATACTCTAATCGCACTCTAATTCGAGAAATATTCGGGGATTAGAGCCCTCATTCGGGCATTAGGGTTGTAAGAGGGTAAATTTCATGTTATCATAGACGCTATGGCAGAGGAACTTAAAGGGACTTTTATCGATAAAGGCAAGGGCGGGGCCGAGTTTTCCGAAGTCGAAGAACTGATCAGGCAAACCCTGGCCGAGAGCAAGGAGTTCACTGCCAAGCCGGCGGCCGAAAGCAAGAAGGAAGAATTCCGGGCCACGGCGCTCCCCGCCGCGCCCAAGGCACCTGAGAAAGCGGCGCCGGCCAAGAGCGCCGCCGCCGCACCGGCCGCGCCGGCCGCACCGGCGGCTTCCGGCTATGAAGCCACCTTCAAGGAATACAAGGCCGGCGATATCGTCAAGGGCAAGGTCATCAAGGTCGATCCTTCCGGCGTCCTGGTCGATATCAACTATAAGGCCGACGGGCTGATCCTGCCGGAAGAGCTCTCCGACCGCAGCTTCAGCTCGCCCGAAGAGCTCGTCAAGATCGGCGACGTGATCAGCGTCCAGATCGAGAACATCGAGAACAAAGAGGGTTACGTCGTCCTCTCCAAGAAGAACGCCGACTACGAGCGGAAATGGAAATTCGCCATGGAAGCCTATCACCATAAGACCTTGCTCGAAGGCAAGGTCCTCCAGGCGCTCAAGGGCGGCCTGGTCGTCGATTGCGACGGCATCCGGGGCTTCGTCCCCGCTTCGCAGGTCAGCAAGAGCGCCGAGGAAGCGCTCGATGTTTTCGTCGGCCGGCTCATCCCCCTCAAGGTGATCGAGGTCAACCGGCGCCAGGGGAAGATCGTTCTCTCGAACCGGCTGGCCGCCGGCGAAAAAGAGCGGAACGAGAACGACAAACTGCTGAATGAGCTCGAGGTCGGCCAGATCCGCCGCGGTAAGGTCAAGAACCTCAAGCCGTTCGGCGCCTTCGTCGACCTGGGCGGGATCGAAGGGCTGATCCATCTCTCCGAACTTTCCTGGAAGCGGGTCAAGCACCCCTCCGAACTGCTCAAGTCGGGCGACGAGATCGACGTCTTCGTCCTTGGCGTCGACCGGGTCAATAAGAAAGTTTCGCTCGGCCTGAAAGAGCTGCAGCCAGATCCCTGGGCCAACGCGGCCGATTTTTATCGGCCCAAGCAGGTGGTCAAGGCCAAGATCCTCCGCTTCGCCAAGTTTGGCGCCTTTGCCGAGCTGGAACACGGGCTGGAAGGGCTGATCCACATTTCCGAGCTCTCGCTCCACCCGGTCCAGCAGCCGGGCGACGCGGTCAAGATCGGCGACGTCGTCGACGTCAAGGTTCTGCGCGTCCTGCCCGAGGAGCAACGGATCGGCCTCTCGATCCGCGAAGTGCTGCTCGACAAAGAGCGCAAGGCGGCCCCGCCGAAAGAAGCGAAGGAAACTGCCCCGCCGCCCGCCGAGGAAAAAAAAGTCACCATCGGCGACCTGCTCGCCGAAAAAGAGCGGGCCAAGGCCGAGAAAGAAGCGGAAGCGGCCGAGCTGGCCGCCGAGGAACCCGAAGAAGTTACATGAAATTCGCCGCGCAGCTCGGCCGGGCTGTCGAAAAGAATAACAGCCTGCTTTGCGTCGGGCTCGACGTCGACCTGAGCCGCCTCCCCCGGCGGTTCCTGGCCGAGAGCGACCCGATCTTCCTCTTCAACAAATACGTCATTGACGCGACCAAAGATTTCGTCTGCGCTTATAAGCCGAACAGCGCTTTCTACGAAATGTACGGCATTTACGGCCTGGCCTCGCTGATCAAAACGATCGATTACCTCCGCGAAACGGCCGGCGTGCCGGTCATTCTCGACGCGAAACGGGGCGACGTCGGCCATTCATCGGAGGCGTACGCCAAGGCGGCATTCGAAACGCTCAAGGCCGACGCGGTCACGGTCAACCCCTACCTGGGGCACGATTCGGTCCAGCCGTTCCTTGATTACCAGGAAAAAGGGGTTTTTGTCCTTTGCCTGACCAGCAACGCGGGCAATAAAGATTTCCAGGCGCCCGGCTGCGGCGAACCGCTCTACCTCACCGTCGCCCGCCACGTCAAGGAATGGAACCACTGGGGCAACTGCGGGCTGGTGGTCGGCGCCACCCGGCCGGAAGAGCTGAAAGCGGTGGTCAAGATCGCCGGCGAGATGCCGCTGCTGATCCCGGGCATCGGCGCGCAGGGAGGCGACCTGAAAAAATCGGTGAAATACGGCGGGAGAAGGGCGATCATCAACGCTTCGCGCAGCGTCCTCTACGCCAAAGAGCCCGCCGCCGAAGCGAAAAAACTGCGGGACGAGATCAATCAATGGCGAAGCTAACAAATTCAAAAGTCAAAAGTCAAAAGTCAAAAGTTGAGGTGGTTAAGAATATAAATTCCGACCGGGATTATACGGTCAACATTGAGTTTCCGGAGTTTACCTGCGTTTGCCCTAGGACCGGGTTGCCCGACTTTGCAACCATAAAGATCGAATATATCCCCGATAAGTTGATAGTTGAATTGAAATCACTGAAGCTGTATTTCGTTTCCTTCCGCAACATCGGGACCTTCCATGAAGACGTGGTTAATAAAATCTTGGATGACCTGGCCGCCGCTTGTCAGCCGAGGCAAATGAAGATCGTCGGCGAGTTCAGCGTGCGCGGCGGGATCAAGACGACTGTGTCGGCTTCATACCCTAACCCCTGATCTAATATGTGGAATCAGCCTGCTGGAGTATTTTCAGCTCGATCGGGTCTTTTTCCATGACCGGTTCGACTCGCGGGTCATGCTTTTTAATGATAGAAAGGAATTCCCCGGAAACGCCGAGCCGGGCCAGCATCTCCGCGCCGACCGCTCCGTGGTGCTTGTGGATATAGAACCGGCGCAGTAGTTGACGCGTCCTTCCCTGTTCAGCCAGCCAGTCATAAAGACCCGGCAGAAAATATCTTAAGATGACCAAAAAAGACTTCGACAGGACCGAGTTCCGCTCCGCGACCTTGCCGATATCGTGGAGCAGGCCGAGTTTCACGAGTTTCTGCGGGTCAAGCTCGGGATTATAGAGCGCCAGATCGAGCATCTTCCTGGCCACGACCGCCGCGTGTTTCTTCTCAAAGCCGGGCAATTGATTGAAGAGCGCCAGCTCCTCTCCCCGCAGATAACGGCGGGCGAACGCCTCATCGGCTTTCTCGTAACGGGCGAACATGCCGAAGTAGAATTGTTTCAGCCGGTAATTAAGATTATTAAGCATCGAGCGCTTGGCGAAGCGCGGCGGCCAGCCTGACGGCGGGACCGGTCTTTTTCTTCGCGATCAGGTCAACCAGCGCCGAACCGACGATTACTCCGTCGGCGACCTTGGCCAGGGCGGCGGCCTGCGCCGGGGTCGAAATGCCGAACCCGACGGCGACCGGCAATTTAGTATGTTTCCTGATCCTGGCGACCAGGGAAGACAGGTCGCCGCCCAGCGTTTCCCGCTGGCCGGTGATCCCCGCCACCGAGATCAAATAAATGAACCCCGAGGCCTGCCCGACCGACCGTTTGATCCGCTCCTCCGTGCTCGTCGGGGCGACAAAAGCGATCCTCTCGACCCGCGACCCGCGACCCGTGACCAGTGACTCTTCCGGCGGCAGGTCAGGTATCACCACCCCGTCCACCCCGAACTTTTCGCAGTCCTGATAAAACTTCTCCTCTCCGTATTTCACGATCAGGTTGTAGGCCGGCATGAAGCAGATCGGAACGGCGCTCGTCTTCCTGACCCTGGCCACCAGCTTGAAAACCGCGGCCAGCGAAACGTTCTTTTTCAGCGCGCGCTGGTGCGACGCCTGGATGACCGGCCCGTCGGCCAGCGGGTCGGAGAACGGGATGCCGAGCTCAATGATATCCGCCCCCGCCTGTTCCAGTTCATAGACAAGTTTTTCGGTGGCCGGGAGCGACGGGTCGCCGGCGGTGATATAGGTGATCAAGGTTTTTCTCCGCTTAAAGGTTTTTGATAGATTCGACATCCTTGTCTCCCCTGCCCGACAGGCAGACGATCACGGTCTGCGTTTTATCCAGTTTGGGCGCCAGTTTCTTCAAATAAGCGATCGCGTGCGCCGACTCGAGCGCCGGGATAATGCCTTCGGCGCGGGACAATAATTTAAAGCCCGCCAGCGCTTCTTGATCATTGGCCGTCACGTATTCGACGCGGCCGAGTTCCTTCAAATAACTGTGCTCCGGGCCGGCGCCGGAGTAGTCGAGCCCGGCCGAGATCGAATGGGTGTTCATGATCTGGCCGCTCTTCGTCTGCAGGACGTACTCTCTGGCCCCGTGCAGGACGCCGACGGAACCTTTGGCCAGCGAAGCCGCTCCCGCCGCCTCCACACCGGCCATCTTCACCCCGCTGTCTTCAAGAAAAGGATGGAACAGTCCGATCGAATTGCTGCCGCCGCCGACACAGGCGACAAGATAATCGGGCTCTTTCTTCTCCAGTTCGAAATGCTGGCCCTTGGCTTCCCGGCCGATCACCGACTGGAAATCGCGCACCATCATCGGGTAGGGATGCGGGCCGACGCAGGAACCGAGACAATAAAAAGTGTCGTTCGGGTGGGCCATCCAGTCGCGCAGCGTTTCGTTGACCGCGTCTTTCAGCGTCTTGCTCCCGCTTTTGACCGGCACGACCTTCGCCCCCAGGAGGTTCATCCGGTAAACGTTGAGCGCCTGCCGCCCGATGTCCGTCTCGCCCATGTAGACGACGCATTCGAGGCCGAAGAGCGCCGCCGCCGTGGCGGTCGCCACGCCGTGCTGCCCGGCGCCCGTTTCCGCGATGATCCGCCGCTTCCCCATCCGCCGCGCCAGCAGCAGCTGGCCCAGCGTGTTGTTGATCTTGTGGGCGCCGGTGTGGCAGAGATCTTCCCGCTTGAGGTAGATCTTCGCGCCGCCCAGCTCGCGCGTCAGCCGCGCGGCAAAATAAAGCGGCGTCGGCCGGCCGGCATAATGCTCGAGATAAGCGGCAAGCTCGTCGTGAAAAGCGGCGTCGGACCGGGCCGACCGGTAAGCGGCGATCAGGTTTTCCAGCGGCGCCATCAAAGTCTCGGGGACGAACTTGCCGCCGAAGCGGCCGAAATGGCCGGCGGCGTCAGGCAGTTCGGAAAAGCGCGGCAGCGGCATAATGCTTCATTATATAATAAACAGCGGAAAAAACAAAATAGGGCTTGATTTACAATTTAAAAGGTGCAAGAATACGGGCGATAAAGGACTTTCGGGCGAAACGTTCGAGCCTATATTTTAGGATAGAAGGGGGTGATGCCGAGAGCATATACCGGGTCGGAGGTCCTAGTTCTTAGAAGGGGGATGAAAATGAAAAAGATTATTGGTGTTTTGTTGATCAGCGTTTTCGCTTTAGCGGCCGCCTCTTCCGCCCAATTGTCTATTGGCGTTGATCCGGTTGCCAACGCAGGTTCCTTGGCATTGAGGTATGATTTTGCCGGAGGAATCATCGGCAAGGTTGGGGTTAATTATAACAACGTTTCCGTAGGCGGGGCCTCGACTTCCACAACCGGTTATGGGGTTCAATTAGCCTATGCGCTGCCCATGATGATCGGCAAAGTGAAGCCGCTGATTGGCCTGAACTACAGCTCCGACGGCGCCTCCACAGCCACCACCAATACTTCTCTTAGACTGGGCGGGGAAGTTGAAGTGGCGTCGGGCGTGCTGTTGAGCGCGGGCATTACCGCGTACAATTCGGCGAGCACCGGCGGCGGAACGGCCACGAGCACGATCAGCACTGGTGGTGCTTGGATAGGCATTTATTGCAACCTGATGTAATTGTTGGTCTCTGTTAAGGGTTTTGAACACCCCCCATCTCTCCTTGCGGAGGATGGGGGGTTGTTTTTTAACTTTATGCTTGACATAATTATTGTTAAGGTTTATAATAAGGTTTATGTTAAGGTTCTTGCACGACAGCCACAAGCCGGTCTATACCATTCATGTTGCGGCCGAGCTGATCGGCTGCCACCCGCGCACCCTGCGCCTCTACGAGCAGGCGGGCCTGGTCCAGCCGCGGCGCACCGCCAAGAATTACCGGCTTTATTCCCAGTTCGACCTGACGCGGGTCAAAAAAGTCTGCGCCCTGATGGACGAGTGGGACCTGACCCTGTCGGGGGTCAGGGCGATGTTCAAGCTGGCCGAGCGCTGCCATATCGAGATCGAAAAGATGTTCGCGGAGATGCTGTCTTAGTTGCGGTCGCCCCGTCAATTGTCTATAATTACTGAAACAAATTAGCTGATCAGCTAACACCCCGCACTGAAGTGCGGGGAATAAAAAAAAGAAGGTTATTCCCCATACTTTAGTATGGGGTCTTCAGAAAACCGACAAGAAGGAAGAAATATAAATATGATCTGTCAAAAATGCAAGATCCGCCAAGCGACCGTTCATATCACCCGGATCGTCAACGGCAAAAAAGTCGAGCGGCACCTCTGCGGCGTCTGCGCCGCCGAAGAAGGCTATATCCCGTCAAGCGATGAGTTCGATTTCGGCCTGCCCGGCTTCTCCGACATGTTCGATTTCCCCGATGTCTTCGCCTCATTATTGAAAAGGCAGCCGAAAGAGCGCTTCTATTCCTATTTCAACGACTCGGCCAACAAGGTCCTCCAGCTGGCCAGTGAAGAAGCTAACCGGCTGGGGCACGACCATATCCGGACCGAGCATCTCCTCCTGGCTTTGGTCAAGGCCGAAGGTTTAGCGGCCAAAGTGCTTCAGGCGCTCGGCGTCGACCTGGTCAACCTTTTCTCCGACGTGGAATCGCTGATCGGCCGCGGCGACGGCTCGCCCAAGAAAGTGACCATGTCGCCCCGCGCCAAGAAGACGCTTGAACTCGCATATGATGCGGCCCGGGAGCTTGGCTTTAATTACGTCGGCGAAGAGCACATCCTGCTGGGGATCATCCGCGAAGGCGAAAGCCTGGCCGCCCAGGCCCTGGCCAAGCGCAAGATCAATTTTGACCGGGTCGCCAAAGAGATCATCAAAGAGGTCGAAAAATCATACGGCCCCGGGCCCGAAGAATTGCCGCCCGGCTTCCCCGAAGGCGAAGGCGGCGAGCCCGGCGAGGAAGAGCCGGAGGAGATCGGCCCCGAACAGTTCGGGCCCGGCGGGCTTTTCGGCTTTCCCGGCCTCGGCACCGGCGCCCCGCCCCGCCCCGCCAAGCCGGCGCTGGCCTCCTACGGGCGCGACCTGACCGCCATGGCCAAGAAGGGCGAACTTGACCCTGTCATCGACCGCGAAGTCGAGATCGACCGGATCATCCGCATCCTCTCGCGCCGGACCAAGAACAATCCCGCCCTGCTGGGCGATCCCGGCGTCGGCAAGACCGCCATCGTCGAAGGGCTGGCCGAGCGGATCGTCAAGGGCGACGTCCCCGAGATACTCAAAGACAAACAGCTGATCGAGCTCGACCTCGGCGGCATGGTGGCCGGCACCAAGTACCGCGGCGAGTTCGAAGCCAGGGTCAAAAAGCTCCTTGACGAGATCCTGGCCAAGAAGCGCCAGATCATCCTTTTTATCGACGAGCTTCACACGCTGGTCGGCGCGGGCGGCGCGGAAGGGGCGATCGACGCCGGCAACATGCTCAAGCCGCCGCTGGCGCGGGGCGAATTGCAGGTCATCGGCGCCACCACCGTCGACGAATACCGCAAGAACATCGAAAAGGACGCCGCGCTCGAGCGCCGCTTCCAGCCGGTGCTCATCAACGAGCCGTCGGTCGAGCTGACGATCGAGATACTGAAGGGGATCCGCTCCAAATACGAGGAGCACCATCACGTCAAGATCCCCGACGTCGCGCTGGTGGCGGCGGCGACGCTTTCCCACCGCTACATCTCCGACCGGTTCCTGCCGGACAAGGCGATCGACGTCATGGACGAAGCAGCCGCCAAGGTCCGCCTCAAGCAGATCGCCCCGCCGGCCGACGTGAAAAAAGAGCAGAAAGCGCTGGCCGCGCTCAAACAGCAGGAGCAGTCGTTCGCCAGCGCCAAGCAGTACGAAAAAGCGGCCGCCCTGCAGGGCAAACTGGCCGAGCAGGAAAAGAAAGTCAAAGAGCTGGAAAGCAAATGGAAAGCGGAGCGCGGCGACGCCGAGCCGACCGTGACCGAGGAGGACATCGCCTCGATCGTCTCCGACTGGACCGGCATCCCGGTCGTCAAACTGTCCGCCGCGGAAACGGAAAAGCTGATCCACATGGAAGCGGAGCTCCACAAGCGGGTCATCGGCCAGGACGAGGCGATCGTCGCCATTTCGCAGGCGATCCGCCGCGGCCGCGCCGGGCTAAAACCGCCCCAGCGCCCGCTCGGCTCGTTCATCTTCGCCGGGCCGACCGGCGTCGGCAAGACCGAGGTCGCCCGCCGGCTCTCCGAGTTCCTCTTCGGCACGCAGGAGGCGCTTATCCGCATCGACATGTCAGAATACATGGAGAAGCACACCGTTTCCCGCTTGATCGGCGCGCCGCCCGGCTACGTCGGCTACGAAGAAGGCGGCACACTGACCGAAGCGGTGCGGCGCAAGCCGTATTCGGTCGTCTTATTCGACGAGATCGAGAAAGCCCACCCGGACGTTTTCAACGTCCTGCTGCAGATCATGGAGGACGGCCGCCTGACCGATTCCAAGGGGCACGTCGTTGATTTTAAGAACACCGTGATCATCATGACCAGCAACATCGGCCAGCGTGAGATCGTGAGGCAGGGGGCGATCGGCTTTCTGGCGCGCGAAGACCGCGAAGCCAACTACGAGAAGATGCGCGACGTCGTCCTTTCCGACATGAAGAAGGAATTCCGGCCGGAGTTCCTCAACCGCATCGACGAGATCATCGTCTTCCACCCGCTGACCGACGACGAGCTCAAGCAGATCGCCGGCCTGATCATTTCCGACCTGCAGAAGCAGGTGGCCGACCGCGGCCAGCGGCTCGACGTCAGTGACGCCGTCAAGGAAAAGGTCATCAAGGAAGGTTATGAGCCGAAGTACGGGGCGCGGCCGCTGCGCCGGGCCGTCCAGCAGCTCCTGGAAAACCCGCTCTCCAACGAGATCATCGGCGGCAAATTTCAGGAGGGCGACGTCATCGTGGCCGACGTCAGGGACGACAAGATCACCTTCGAGAAAGGCGCGGGCCGCGTCGAAAAACCGAAACCGGAGCCGTCCAAGCCGGGCACTCTCGAGCCGGAGGTCAAGCCCCTCCCGGCCGCCGAAAAGAAAGAGCCGGACAAGGACAAGAAGCGGACCAGGAAGTAATGGCGGGCTACAACCCTTCACAGCTCGAGCCCCGATGGCAGACGGAATGGGATAAGCAGCAGTTATTCAAGACCCCGGAAACCGCCGGTCCGCTTAAATATTACGATCTCGTCATGTTCCCCTATCCTTCCGGCAACCTGCACATGGGCCATGTCCGCAACTACGCCATCGGCGACGTGATCGCCCGCTATAAAAGGATGCAGGGTTTCGCCGTCCTCCAGCCGATCGGCTGGGACGCCTTCGGCCTGCCGGCGGAGAACGCCGCCATCAAGAATAAAACTCACCCCGAACCGTGGACCGACAGCTGTATCGAGCGGATGAAAAAACAGCTTAAGCGCCTCGGTATTTCTTACGACTGGGAGCGCGAGGTCAATACCAGCAAGCCGGAATATTATAAATGGACGCAGTGGCTCTTTCTTTTAATGTACAAGAAGGGTTTGGCCTACCGCAATAAAGCGACGGTCAACTGGTGTTCAAAGTGCGACACCGTCCTCGCCAACGAGCAGGTCGTCAAAGAGGATAAGTGCTGGCGCTGCGAAACGGCCGTCGAGCAAAGGGAACTGGAGCAGTGGTTCTTTAAGATAACTGACTACGCCGACCGTCTCTTAGCCGACCTGGAAAAGTTATCCGGTTGGCCGGAACCCGTCAAGATCATGCAGCGGAACTGGATCGGGAAATCGGAGGGAGTCGAGATACAGTTTGCTATCAATTCCCCACACTTAAGTGTGGGGAATAAAAAACTTACTATATATACTACGAGGCCGGACACCTTGTTCGGCGTCACCTACATGGTATTGGCGCCTGAACATCCGCTGGCGCTCGAGCTTTCCAAAGGAACGCCGCAGGAAAAGACGGTCAAAGAATATATCGAGAAGGTCAAGCATGAAAGCACCCACGAACGCGCGGTTTCGACGGGGAAAGAAGGCGTCTTCACCGGCGGTTACGCCGTCAACCCGGCCAACGGCGAGGCGGTCCCCATCTGGCTAGCAGATTATGTCCTGATGGGCTACGGCACCGGCGCCGTCATGGCCGTCCCCGCGCACGACCAGCGCGACTTCGATTTTGCCGAACAAAACAAGCTTCCAGTAAAACAAGTGATACGATCCGCGACCGGCGACTCGCGACCCGTGACAATGAACGAAGCTTTTGTGGATGAAGGCATCATGGTGAACTCCGGTAAGTTTACCGGGCTCAAGAGCAGCGAAGCCCTCGAAAAGATCGGCGACGAGTATGGCGAGTGGCGGGTCAAGTTCAAACTGCGCGACTGGCTCGTTTCCCGCCAGCGCTACTGGGGCGCACCGATCCCGGTCATTTATTGCGACAAGTGCGGCACCGTCCCGGTCCCCGAAGCCGAACTCCCCGTCCGCCTGCCGACCGACGTCAAGTTCACCGGCGAGGGAGCTTCTCCCTTAACGACATCGAAGACATTCCTGGAAACGAAATGCCCGAAATGCGGTGGCCCGGCCCGGCGAGAGACCGACACGCTCGACACATTCAATTGCTCGTCCTGGTACTACTTCCGCTATGCCGATCCTCACAATGACAAGGAACCCTTCAGCAAAGAAAAAGCCAAGCGCTGGCTGCCGGTCGATCAATACATTGGCGGCATCGAGCATGCCATTCTGCATCTCCTCTACTCGCGGTTCTTCACCAAAGTTCTTTTTGACGCCGGCTGGTCGGCAACCGACGAACCGTTCACAAATTTATTAACGCAAGGGATGGTCGTCAAGGACGGGGCCAAAATGTCGAAGTCAAAAGGGAATGTCGTCGACCCCGATTATATTATTGAAAAATACGGCGCCGACACCGCGCGGCTCTTTATCCTCTTCGCTTCACCGCCGGAGAAGGAGCTTGAGTGGTCGGACCAGGGAGTCGAGGGAAGCTTCCGTTTTTTGAGCAGAGTTTGGCGTCTTGTCGCGG
>JAFGHC010000016.1 GCA_016939335.1 Candidatus Saganbacteria bacterium
CCATTTTAAATCCTCCTGTATACATCAATAGGACAGAATCAGTTTACACTATCTATCCCATTTACACAGAAGAATTTACACTACCTTTTTCCTCGCGAATCTGGTCTTTTAAAACATCCACTCGATCCGGAGGCAGCGCCTGCAGCATCATTCTGAACAGATCCGCGCTTGGCGGGAACTTCTTTTCTATTCTTTGCAACACGCCCCTCACCTGTTTGAGCGTTCTCTCCACTTTCAAATCCCCCTTGACCGTAATGTCGACGTCCTGTTTTTTGTAAGGCTCATCCCAGGGCAATATGTCTTGATTGGGGCAAGCGCCATGTGAAATTACACCTTCATGTATCTGGCCCAGCACCCGAGAAATCGCCTGCCAGGTGCCGATCTTGGTTTCTATTACTTCCGGCTCGGCCCTGGCCGCCAGTCTCACGGCTTCTGCCTCGCCGAGTTTAATCAAAGTCGCCCCGATCAGACGATCACGACGGCAGGATTCGTTGCCCTCCAACAAAAAAACGGACAAAGATAATTCTCCTGACCGCAATTTGTCCGCGTGAAACCCGGCATATGAGGCTTCCAAATACCAGTGTTCGCCAATCGCGTTGTCCGCCACATGACCGATCATCTCCGGCCTCATTGTTAAGTGTGCGGTTGCTTTCGCGGCTTGTCTCGCTTTTCCCAGGCTGTTCCAGATCGGGTGCGGCAGTCCTATCGCCCGATTTATCCCAATTCGCGCAAAGACCGAATTGCCCATTTGCACTCATCTCCTTTTTTCTCGCCCCGCCACGGCCAACATCCCCGCCGGATGATTATCATCAAAGTTAGCTGGAAAATTTCAGGCTATTTTTGTAAAGTATTAGGAAAGGATGGAGGGATTGGGGTGCCGGAGAAAGTTATAAGTTATCGGTTATAAGTTATAAGTTGGAAGCTGATGGCTGTGGTCTTATAGGCAGGCATAGCTTAAAAGTCGTTCCTTTCCCGGCCGCGCTCTCGACCGCGATCGTGCCGCCGCATTCTTCGATGATCCGCCGGGTCACCGCCAGCCCCATCCCCGTCCCATCTTCTCTGGTAGTATAGAACGGATCAAAAATATTTGGAAGTTTTTCCGCCGGAATGCCGGCCCCCGTGTCGCTGATCTCGACAACAGTTATAAGTGATAAGTTATAAGTTTTAAGTTTTAAGAGGCCGCCCTGCGGCATCGCCTGGATGGCGTTCAGCATGATGTTCATGAACGCCTGGGCCAGTTTGGCCGGGTTGCCGCGCACCGGCGCTGAGGCGGTAAAGTCCGTGACCAGTTCGATCCCCGTTTTCCGGCACTGGTGTTCGAGCAGCTTGACCACCCCGCCCAGCTCACGGAGCAAGTCGGCGTCCTGCCGCACCGGGTCAACCGGCCGGCCGAACGCCAGCAGGTCCTCGACGATCCGGTTGATCCGGTCGAGCTGGCGGGGGACGATCTCCGAATATTTGGCGAGGAACGCCTTGTCCTCGAGATTTTCCGGCAGGACCTGCGTCAGGCCCTTGATCGCCGCCAGCGGGTTTTTGATCTCGTGCGCCATGCCGGCGGCCAGCGTCCCCAGCGCCGAAAGTTTATCGGCCTGGAGCAGTCCCCGGTAAAGCTTGACGTTCTCGGCCGAAAGGTCGCTGATCGTCTGCCGGTAATAGAAATCGCCTTTGAAGAAGAGACGGTCGACGAGCGCCTGGATTCGGTCGCGCAGCGGCTGGAAGACCAGGACCGAGATAAAGACCACCACCAGCGTGGCGCTGAACTCGCTGAAAAACCGGAGCTGCTGAAATAACCGGTCGGCCAAAAGGATCAGCAGCGAATAAAAACCGGCGAAGAGGACCGTCAGCGCTGAATAGACCAGCCCGGCGCGGATGACCAGATCAATGTCGAGCAGTTTGTGCTTAACGATCGCGTAAACGAGGATCGCCAGGTAAAGCGGCAGGGCCAGGTGGCTGACAACAGGCAGGCCGACACCGCAGAGCGGGAAAAACGCCGTCAGTCCGCCGACGACGCCGATCAACGAAGCGAGCAGGACGTATTTCGTCTGGTTGGCCGTCTCGCCCCCGCTCTGCCGCAGGAAAGCGACTTGATGGGCAAAGGCCGCGGCAAAAAGGACAAGGAGATAGGCGGCGAAGAAAGCGTAAACGGGGCCGGGGACCGGGTAAAAGGGATAGCCGGGTCGCGGCGCGACGTCAAGCACGAAGAGCGGCGTCAGGTCGAGCAATAACAAAGCCGCCGCCGCAAAATAGGCGGCGCGCAGGGCGGTCCGCCAGCGCGGCAGGCGGACTAAAAAGACCAGGACGAAATGGAAATAGAAGACCGGGATGAATACGGCGGCGGCAAGATTGACGCGCGTCCAGAAGAGGACCACCGGCTTCGCATAGCTGACGGCGCCCATGAACTGACCGAAACACCAGGCGCCGATCGCGGCCGAGAGCAGCGCCAGCATCAGGTTGGCCGGCTGGCGCCGGTTCTGGCCATAAACGAACAGGCCGAGCAGCGCCGAAATAACTGACGTAAAAAGGAGCGAACCGGCGTAAAAGCTCATCAAGAACGATTTTAGCACAGTTTTGACCGCCGGGGCGGAATGTGCTAGCATTTGCCCGTGATTAACCCGAAACCGCCGGTCCTGGCGGTCGACGACGAAACCGATATGCTCGAGACCTACCGTTCGGTCCTCGGCCGGAACTACGAGCTGCTGACCGCCGGCTCCGGCGCCGCGGCCTTCGAGCTGTTGAAGAACAGACAGGTCCCCCTCATCCTGCTCGACCTGAAAATGCCCAGGCAAAGCGGCCTTGAAGTGCTCAAACGGCTGAAGGAACAGGAGTCGGACAGCGACGTTATCATTGTCACCGCTTCGCAGGAGATCGCCACGGCGGTCGAGGCGATGAAGCTGGGCGCGCTCGATTACCTGACCAAGCCCTTTGACGTCAAGGAACTGCTGATCGTCGTCGCCAAGGCGCTGGAGCGGCGCGAGCTGGTCAGGGAAAACCTTTACCTCAAGGACAGCCTGAAGACCGCCACCGGGCACTGCGAACTGATCGGCCGGGGCCCGGGGATGAAAAAGCTGTTCGAAACGATCGGCAAGATCGCCCCGGCTGATAGCACCGTGCTGATCCACGGTGAATCGGGGACCGGCAAGGAGCTGGTCGCCCGGGCGATCCACAAGAAGAGCCGCCGCGCCGCCCGGCCGTTCGTGGCGGTCAACTGCGCCGCCATCCCCGAGAACCTGCTCGAGTCGGAGCTCTTCGGCCATGAGCGCGGCTCGTTCACCGGGGCGCTCGAGCGCAAGCTCGGCAAATTCGAGCTGGCCGACGGCGGGACCCTCTTTCTCGACGAGATCGGCTGCATGCCGCCGGCGATGCAGGCGAAGCTCCTGCGCGTCCTGGAGGATAGAACGATCGAGCGGCTGGGGGGCGAGAAGAGCATTACGGTCAACGTGCGGATCATCTCGGCCACCAATATCGATTTTCAGAGAGAGATCGAAAGCGGCAAATTCCGCCACGACCTTTATTACCGCCTCAACGTTATCCCGCTCGAGCTGATCCCGCTGCGGGAACGCAAGGAAGACATCCCGCTTTTTGCCGCTTATTTCCTGAACAAGTTTAACCGCGAGCTGAACAAAAAGGTCACGGGGTTCTCGGCGGCGGCCATGCAGGGGTTAATGAATAACAACTGGCCGGGCAATGTCCGCGAACTGCAGAACATGATCGAGCGGCTGGTGGTGCTGGCCGGCTCATCGGAAATCACGGCCAGCGATCTCCCTTTCGGCCTCCCGCCCGGCACGCCGGCTGACATTCCGGCCGGCAACCTGCACGAGCGGCTGGCGCGCTACGAAAAGGAACTGATCCAAAAAGCGCTGGCGGACGGCGGCGGCAGCCGGACGAAGGCGGCGCAAATTCTCGGCATCGCCCGTTCGTCGCTTAACTCGAAACTCAAGCCCTTAGGGCTTTCCTGATCTTATTGATCTGCCGGTGGGCGGAAACCTCCCCCGCGGTGATGAATTTGCGCGCTTTGTTCAGGTCAAGATGCCAGAGGTCCTCTTCCATTTCCAGTTCGATCACCGCGTCGGCCCGGCCGAGCTCCTCGGCCGCCAGTTTGATCAGGATCAGGTCAAGCGAGCGGCCCAGCATCATCATCGGATCGGCGGGTATGCTGCGCGTCTTGGCCGGGACCACGTCGGAAGCGATGACGTAAGTGGCGCCCAGCGCCCGGGCGGTGTCGACCGCCACGTTCCCCGCGATCCCGCCGTCAACCAGATGGCGGCTTTCGTAATCGACCGGCGAAAAGAAACCGGGGAAGCAGGCGCTGGCCGACACGGCCTTGGCTACCCGCCCCTCGCGCAAGACCACCCGCCCGCCGGTGCGCAGGTCGGTGGCGACCGCCGCGAACGGTATCTTCAGATCGGAAAATTTGACGTCGCCAACATATCTAATGATGAATTCTTCGATCGCTTCGGCGGAGCTCCAGCCCGGCCGGAAGAGGGTGAACTTGAAAAAGTCGTTCCAGCGGATGCGGGTGACGATCTGCTCGATCAGGGAAACGTCCAGGCCCGAAGCGTAAACGGCGCCGATCAGGCTGCCCGATGAGGTGCCGACCACCAGGTCGATCGGGATATTATGCTCCTGCAAGACCTTGAGGACGCCGACGTGGGCGATGCCGCGCGCCACGCCGCCGCCCAGCACCAGGCCGACTTTTTTCTTTGGCAGGAACCAGAGGAGGTCCATACATTTAATATAACAGACAGCGAAACGGCTTGCAACCGGCCCTCCCCAGTGTTAAAATGGCCGCGGTATGAAAACATACCCCCCCGAGAGGATTCGCAATGTAGTTCTCATCGGAGCCGGCGGGAGCGGCAAGACCACTCTCGCCGAAGCCTTGCTGTACAAATCAGGCGCCATCCCCCGGCAAGGCAGAGTTGAAGATGGCAACACGACCGCCGATTACTACCCCGAAGAGATAAAAAGAAAGATCAGCCTCCACGCCGCGCTCCTGCCGCTCGAATACGAAGACCACAAGATCAACCTGATCGACACCCCCGGCTACCTCGATTTCGTCGGGGAAGGGATCGCCGCCCTGCACGTGGTCGAGGGAGCGATCATCGTGATCGACGCGGCCGCCGGCCTGGGCGCCGGCCTCGAACTGTTCTGGCAGGAAGCCAACAAGCTCAATCTCCCCAAGATCGTGGTGATCAACAAGCTCGACAAAAACCAGGCCGACTTCGCCGCCAAAGTGGCAGCGATCAGGGAAAAGCTCGGCAAACATCTCGTTCCGGTCCAGCTCCCCCTCGGCCGCGAAGCCGATTTTAAGGGGATCTATAATCTCCTCAAGCCGGACGGCGTCCCCGACGAGCTCAAGGGCGAGTACCAGGCCTTCCGCGAGATGCTGATCGAAGGGACCGCCGAGGTAGACGACACGATCCTCAACGATTATCTGGAGAACAAAGAGATCTCCGAGGCGGAGATCATCGCCGCCATCCACAGCGGCATCGACGCCAATAAGATCACCCCGGTCCTCTGCGCTTCGGCAACGAAAGACATCGGCATCGCCGAGCTGCTCCGGGAGATCGACGATTTCCTGCCCGGGGCCAACCATAATCCCCGCGCCAATAATCACGGTCTTTCCGCCTATGTCTTTAAGACATCGATCGAGCCGCATGTCGGCGAGCTCAGCTTCATCCGCGTCTATTCCGGCGAACTGAAGCCCTCTTCAACCGTCTATAACGTGACCAAAGGCAAGGAGGAGCGGATCGGCCAGGTCGGCACCCTGCGCGGCAAGACCCGCCTTGACCTTACCACGGTCGGCGCCGGCGATATCGCCGTCATCCCGAAACTGAAACTGACCGGCACCGGCGACACGCTGGGCGAAAAAGACAAACCGGCCGAACTGCCGAAGACCGTTTTTCCCGAACCGGTCGCTTCGCTCTCGGTCAAGCCGAAGAGCAAAGCCGACCAGGAAAAGATGGCGCTCGGCCTCTCCACCTTCATGCACGAGGACCAGACCTTCAAGATGCACTACGACCCGGAGACCAGAGAAACCGTGATCTACGGGATGGGGGACGTCCAGCTGGAGATGATCCTGTCGAAATTAAAGGAGCGTTTCGGCGTCGAGGTCGAGACCGGCGCGCCGCGCATACCTTATAAAGAGACGGTCAAGGGCCGGGCCAAAGGCCAGGGCAAGTACAAGAAACAGACCGGCGGCCGCGGCCAGTACGGCGACACCTGGCTGGAGATCGAGCCCCTCCCCCGCGGCAAGGGCTTTGAGTTCGTCGACCGGATCGTGGGGGGCGCCATTCCCAGGAATTACATCCCCTCCGTGGAAAAGGGAGTGCGCGAAGCGATGCAGGCCGGCGTGATCGCCGGCTACCCGGTGGTCGACATCAGGGTCACGCTGTACGACGGCTCGTTCCACGAGGTCGACTCTTCCGACATGGCCTTCAAGATCGCCGCCTCGCTGGGCTTTAAAAAAGTTTTTCAGGAAGCCCGCCCCGTGATCCTGGAGCCGATCGTCGACATCACCGTTTACGCCCCGCCGGAGTTCATCGGCGACGTGACCGGCGACCTGAACAAGCGGCGCGGCCGGATCACCACGATCGAAAGCGACAAGGTCGTCGCCAGGGTGCCGCTGGGCGAACTGACGAAATACGCGACCGACCTGCGCTCGTTCACCCACGGCCACGGCACTTATTCGTTCAAGTTCGACCATTACGAGGAAGTTCCGGCCGCCACGCAGGAAAAACTGACCGCGGCCTATGCCAAACTCAAAGCGGAAGGAGAAATAAAAATAAATGCCTAATGCCTAATGCCTAATTCCGAATGCCGAACTATTGTGCCGCTTTGCGGCATAATTAATGTGCTGGAAGCACACCTTCATTCGGCCTTAGACATTCGGAATTCGGCATTTTAAAAAGGGGGTGCCGTCATGCGCTTAGCGGAATGTTTCGGGAACCGGGTCCTGCCTTTCACCGTTGATATCACCCGCGCCGAGGAACGGGACAAGTTGAACCAGCTGGGGACAGAGCTCGCCACTCAGGAAGGCCTGCACTACGAAGGTTACACAGCGGTCACGATCGAACCGTATTCGCTCGAACACGCCAAGGCGGTCTTATATTTTAACTAGGGTCGCTCCGAAGATCCCTTCGAGGCGGGTGAACTCCTGAAGGACCCGGTCCGGAATGGGATTGTCCACGTTCAGGACCATGACCGCTTTCTCCCCGACCTTGACCCGGCCGACGTCCATCGCGGCGATATTAATGTCGTGCTGGCCGAGAAAAGTCCCGACTTTGCCGATCATCCCCGGCTTATCAATATTCTGCAGGACTAAAATATAACCTTCGGGCACCGCGTCGACGCGGAAGCCGTCGATCATCACCAGGCGGTCCCCCACCCCGGCAAAGACCGTGCCGCCGATCAGCCGGGTCTCTTGCTCGGTCACCACTTTCACGGTGATCAGGCTGGCAAAGTCCCTCGCCTCTTCGCTCTTGCTTTCCACGATCTCGATCCCCCGCTCCTTGGCCGCGAACGGGGCGTTGACAAAATTGACCTTGACGTCGAGCATCGGCGTCAGCAGGCCCTTGAGGACGATCGTGGTCAGCGGCGAAACGTTGTTCCCCGCGATCTCGCCGGCGTATTCGACTTCGACCTTCTTGACCGCCCCTTTGACGATCTGCGCCGCCAGGCTGCCCAGTTTTTCGGCGATGCCCAGGTACGGCCTGACCGGGGTGATCAGTTCCGGCTTCATCGACGGGATATTAACGGCGGAGCGGGCCGCCCCCCCTTTCAGGACCTCGATGATCTGCTCGGCGACGTCGATCGCCACGTTGACCTGCGCTTCGACCGTCGAGGCCCCGAGGTGCGGGGTGACCACGATGTTGTCGAGTTCGAACAGCGGGCTGCTCCCGCACGGCTCTTTCTCAAAAACGTCTAAAGCGGCCGCCTTGACCTGCCCGCTCTTGAGCGCGTCGTAGAGGTCCTTTTCATTGATGATCCCGCCGCGGGCGACATTGACCAGCCGGACCCCTTTCTTCATCTTGGCGATCGCTGCGGCATTGATCAGTCCGGCCGTCTCTTTTGATTTCGGGATGTGGAAAGTGATGAAATCGGACTCTTTGATGACTTCATCAAGGCTTTTCAGCTCGACGCCAAGCCCCTTGGCATAATCGGCGGTCACAAATGGATCGGAGCCGATCACCCGCATCCCCATGCCGAGGGCGTAAGCGGCGACCCGCCGGCCGATCTTTCCCAGGCCGACGACGCCGAGGGTCTTGTTCAGGACTTCTACCCCCTTGAAAGACTTTTTATCCCAGACCCCGCCCTTCAACCTGCCGTGCGCCTGCGGGATGGAGCGGGCCATGGAGAGCAGCATCGCCCAGGTATGCTCGGCGGCGGCCACGGTATTCCCTTCAGGAGAGTTCACAACGATAACGCCGTTCTTGGTGGCGGTCGGCAGGTCGACGTTGTCGACGCCGACCCCGGCGCGGGCGACTATTTTCAGGTTCTTCCCGGCCTCAATTATTTTCGGGGTGACTTTGGTCTCGGAGCGGACGATTAAAGCATCATAAGCGGGGATTATTTTAATTAATTCGTCTTCCGACAGACCGGACTTGGAATCGACCTCGATCCCCGCCTCCCTGATCAGTTTCAGCCCTTCTTCGGCCGTCTTGTCCATTGCCAGTACTTTCATGATTGCCTCCGATACCAAATTATATCGAAAAAATGATGCTATATCAACTTAGAGTCTTGTGGAGTTTCCCCGGAATTTGGCCGAAGCGAATAAGATTGAAACCACACACTCAACTACTACCGCCTGAAGGCGGTAGGTTGCCAGTGGTATTGCGAAAGCTGAAGCTTCCGCTTAAAACCCAGTAATTGTAAA
>JAFGHC010000017.1 GCA_016939335.1 Candidatus Saganbacteria bacterium
ATTTCGCAGTTTGCTGTTATCTTTGAAGGGAGGGTGATGCTGGATATATGAGGCTCACCCGTTTACACAGTTAGTTTTACACTCTCTTGTGATCTAGAAATTGTTTGTGATTTGTTATTTGATGCTTGTTATTTAAGCGGATGAGGGCCGTAAATTTTTTCCCTCCTGCCTTTCCCGCCTTTTGTCTTGCCTTTTGTTTTGCCTTTTGTCCCGCCCTTCCTTGCCTTTTGTCCCGCCCTTCCTTGCCTTCTGTCCCGCCTTTCCTTGCCTTTTGTCCCGCCCTTTGTCTCCCCAAATTTACTGAAATTAATCCCATTTTCCGCAGAAACTAAAGAGGAAGTTAAAATGGTTACCACCGTACTCTCTAAAGTCAAAGAAAGCCAATCGCGGCTGGTACTTGGCAAACCTGTCTGGCCCAAGATCGACCGTTTGGGAAGGACGGAGGCGGGCAAACACATTGCCACCAATATCGCCGCCATGCTGACCGGGCCGGACTGCGGCCAGGCGGTCAGCTTCCTGCGGGCCCACGGCGTCTGCAATATTACCGTCGCGGAAAGAGAAGAGAACAAAGGCGGTTTAAGCGCCTGGTTTTTCACCAAAAAGAACCTCGCGGCAATGCGGGAGCGCTTTTTCCCGCTTTCGGTCGCGCCGGGAGAGCTGGGGATAATTTTTAATCCTTTAAGGCCGCCCAGGGCCGTCGGGCTTGAGCATCAATGCTGGCGCGCTTATCTTGATTGCGTTCTCCCCAATTTCGGGCTGGAGATCAACTGGCTGGCCAAGACGATGAAAAGCGCCCACCCCGACCTGATCCCGTTATTCCTCAAGCAGTTCGTTGATCTCTACCTCCGCCTGGCGGCGCTGCACGCCGGGCGCGGCGAATTCGCGGCGGCCGACGCCAGGTTGGGGCTGTCATACGATCTGGCGCAGCTCGACCTGCTCCCCGGCCGCCGGATCAACGACCTCAACCTGACGGCGGCGGTCGCCGGCCTGACGCTCGGCTACGCCCTCCCTTTTTACCATCGCCGGACGGACGCCTATATCACTTTTTCCGAACGGTTCAGGGACCATCTTGAAGCGCAAGGCGACAGGTACGGCAACCTTGCCAGGCTCTTTGACCCTGCCGTGCAGCTGGCGGCGCGCTGCTACAAGGCGTGTTTCGACGAGGCAAGCGGGTCGCTGGTGACCGAAGGGATCTGCGCTCCGGTCCTGGCGCTCTGGCGGCAGGCCTTCCCCGAGCAATTTTCGCGGGTCTGATCAAAGGCAAAACAGAGGGTGGGACAAAGGGTGGAACAGAGGGCACGTGAGGACGGAACAAAGGGCGGGACAGAGGGTGGGACAAAGGGCGGAACAGAGGGCACGTGAGGGCGGGACAAAGGGCGCCTTTTGTCTTGCCTTTTGTCTTGCCTTTTGTCCCGCCCTTCCTTGCCTTTTGTCCCGCCCTTCCTTGCCTTTTGTCCCGCCCTCTGTCTCACCTTTTGCCCCCATGCTATAATTAGCTGAAATATGACTGCAACCGATATCGTCGACATCGTTTTGGTGGCCAACAGCCCCGGCGAGCTCTCGGCGCTGGTCAAACCGGTCGCCGAAGAATTCTCCCGCGACGCAACCAGGCGGCTGACGCTCGTCCTGACGCCGTGCCAGTACACGAGCGGGCGGGAGAACGAGTTCAGCCGGACGCTGCCGGGGATCGCGCGGCTGGTGACCGCCGCCGAATACAAAAAGTGGATCTTCCTGCGGCGGAGGCCGCCGGCGGCTTTCTCGAAAAAAGGGGCCGTCCTTTTCCTGGGGGGCGACCTGGCCCACGCGATGCTGATCGCCCGCCGGCTGAACTACCCGGCCTACGCGTATATCGACGAGCGGATCGCCTGGAAGGGCTTTTACAAAAAATTCTTCGTCCCCGACCGATCAACCTACGACAAGTTCGCGCCGCTGGAGAAGCTCGAGATCACCGGCGACCTGATGGCCGACGCGGTGGCCGGGCTGGAGAAATGGGCGCCCGAACCCGGCGTCGTGACTTTTCTGCCCGGCAGCCGCGCCTGGGAGATCGGCTACATGACCCCGCTTTACGGGGAGATCATGGCGCTGGTCAAAAAGGAATTTCCAGCGGTGAAGTTCCAGCTGGTCAGCTCGCCGTTCGTCCCGGCCCGGCCGATCGCGGGGGCGAAGGTCATCCCGTTCGAAGCGCTCGCCAATTCCGCGGTGATCGTCACCATTCCGGGGACGAACACCGCCAAGCTCGCCGCCCGCGGCGTGCCGATGATCGTGGTTTTCCCGCTCAACCACCCCGAGGTGATCCCGCTGGAGGGGGTGGCCGACCTGATCGGCAAACTGCCGGTCATCGGCAAGCTCCTCAAGCGCCGGGTGGCGGAGGCGGCCAATAAAAGAACGAAGTTCTTCGCCCTTCCCAACCAGAAAGCGGACCGGGAGATCGCGCCGGAGATCAGGGGGGTGATCGACCCGGCGGGCGTGGCGAAAAAAGTCATTGAACTGTTAAACGACCAGGCGGAGCTCAAGCGGATGTCGGCGGAGCTCGCCGCCGCCATGGGCGGGCCGGGCGCGGCCAGAAAGATCGCGGAGGAGATCAATGCAGGACTATCGCAGATTATTTAAATACCTGAAGCCTTACATCCCGGTGGTCCTGGGCGCCGCCGCCTGCACCGCCGTGGTGACGGTCTGCACCCTGTTCATCGCGCCGCTGGCCGGCTACGCCTTCAAAGCGATCGGCGACAAAGACCTCGGCCTGCTCAACTGGACGGCGCTCGGCGTGATCGGTTTTTACTTCCTCAAAGGGCTCTTCACCTACGGCCAGGAGTACCTCTCTTATTTCGTTGCCAACCGGGTGATCATCGACCTGCGCGTTCAGCTTTACGAGCACCTGCAGGCCCTGTCGCTCGACTTTTACGGGCGCTGGCACACCGGCGAGCTGATCTCGCGGATGATGAACGATATCACCGTCATCCAGAACACGATCCTCATCAGTTTCACGGCGATCGTCCCGCAGACCGTCCTGCTGGCCGGCCTGCTGATCTATATCTTCTGGCTCAACTGGCGGCTGTCGCTCCTGACGCTGATCGCCCTGCCGCTGATCGTGCAGGCGATCAGGATGTTCGCCTCGGAACTGCGCCGCATCAGCGAGCGGGTCCAGCAGAAAACGGCCGACATCACCGAGCACGTCCACGAGACGGTCTCGCAGATCAGGATCGTCAAAGCGTTCACCATGGAGCGGGAAGAGAGCGCCAAGTTCCGGCGGGAGAACGTCAAGTCCCTCGGCATCGTCATGAAAGCGGTCCAGATCCTCTCGACGCAGAGCCCGGTGATCGCCCTGCTGCAGGCAAGCGCCGCCGTCGGCATCGTCTGGTTCGGCGGGCAGCAGATCATCGCCGGCTCGCTGACGCTGCCGCAGCTGATCTCGTTCGCCACGGCGCTCGGCATCATGACCGATCCCGGCAGCACCCTGAGCAAGGCCTTCACCATCTTCGCCCAGGGGATGGCCTCGGTCAAACGGGTCTTCGAGCTGCTCGACATCAAGCCGACCGTCGTCAACGCGCCGGACGCCGCCGCGCTCCCCCAGCTGCGCGGCGCGGTCGAGTTCCGGGAGCTCTCCTTCGCCTATGAGGAGGAGCGCGTCCTGTCGGGCATCAGCCTGTCGGTCAGGCCGGGCGAAGCGCTCGCGCTGGTCGGCCGGACCGGCGCCGGCAAGAGCACGCTGGTCAACCTGATCCCCCGCTTCTACGACCCGACCGCCGGGCAGGTCCTGATCGACGGCCGCGACCTGAAACAAGTAACGCTCGAATCGCTCCGCCGGCAGATCGCCATCGTGCCGCAGGAGATCGCGCTCTTCCACGGCACGATCAGGGAGAACATCGGCTACGGCCAGCCGGAGGCGGGCATTGCCGAAATAACCGAGGCGGCCAAAAAAGCCAACGCCCACGCTTTTATCGCCGCGCTGCCCCGCGGCTATGAAACGGAGGTCGGCGAGCGCGGCGCCAAGCTTTCCGGCGGGGAGCGCCAGCGGATCGCCATCGCGCGGGCCGTGCTGCGCGACCCGAAGATCCTGATCCTCGACGAAGCGACCTCGTCGCTCGACGCGGAAACGGAAGCGCTGATCCGCGAAGCGCTGGAAGAACTGATGCGCGGGCGGACGACGTTCATCATCGCGCACCGCCTCTACACCGTGGAGAAGGCCGACCGGGTGGCGGTGCTGGAAAAAGGGCGGCTCGCCGAGCTCGGCCCGCACCGGGAGCTGCTGGCCAGGAACGGGATCTACAAACGGCTCTACGAGCTCCAGTTCCAGCCTGCCTCCGGCAGGCAAGAATAAATCATGATCCATCTTCTGAATTTTCTGCGCCTGCTGATGCGGCCGGCCTTCCTCCTCCCCGCCCCCGCCGCTCTTTACATTATGAGGCTGGCCGGCGGGCTGACCTATCAGATCGCGCGGCTGACGCCGGTCAGGCGGATGGTAATCCGCAACTTCCGGGCGGTCCTGCCGGAAGCCGACGCGGAAGAGCTGGCCGGCAAAGCGCTGGACAACGCCGGCCAGGCGATCTTTGAGATCATCTGCGCGCCGTATTTCACCAATGACCATCTGAACCGGATCACCAAGGTCAGCGGCCTGGGCAATCTCGACCGGGCGCTGGCCGGGAGAAAAGGAGCGATCTGTTTAAGCCTGCACTCGGGCAATTACGAGCTGACGGCGGCGCTGCTCGCCTCGCGCGGTTATCATCTGACGACGGTGATGAAAGCGCCGCCCGGCGACAAGCTCTACGCTTTCCTCAACCGGAGCCGGCTGTACAAAGGGTCGGAGCTGATCAATATATACGACGGCAACATGTACCGGAAGTGCCTGCAGGCGCTCGCCCGCGGGCGCTGCGTCGGCATCCTGGCCGACACCGGGGCGCTGGAAGGGAAGTACGAGATCATGCCGTTCCTCGGCCGCCGCGTGCCGATCGCCACCGGCTGGACGGCGCTCGCCCGGCGCGCCGCGGCGCCGGTCGTCCCGTTCTTCTCCCGGCGCGAAGGGGACAAGGTCGCCTTCATTATCGGCGAGCCGCTCCACATCCGCGGCGACAACAAGGCCGAGGTGATGGAGACCGTCAGAAAATCCTACGAGAACATGGTCAGAAGCCGCCCCGACCAGTGGGCGATCTTCCTCAACGAGCACGAGGTGAAGAGGATGCTGGGGGAGTAAAATTAAAAATTCAAAAGTAAAAATTCAAAATAGTGGTTGGCTATTAATTTTAATTGGGCTGGCGGCTTGTTTGTATTTCTTTAAGCTCGGCTCTTTCTCCCTTTACGACGCGGCGGAGACGACGTACGGGGAATTCGTCAAGAACATGCTCAACTCCGGCGACTGGCTGACGCTCCGCTACAACGGGGCGGTCATTTTCGACAAACCGCCGCTCTACTTCTGGCTGGCGGCCCTGTTCGCGAAGCTGATCGGCTTCAACGAATGGGCGCTGCGGCTGCCGGCGGCGCTCTCGGGCCTGCTGACCGTCGTCGTCACTTACCTGCTCGGCAGAAAATTTTACAACGAGCGGACCGGCCTGCTGGCCGGCCTGATCGTGATGACCGCGTTCCAGTTCCTGGTCCAGTCGCGGATCGCCGAGCTCGACATCGCGCTGACGTTCCTGATGACGCTCTCGGTCCATCTTTTTTATCTCGGCTACACTTCCGGAGAGAGAAAATATTATCTTGGCGCCTATTGCCCGCTGGCGCTGGGGATGCTGATCAAAGGCCTGCTCGGCGCCGCGCTGCCGGCGTTCGCCATTTTCCTTTTCCTGCTGTTCAAAAAAGAATTGAATAAGCTGAAAGAGCTGCGTTTGATCCCCGGCGCGCTGATAATTTTACTGATCGGCCTCCCCTGGTACATCGTTGAATATCTCATTCACGGCCGGGTGTTCCTGGATTTTGCGCTTGGATTTTTGTTTTTATCCCGTTTTCAGGGGGCGGTCTCGGGCCACGCCGGCCCGTGGTTCTACTATTTTCTCGCCCTGCTCATCGGTTTTGCCCCGTGGTCGCAGTTTCTGCCGGTCGCTCTGTGGCAAGCAGGCAGAAAACTTACAACTAACAACACGCTCGCTTCGCTCGCTACAACACGTCCCGATAAATCGGGACTACAACTAACGACTGCCGACCCTGAATTGCTAACGCTCTGCTTTATCCTGCCGGCCTTCGTCGTCTTTTCCATCGCCCAGACCAAGATCCCCAATTACGTCCTGCCGCTCTACCCGTTCCTGGCGATCATGGTGGCGGCCATGTGGGAGAGATTGTTCGCCGAACCGGGCCGCGAGCGCAGCGCGTTCATAATTTCCAATATCTGTTTTGCGGCCGTGATCGCCCTGATCTTCACCGGCGTGATGATCCTCGGCAACTCTAACTATCCAGCCCAGTACGCGGCGCTGATGCCGGGCTTGCTGGCGCTGGCGGCCGTTTTTCTCATCGGTTCCCTGCTTTCCGTGTCCGGATTTCTGCTCTCGGCTTACAGATTTTCTTTTGCCGTTCTGCCCGCCACGGTTTTTGCCATCGCGCTGGTGCTGACGGTGCAAGCGCTGCCGCAGGTCGAGAATTTCAAGGGGGCGAAGCCGCTGGGGCGGGAACTTGCCAAAGTGCTCCGGCCAGGGGAGCAGGTCGCCGCTTATGAGACCGGCAACCGGCCGAGCGTCGTCCTGCACAGCCCCCTGCCCGTCACTTTTCTCACCCGGGAAGCGGAACTCGCCTCGTTCCTTGCGGCGCGGCGGGGTTACGCCTTTACAACCACCGATGAATATGAAAAAATAAAAACGCGCCTCCCCCGGGGGGCCCGGGTTTTCGACCGAAAGGGGGACCTGCTGGTCCTGTATTGAATTTTATGAGCCAGCCCGAACTGTCCGTTGCCATCCCGACCTATAACGAAGCGAAGAACATCGAGACGATGATCATTCGCGTCGCCGACACGCTCAAGGCGGCCGGGATCGCCGCGGAGATCGTCATTGTTGACGACAGCTCGCCGGACGGGACCGCCGGGCTGGCGACGAAAATGGACAAGCGGTACCCGGTCCGCGTTTACGTCCGCGCGGAGCGGCTCGGGCCCGGCCCCGCCATTCTCGACGGGATCAGGCTGGCGGCGGCGCCGGTCGTCTGCGTGATGGACGGCGACCTGAGCCACCCGCCGGAAGTCCTCCCAGAGATGTACGGGCTGATCAAGGCGGGGAAAGCGCGGCTGGTGATCGGCAGCCGGAGCATCAAAGGGGGCGGCACTTCCGACTGGATCTGGTACCGCAAATTCTTTTCCTGGTCGGCCCGCCAGCTGGGCCGTTTGCTGACGCCGGTCAGCGACCTGACGAGCGGCTTTTTCATGTTCGACCGAAACGTCCTGGCGGGAGTGGATCTGACCCCGATCGGCTGCAAGGTCGGCCTGGAGCTGATGGTCAAGGGAAATCACGGCGGGAAAGTCACCGAATACCCGATCATTTTCGCCGAACGGGCCGCCGGCGAAAGCAAAATGGGGTGGCGCGAAACGCGCCAGTACCTCCAGCATCTCGGCCGCTTGAGCCTCTGGAAACTGGCGCGGCTGTTCCGTCACCGGCAGCCATGATCGATATCTCGGTCATCATCGTCAACTACAATAACCAGCGTTTTCTCGAGGGTTGCCTCGGCTCGCTCTTTGCCGCCACGCGCCGGGCGCGGCTCGAAGTGATCTTCGTCGACAATCACTCGGGCGACGGCTCGGTCGAGTTCGTCAGACGCCATTATCCCCAGGTCAAGATCATCGAGAACCGGGCCAACCTCGGCTTCTGCCGGGCGAACAACCGGGGACTGAAAATTTACCGGGGGCGCTACGCGCTGCTGCTCAACACCGACACGATCGTCAAAGATGGTGCGCTCGACAAAATGCTCGAATTCATGGACGCGCATCCCGAGGCGGGCGCGGCCGGCCCGAAGCTGCTCAACGCCGACGGGACGCCGCAGCGCCAGGGGGGGCTGTTTAACCGGCGCTTCTGGCTGGCGCGGGAGCCGGTCAAAGTCGACTACGTGATCGGCGCGGCGCTGATGGTCCGCCGGGACGCGATCGAGCGGGCCGGCGGGCTCGACGATAATTTCTTCTTCTCCAACGACGACCTCGACTGGTGCCGGCGGATCAGAAAGGCCGGCTGGCGGGTCTACTTCGTGCCGCAGGCCGAGATCGTCCATTTCGGCGGCTTCACCATCAACCGCTTCAAGCAGCGCATTTTTGTCGAAGGGTTCCGCGGCGGGCTCTATTTCAGCCGGAAGCATTACGGGCCGCTGATCTACCAGGTTTACCGCTGTCTGCTCATTTTTATCATGCTGCTGGCTATCCCGGTGACCGCCCTGCTCTATCCCTGGCTGACCAACAAAGGCAAACTCGGCGCTTTCCGGCAGATACTGATGATCGCGCTGCGCGGCGAGCTGATCCCCAAATACGGCGGCGGCAAGACGGTCCTCCTCGTCAGCAACGGCCACGCGGAAGACCTGGCGGGCGCGGCGATCGGCGCCGGCCTGCGGGAACTCCTCCCCGACGTTGAACTGCGCGCGCTGCCGCTGGTCGGCCTCGGCCAGGCGTATGACAAGCAGGGGATCGGCAACCTCGGCCTGCGGCGGACGCTGCCGAGCGGCGGGTTCGCCAAGGAGGGGCTCGGCCATTTCCTGCGCGACCTTTTGGCCGGCCTGCCCGGCCAGTTCGCCCGGCAGGTCTCGCGCTTAAAGGCCGAAGCGAAAAACGCCGACCTGATCGTCGCGGCCGGCGACGCCTATCTGGTGGCGCTCTGCGGGCTGTTCGGGCGGCGCAAGCCGCTCATCTTTGTCGACGGGCCGAAGTCGGTCAAGATCGAAGGATATTATCCGCTCGAGCTCTGGCTGATGAAAAAATTCTGCCGGCAGATCGTCGTCCAGGACCGGGAGACGGCCGACCATCTGAAAGGCCTCGGCCTGCCCGCCCAATATCTCGGCAGCTGGGTGATGGACTACGTCCCCGCGACGGGGGAAGATTTCGGCCTCCCCAGGGAGCAGACGGTGATCGGCCTGCTGCCCGGCAGCCGGGCGGAAGCGTACGACAACCTCCTGCTGATCCTCGAGCTTTTCGACGAATTGAGGGGGGAAAAGCTGACCGGGCTGGTCGCCTCAACGCTTGACCGGGAGAAGGTCAGGCAAAAGTGCGCGGCGCGGGGATGGGAGTTCGCGCCGCTCGCGGAGCACGGCCTGACCGGCAAGCTGACCTCGCGGCGCGGCTCGAAGGTGCTGCTGGCCGAAGGTAAGTTCGCCGACGTCTGCCTGCGCGCCAAGCTGGTCATCGGCCTGGCGGGGATCGCCAACGAACAGGCGGCGGCGTTCGGCCGGCCGGTCGTCTGCTTTCCCGGCCGCGGCCCCCAGACGACGCTCCGGCGCTGGCACGAGATCCGGAAGATCACCGGCGGCTCGATGCTGGTCCTGACCGGCAGCACCGAAAAGAAAGCCGCCGAGCTGCTGGCGCTGCTCAACGACCGGGAGCGCCTGGCCGAGATGGGCCGGCTCGGCCGGGCGAGCAAACCGGAATGGGGCGGGACCAAGAACATCGTCCGGCTGGTCGCGGACGCGTTATGAAACGCGTTCTGCTGGCGATCGTTATCTTCACGCTCTTCTTCGGCGCGGTCCGCGTCATGCAGCACTACACGTTCACCAACAACGCTTTTGACGACGGCTTCAACGACAACCTGATCTGGAACACGCTGCACGGCAATTTTATGTACAGCGACATCAAGGGTTACGCGACGCTGGGCGACCATCTCGAACTGGCGACGCTCCTCTTTATCCCTTTTTATCTGATCGGGCTCGGCCCGTGGATACTTTATCTCGGGCAGACGCTGGTCATCGCGCTGGGGGCGCTGCCGGTTTACTGGCTGGCGCGCGAGAGAATAAAAGACGAGAGTTTCCATTTTCTTCTTCCCCTGGCTTATCTGCTTTACGTCCCGACGGTCAATATCACTTTCCAGGGGTACTACCCGATCGCCCTGGCGATCACGCCGCTCCTCTTCGCGAGCTATTATTTGATTAAAGATAAATATCTCCCCTTTGCCCTCTGGCTGCTCCTCGCCTGCCTGGCGCAGGAGAACATTTATCTTGTCGCCGCTTTTTTCGGCCTGTACATCCTGATCTTTAAAAAGCAGAAAATATTCGGCGGGCTCCTCTGCCTGCTCGGCCTCGCCGTATTTTTCCTGGCGCTCACCGTGATCATCCCGCATTTCAACAGCCACGGCGAATTCATCTATTACGGCCGGTTCGCCTATCTGGGGCGGAGCGCGCCGGAGATGATCGCCACGCTCTGCCTCCGCCCGTGGACGGTCATTCCTCACGCCGTGACGCCGGATAAAATCTGGTACCTGCTCGGCCTCTTCTGGCCGCTGGCTTTTCTTTCGCTGCGCGCCCCAGCTTTTCTCCTCCCCGCCCTGCCGATCCTCGGGCAAAATCTCCTGACGACCTACCGGGAAATGTACCAGCTGGGGAGCCGCTATCCCTCGGCGATCGTCCCGTTCGTTTTCGTCTCGGCGATCTTCGGGCTGGAGCGCCTCCTGGCGCAGGGGAAAAGGACCGAAGGCATCCGCAAAACGATGGCCGTTTTCATGGTCCTGTCGCTTGCTTACTTTTTTCTCGGTTTCTTCGTCCGCTACACGGCGGTGACGCCGCCGGTGCGGGAAGGGCATGAAATACTGAAATTGATCCCGGCTGACACCTCGATCTCCGCGCTCGGCAACCTCTATCCCCACCTCTGCCACCGGAAAAACATCTGGCTCTTCCCCAAGAACTGGCAACGGGCCGACTACATAATCCTCTGCAAACTCGACCCAACCTGGCCGCTGACGGGGAGTTACGGCCCGGCGCTGAAAAAGCTGGCGGCGGAGAAAAATTACGGCAAAATACTGGAATATATCTTTGTCGGCGAAACGCCGCTCCCCGGCCCGCTCTCGAAAAGAGAGTACCCGGCGGTCTACGAAGAGATAACGGCCAGCCGCGCCTTCCGGACCGTGAAGGAAGGACGGTATTATTTACTGCTCAAGCGGGATTTGCTATCATGAGCGTGATGAAGAGAGAAGATTTCAAAGGGAAGCACCTCGTTTTTGTCACCACCTACTACGGCCCTTCCGTCAAGGAAGGGAGCAAAACGATCTACGAGACGACCGATTACGTCAAGCCGGCGATCGAGCTCTTTTTCCATCACCTGGTCCCGATCGTCCGGCGGCGTGACGACACTCTCCTGGTCATCATCGACAATGGCTCGGCGCCGGAGACGGTCGACTACCTGAAAAAACTGCCGGGCGGCAATGTCAGCCTGCTGCTGCGCCCCGATAACGCCGGCCGGCCGCGGGCGGTCAACGAATTTATCGCCGAGCAGCTCGGCCCGGACAACCTCCCCGCCTCGGTCTGGGTGATGGACCCCGACCTGATCGTCGACCAGCTGAGCTTCGACCTGCTGGCCGACGCGGTCGTCAATCTGCCGCAGCTCGGCCTGCTCGGCATGCGCTACAAGAAGAACAGCTGCAACCCGGAGCTCTACATCTTCCGGCCGCCCAGGAACCTCGTCGGCCTGAACGGGCGGACGTACAGCGTCGTCTTTCCCTTCATGGCGAACGTCGCCGGCCCGGTCATGGCGATGACGGGGCGCCGCCTGATGGAGACGCTGAAATTCAAGTTCTTCCCGTTCAAAGAGTACCACTGCTACGGGCAGTGCGACGCGGTGATCCACGACTATTTCAAATGGCGGGGGATCCGCAGCGGCTACCTCAACGGGACGCTGGCCATCCATCTGAAGTCGGCGCAGCGCGCGGCCGAAGAGCTGATCGCATGGGCAAAGTCATCGACCCGGCCGCGGTAAAGCGGATACTCGCCGTCAGGACCGACGCGATCGGCGACCTGCTGCTGGCGACGCCGGCGCTCACCGCGCTGCGGGAAAAATTCCCCAAAGCCCGCATCGCCGTGCTGGTCCGCCCCTACAACCGGTTCGTCCTGAAGAACAATCCGGCGGTCGACGAGCTGATCGTCGACGACCTCTACGACCGGTTCCATTTCGGGCACAAGGTCAGCCTCCGGCAATATTTTGACTGGGCCGCCCGGCTGCGCGCCGGACACTTCGACGTGATGATCAACCTGGCCGGCGATTTCGCCTACGCCCTGACCGGCTGGCTGGCCGGCATCCCTTACCGGATCGGCGACCGGGGGCGCGTCGCCTACAGCTGGCTCTACAATTATAAGGTCAACCAGCGGCTCAACAGCTGGGCGCTCCACGAGGTCGAGCACAACCTGGAGCTGCTGGCGCCGCTCGGCATCGGCCTGCGCCCGGCGGGGAAGTGCCGTCTCTACCCCGACCCGGCCGAGCTCGACGCGGCGGCCGAACTCCTCCGGGAGAGGGGGCTGGCCGGCAAAAAGATCATCGGGATCAACGTCGGGACCAGCGGCACCAACAAAGCGTGGGCGCTCGGGAACTTCGTTCAATTGATAAAGAAGCTCTCGGAGAAATACCGGACGAAGGCCGTGCTGGTCGGCGGGCCGAAAGAGAACGAGCTGAACAAGCAGATCTTGCCGCAGCTGGGCGAAGCCGCCGTCAACCTGGGCGGCCTGCCGGTCGAACTTTTCATCGCGCTGCTCAAGCAGCTCGACCTTTATATCGCCAATGACACCGGCCCGACGCACCTGGCCGCCGCGCTCGAGGTCCCCGAGGTGATCCTCTACACCTCAAAATACCAGCAGCCGGCGCGCTGGGCGCCGTGGGGGAACCGGCATAAGCTGATCAAGAACGTTTCGGGCTGCCCCTACCCGTGCCGGCCGCCGAGCTGCCGCCGCGACCTCTGCACCGCCGAGATCACCGTGGCAGAGGTGCTGCAGGCAGCCGAGGAGATCCTGGCCGGCGGAGGGAAAATGACGCCGGAAGAAGAGCGGCTCGACCGGGAGCGGATCAGCTTCAACATCCTGGCGGCCGGCGGCGGGGAACGGAAGGAAGCGGCCGTCAAACTGCTGCGCGAGAACAACTGGCGGGTCTGGGAGCTCACGGCCGCCGAACTGCGGCAGCGTTCGGTCAACGAACTGCTCGAGCTTTTTATCCGCTACGAGATCAACATCGTCCACTCGTTCCTGCCGGGGAACTTTAAGCTGCGCCTCGCCACGCTCCTGACCAGCCTGAAGATGGTCTTCCCGACGATGCTGGTGCGGGACGAAGGGGGAAATTTTAGCGACCTGAAGTCCCTGGTCGGCTATTACGAGGATAAATTCAACACGCGGGTGCTGTAGCGGGCATGGCCCTCATCCGCTTAAATAACAAGCATCAAATAACAAATCACAAACAATTTCTAAATCACAATGACCAAATGGAGTA
>JAFGHC010000018.1 GCA_016939335.1 Candidatus Saganbacteria bacterium
AATAAATGACGAATGGTGGAGCGTCCGACATTATGTTTAATTTCTGAATGACGAATGACTAATTAATAAATGACGAATGGTGGAGCGCCCGACATTATGTTTAATTAAGGCAAATAAATGGAAATACAGGACAGGACGTTAAACCACGCTATCAGGGCGGCTAAGTTTGTCAGAAAAATATCTGGCGATTTCTCTTTCAATGTCTTAGCGAAACAATTACTTAGGAGCGCAACTTCAATCGGGGCGAATATGAAAGAAGCGGATTCCGCAAGCTCAAAGAAAGATTTTTTGAACAAGGTGATTATTTCGAAAAAAGAAGCTCAAGAAACCGAATATTGGCTGGAAGTCATCAAAGGGGCCGAATTCCTTCACCGGACGGAAGATTTAAAAGAGTTGGATGAATTATTATTAGAATGCCAAGAAATTATTAAAGTTCTTGGCGCAATTATGCATAGTACTAAGCGCAATTTAATAGGAAATGGCTAATGCGGACATTCATTCGACATTCGTCATTCGACATTCGTCATTAAAATGGGCATTACGTACGATTCGCGCAAAGTTAAGCCCGGCGACACGTTCGTCGCCGTCAAGGGCTTGAAGTTCGACGGGGCCGAGTTTATCCCGCAAGCGATCGCCGCCGGGGCGGCGGTCATCGTGGCGGAAAAAGAGGTTGCTGTCCCGCCCGGCGTTGAGCTCAAACTGGTCGCTTCCGCCCGCCGGGCGCTGGCCGAGCTGTCAGCGGAGTTCTACGGCCACCCGTCGAGAAAACTCAAGCTGATCGGCGTCACCGGGACAAAAGGGAAGACCACCGTTGCTTGCCTGGTCCAGTCGGTCCTTAACACCGCCGGCTTCAGGGCCGGTTTGATCGGCACGCTTACCGCGCCGCTGACGACGCCGGAATCGGCCGACCTGCAGGCCGAGCTCGCTTCAATGGTCGAGCGGCGTTGTTCCCATTGCGTTCTCGAGGTCTCCTCACATGCCCTGGCGCAGGAGCGCGTCCACGCCTGCCATTTCGAGGTCGCCATCTTCACCAACCTCTCCCACGACCATCTCGATTACCATGAGACGATGAAAGAATATCTGCTGGCCAAGAGCAAGCTGTTCGAGATGCTGGGCGAGGACGGCACCGCCATCATCAACGTTGATGACCCGGCGAGCGGCCCGCTGATCGGGCTGGTGAAAGGGGAAGTCGTTCCTTACGGCCTCGACCAGGCGCGCCATCAGCTGCGCAGCACGAGGCACAACGAGTTCGACGTGGAAGTCACCGGCCTGCAGATCAAGGAAGATCTCATGGCCCTGAAATTGAATGCGACGGAGATCCGCACGCCGCTGATCGGCCTGCATAACGCTTACAACATTGCCGCCGCCTTCCAGTGCGGCCTCACGCTCGGCATCCGTCCGGCGGTCATCAAGCGGGGGATCGAAGCTGTGCAGGCTATCCCCGGCCGCCAGGAAGAGATCAAATGCGGCCAGCCGTTCCGGGTCATCGTCGATTTTGCCCACTCGCCGGACAGTTTGCAGAAACTGCTTGAGACCTACCGGCCGTTCGCTAAAGGCAAACTGGTCCTGGTCTTCGGCTGCCCGGGCGACCGCGACCGGGCCAAGCGGCCGGTCATGGGCGGGATCGCCGCCCGGCTGGCCGATTTAACTATCGTGACGACTGACGATCCGCACAGCGAAAGGCCGGAGGAGATCATTAGGGAGATCATGACCGGGGTCGCGGGTCACGAGTCGCGAGTCACAAGTTGTCTGGATAGAAAAAAAGCGGTAGAAATGGCGCTCAAACAGGCGAAGCAGGGCGATATTGTGCTGATCGCGGGGCGGGGGCACGAAAAATTCCAGGACTGCGGCGACCGGCAGGTGCCGTTCGATGATCGCGAAGTTGTAAAGGAACTGCTTACTCGAAGTTGAGCGGCAGGCCGAGCTGTTTCTTCAGATTCAGGTTGTAATCGTCGATCTTGTTGAGCGCGTAGCCGGGCGAGATGTAATGCCGCGGGCCGGCGTTGAAGGCGCTGATGAAAAAACCGAGCGTGGTGACCAGCGCGCCGCCGACGATCACCGGCTGGCTGGACTGCATGGCCGCGCCGCCGATCATGGCGAGCAGGCCGAGGCCGATCGTCAGGTTGCCGGTCCGCCGCCAGAACCGCCGCCCCTCGTTCTTCGCGCTGACCTGGTCGTACGTCGCCTGGTCGCCGACCAGCTCCAGGAACTCCAGGTCGGAGAGCTGCTCAACCCCGCCTTTGTAGATGTACCAGTCGGTCCGCGCCTGCTGCTCCGCCTTGTTGAGCATTGAGGTGGCGATGCTGGTGTTCGATTGCTGATAATTCCGGCTGAAATTATAATTTGAGGTGGTGATATCGGTGTTGGAATAACTGCTGCTGACGTCGACGGTCTTGGTCTGGGTCGTCAGCTCCAGCTTGTTGTGCCGGTAAGTGAGCTGGTTGACGTAGGCCTGCTCGGCCTGCTCGTCGGCAAACAGGGCGGGGGCCAGCAAGGAAACGATCAGGAGAGAGGCCGCGAATTTCTTTATCATACAGGAATTATCCCACAGCGATTTTTTCTTTGCAAGGTTTGCACCGCCCTTAGTGATCTTGGCGCCTTTGTGCCTTGGTGGTTAATTTCGAAGGGGATTTTACCACCAAGACACCAAGGCACGAAGGGCACAAAGAAGCTATAATTATTATATGGCAGAAAAGAGGCTGGCGGTCATCTTTTCCGGCACGGTCCAGGGCGTCGGCTTCCGCTTTACCGCCGAGCGCTTTGCCAATGATTACGGCGTTAAAGGCTACGTGCGCAATCTGCCCAACGGCAATGTTGAGCTGGTGGCGGAAGCCGAAGAAAAGACTTTAAGGGATTTCTTGCGAGCGATCGTCGAAGAACTGGGGAACGTGATCGACAAATATTCGGCCGACTGGCTCCCCCCGACCGGCGAATTCAAGCGGTTCGAGATCAGGCTTTAGAGCAGCGGGAAAACAGACTTTAAGCCCGGGTGAATGATTTTCCCTCCCTGGATATTGATCCCCGAAGCGATCACCGGGTCATCTTCAGCCGCCTGCGCCAGACCTTTCTTGACCACTTCAACGACATAAGGCAGAACGACGGTACCCAGCGCTTCCGAGGAAGTTCGCGCGCCCATCGAGGGAAGGTTGGGGGGCGCGAAGAAGAAAACTTCCGTTCCCGGGATGACCGGCAGTTCGAACGGTTCGAGAATACTGGTCTCCAGGACTCCTTCAACCCCGCCCCCCTGGTCGATATCGACCGGATAGACGCAGCCGCCCGGGACCATCGTCTTTAACAAATCAAGCGTCACGAGCTTCTCCGGTTTCCGGCCGGCGGTGTACATGGCGGAGACGAGGAAGAACGAGCCGCGCACCGCGGCCCGCAGGTTCTCGGGGGTCACCGTTTGGACGCCGACCTTGGGGAAGCGTATCTCCCGGTCTTTGAAATATTTCGCCAGCGCTCTCGCCCAGTCGGGGTTCTTGTCGAGCAGAGTGACTTCGCAGCCGCGCTCCGAAAATTCTTCGGCCGCCGTCCGGCCGACGCTGCCGCCGCCGAGGACCGTGACCTTGACCCCGTGCAGGCCGGTCTCCGGCAGTCCGGAGGTGATGATCTTTTTGCTTAAAAGGGCGAACTCGTCGGCGTGGCGGGCGACGATCTTGGCGGCCGCTTCGCTCATCGGCGCCAGACAGGGGAAAAAAGGATGCCCATCAGTCATTTTCTCCATCGTTTCCCAGGCGAGATAGGCCGCTCGGGTCTTCAGCGCCAGTTCGGTCCGCTGGCGGCTTTCGGCAAAATGCTGGAAAGACATGAAGATATTATCGCCCAGCTTAGGAAAGTCATCGGCCCTGGTCTCCTTGACGCCGATCACAATGCCCTTCTGGAGCGCTTCGTCATGGGAACAGATGAGGGCGCCCGCTGCCTGGTATTCGTCGTCGGGAGAGTCGATCTTGGCGCCGGCGCTCGTTTCCACGCAAACGGCCAGCTCGGGGCACCGTTCCTTCAGTTCCTTGACCAGGCCGGGCGTCAGCACGACCCGGTTCTCGACCTCCCGCCCTTTGGCGTCGCACTTCGTTTCGCGCAGCACCGCCAGCGATTTAACCATTGAATTTATACCGCAAGGTTTCCGGGTCGCTCTCGTCGACCCTGATCATATTATAAGGGAAAAAGACGCCGGTGTCGGTCTCGCGGATGTTGAGGTCGGAGAGGCGCAGCTCAAGATTGAGGTCGGCCGGCACGACCTTCAGCTCCCGCGCCTTGACCCCTTCCATCGGCTGGGCCCAGTTCTCGATGATCCGGCTGATCGTTTCGCGGCGGCCGGAAAATTCCTCGCCGAATTCGGTCAGGATCGCCAGCAGCGGCTTGCCGAGCCGCGCTTCTTTCAGCAGATTGATGCAGCCGAGCATCCCCAGGTGCTGATGGAGCAGCTTCCCTTCCTCTTTTTCCACCGAACCGATGTTGAAGAGCAGGACCTGGACGTCGCGGTATTCCTTCCCCAGGCCGGTCTCGTAGCGGGTGTCGCCGGTGATGCCGATGCGCAGCCGTTCGCCGTTCCGGTAGGGGAGGTTGGTGTGGAGGACGAGGCCGACCGCCGACTCCTGGTTGGTCCAGCGCTCGGTGTGATGGGCCGGCTTGACCGAGAGGGCGAAACCGTGCTTCTCGAGCAGGGGGGCGCCCTCGATCTCGCCGATCTCCGCGCCGGGGACGAGCAGCTTGAAATTGATCTCCCGGTTGCCCGACGGATCGGCGGCCGAGAGCAGGCCGTGGAACTTGAGCAGGACGCCGGCCGAGCCGAAAACGTCGATCACTTTGCTCCGGCGCAGCTCGTTGTGGTCGTTATGCTTGGCCAGGAGCGAGAGGATCCCCTCGACCGACTCGGTGTGGTCGTCGTGGTCGTGGGTGATGATTATGGCGTCAATGTCGGCGATGCCGAGGCCGAGGTCGCGGAAGATGCTGAAGAAATCGTAACCGGGGTCGATGGCGATCCCCTTCAGCTCCCCGCGCGCGTTCTGCAGCGTCAGGAAGTAGCCGCCCCCCTGCGAGATGCCGCGGGAAAAGAGCGGGCTGGCGGAGTTCCATTTGTGGATGGTGCGCAGGACGTTGGCGCCGAAGACCTTGCCGAGCGCGCGCGGCGCGTTGAGGTCGCGCACCAGCTTGAGCTGGTTCTGCTTGATCGTCTCGCGGGTGGGGAAGAGCGTTTCTTCCATGTAGGCCAGCGCCTGCGCCGAGGGGTTCTGGAAGTTCTTGTTCTGCAGGTCGGCCTGGCGGGCGAGCTTGAAATCGTGATAGGCGTCCTGGAACCGCCCCTGCAGGAAATGGGCGATGCCGCGGTAGTAGGCGGGGAGGCTCAAGTTCTTGCGCTGGTGCTGGAACTGCCTGATCAGCTCGTCATAGACCAGCTCGGCTTCGCCGTAGAGGTTATTATTGATGCAGGCGTAGCCGATCAGGTTCCAGCAGGCGCTTCCCCGCTCGTCCAGGCCGAGCAAGGCCGCCATGATCGCTTTGATATTCTTCTGCAGCCACTCTTTCTGGGCGTGGGGGGAGAAACGCTTCAGGTTTTCCCAGGTGGCTGGCCGGGCCGCGTCGATCAGCCCCTGGTCCATCAGAATCTCCAGGTGGCGCCGATCATCTGGGTGCGGTTATAAACGCCGCCGAGGACGGAATAATCGATAAGCAGGTTGCCGAGCGCCAGGCTGCAGCCGGCGGTCTTATTGCCGTCGGACAGGCCGGCCCGCGCCAGCAGTCCCGGCAGGAGCACCGCTTCCGCGCCGTAGTGGTAGGTCTGGTCGCGGCGGAAGAGGTTATGCGCGTCGGCCGCCAGCGTCAGCGCCGCGACCGGCTTGACGGCGAGCCCGGCGTTGACCAGCGTTTCGTAATGGGTGGCGCTGCCGTCCTGCCAGCGAATATCGGTCGTCAGCACGTGCGAGGTGGCCAGCCCGACGGTGATATAGTCGACCGGCCGGGCGAGCACGCCGGCGTCGAGGTCGGCGCCGATCCCGCGGATGCCGGAGCTGATCTTCTGCAAATTATAAAAATTGACGTTGCCGCCGACGGCGACCCGCTGTTCAAAACCGGAGGCGAGCGTCAGCGTGTACCAGTTGGTGTCCTGGTCAAGCGGCGGGTTGTGATCGTTCAGCCAGCTCAAACCGAGGGCGAACTGCGCTCTGGTGGCCGCGGCCGCTTCCTGGACGACGACCGGCGGCCGCCGTTCCCAGTAATGCGGATGATAATAATCGGTGTAGTACCAGGGTGAACTGTAAGGGAAGAGGGAAACATTGACCGTTTTGCCGACCGGCTGCGCCGGACCCGGTGCCGCCGGAGCGCCGAAGAGACCGCCGGCGGCTTTTTTCAGCGCATCCTTGGCTTCCTGACGGAGGCTGACGACTTCCTGCGACCCCTGGACCTGTCCGGCCATCGACTCTTCCGGCCTGGCCGCTTCGCCGCGGCCCCAGCCCTTTTTCAGTATCCCCTGGTCATGAAGATATTTGGCCCCCTGGAGCGCCAGGAGCGAGGCGACGCCGACCCCGGCGATCCATTCGAACGGGTTCATGGCGGTCTCGTAGCACATTTTCAGGTTGGCGACGTTATCGCCGATGTAGGTGTTGCGGTTGTTCAGCAGGGTCGAACCGGTCAGGGTGACTTCGGGGTTGAGGGCGAGGCCGGCGGGGTTCCAGTAGGGAGCGTTGGCGTCATCGGCCACGGCGGTAAACGCGCCGCCCATCCCCATCGGCCGGGCGCCGAAAAAGGCAAAAGCGCTTTGCCAGCCGAAGAAGAGGAGCAGCACGATGGTCACGGCCTTTTTCATGCTGTGCATTGTAGCAAAGGCGCCTTGCCTTGACAAGGCGCGGATGATAAAATCAGGCCATGAAAGAGATTCTGGCGCGGGCCCGGCAGATAATTCTCCAACCGAAAGAGACCTGGCGGGCGGTCAAGGCCGAACACAGCACGGTCCCGGAGCTGTTCATCAATTACGCGGCGCCGCTGGCGCTGATCCCGGCCGTGGCGACGCTGATCGGCCTCTCGCTCGTCGGCATGATGATGCCGACCGGCCACGTGGCGCGCGCCCACTTCACGGAGGCGCTGGCCGGCGGCGTGCTCGGTTACGTTTTTCATCTCCTCGGTTTGCTAGCCGGGGCCTGGGTGGTCAGTTTTCTTTCCCCTTATTTTGAATCGCGGAGCGACCTCCTCTCGGCCGTCAAACTGGTCCTTTACTCGATGACCCCGGTCTGGTTGATCGGCGTTGTGGCGATCTTTCCCAGCCTCGGCTTGCTGCAGATTTTCGGCCTTTATTCGGTCTATCTCCTCTACACCGGCCTGCCGGTCGTGATGGAGACCTCGCCGGACCAGGCCCTCTGGTATACGGTGGCGATCATGATCGCGGCGTTGGTGATCAGCCTGGCCCTGAGCATTATCGTCGGCGGGGCGGTTTACGGCCCGATGTTCATCCGTATGATGGCTGAGTAATGCTTCAAACGCTGAAGCAACTGCTGGAACGGAACGCGCAGGAGCACGCTGAGGCCGTTGCTTTCCGGACCCGCCGGGGCGACGGTTACGAAAACTTCACTTTCCGCCGGACCGCCGAGCTGGCCGCCGCGCTGCAGGCCGAACTCATCAGGCGCGGCGTGGCGCGGGGCGACCGGGTGGCGCTGGTCTCGGAAAACCGCCCCGAGTGGCCGATCGCTTTCCTGGCGATCACCGGCCTGGGGGCGGCGGCGGTGCCGCTTGACGCCGCGCTTGCCAAAGACGAACTGCTCCCCCTGATCGCCGATTCCGGCGCCAAGATCATCGTCCTCTCCCGGCGGCTGGCCGAACTGGCCGGCGGCAAGCCCTGGCAGGAGCGGCGGATCTTCATGGAAGAGTTCGCCGGACTCCCCGCGGCCGCTCCGTTACCGGTCGCCGGACCGCAGCCCGACGACCTGGCCTCGATCGTCTACACTTCCGGCACGACCGGCGGCGCCAAGGGAGTGATGCTGACGCACCGGAACCTGATGTCGAACGCGCTGGCCGGGGCCGCCTGTTTTGAGATCGGCCCGGCCGATAATTTCCTTTCGGTCCTGCCGCTGCATCACACCTTTGAAACGACCGGCGGCTTCCTTGCCCCGTTTTCCAAGGCCTGTTCGGTCACTTACGCCGAGAGCCTCAAGCCGTACCAGCTGCTGAAGAACATGGAGGAGACCGGAGTGACGATCATGCTCGGCGTGCCGCTCCTCTACCAGTTGTTTTTCGACGGCATCATGCGGAGCGCGGAAGAGCAGGGGAAGGGGGCGGTCTTCTCTCTCTTGTTCAGGCTGTCGCGGCTGTTGAAAAAACTGACCGGCCTGAACGCCGGCAAGCTGCTGTTCGGAGCGGTCCATAAGAAATTCGGCGGCCGGGTCCGCTTCTTTGTCACGGGGGGGGCGCCGATCGAGCTCGACCTGCTCAAGAATTTCGAAGCGCTCGGCTTCACCATGATCCAGGGCTACGGCCTGACCGAATCGTCGCCCGTGCTGGCCGCCTGCACGCCGCACGCCAACCGGCTCGGCTCGGTCGGCCGGCCGCTGCCGGGGGTCGAGATCAGGATCGCCGGCCCCGACCCGGTCGGCGAGATCGTGGCGGCCGGCCCGAACATCATGAAAGGTTACTATAAACGGGACGACCTGACCGATAAGGTGGTGATCGGCGGCTGGCTCCACACCGGCGACCTCGGCTATTTTGACGCCGACGGATATCTCTACATCACCGGCCGCTCCAAGGACGTGATCGTCACCGGTTCGGGCGTCAATGTCTACCCGGAAGAGATCGAGGCCCGGCTGAACAAACTGCCGCCGGTCAAAGAGAGCTGTGTCCTGGGGGCGCGGATCACTTCGGGCCTGCGCAAAGGGTCGGAAGAGGTGATCGCCGTGATCGTCCCCGGAGAGGGGCGGTCCGACGACGAAGTGAAAACGGCGGTGGCCGAGCTCAATCGCCGCCTGACCGAGTACAAGCGGATCGCCCGCGCCATCGTCAGGCGCGCCGACCTGCCGAAAACGCGGATCATGAAGGTCAAGCGGTTCGAACTGCGAAAGGAACTGGGCATATGAATGACGAATTACGAATGACGAATGACGAATTAAGGAATGATATCCGGAAATTAGTGGCGAAGATAATCAAGCTGCCGGAAGAGAAAATAACTTTTGAGGCCGACCTCTTCAGCGACCTGGGGGTCGACTCGCTTTCGGCGGTGGCGATCTTCGCGGCGCTCGACAAACAGTACGGGATCGAAGTGCCGGAAGAGCGGCTCAAAAACATAAGGACGCTGAACGACCTTGCCGGGTTGGCGGCCAGGCTGATCGGCCGGAGATGAACGAATTCCGGCGCCTGGAAGAAAAATTCCCCTTTTTACGGCACGCGCGGGAGCGGTTCTGGGGGCTGCGCGGGCTCGCTTGCGCGGTGATCGACATCGAAACGACCGGCCTGGAGCCGGAGCCGAACGAGATCATCGAGATCGCCGCGCTCAAGGTCGAGCAGGGGGAGATCGCCGACGTTTTCAATTCGCTGATCAGGATAGGAAAACCGCTCCCGGCCGAGATCATCCGCCTGACCGGGATCACCGATGAAATGCTGGCGGAGGGAGAGGGGAAAACTGAAGTGTTCAGCCGCCTGCTCGCTTTTGTCGGCCAGCTGCCGCTCGTTGCCCACAACGCCGAGTTCGACATCCCTTTCCTCAAGCATCATCTGAACAAAACAATGGGGGCAGCGCTCCCCAACCAGCCGATCTGCACGCTCAAGCTTTCACGCCGCCTGGTGCCTGGTTTGCCGTCGTATCGCCTGCAGAAATTAGCGGAATATTTCGCCATTCCGGCGCCGCTCCTCCACCGGGCGCCCGGCGACGTGGAGATAACCTTCAAGCTGTGGCAGGAACTGGCCGGGCGGCTGGAGAAGCGGGGCGTCACGACGCTGGAACAACTCTTGTCCTTCGCTTAAAAGATCACTTTGTTCAGCGGGTACTCGACGATCCCCTTGGCCCCCGCTTTTTTCAGCTGCGGGATCAGGTCGCGCACCACTTTTTCGTCGATCACGGTGTCGACGTCGACCCAGTCGGGGTTGGAGAGCTCGGCGACCGTGGGGGTCTGCAGGGCGGGGAGGAGCGCCAAAACGTTGCGCAGGCGGCTCTTGATCACGTTCATCTTGAGGCCGACCTTGCTCTCGGCTTCCAGCGCCCCCTGCAGCAGAGTGACCAGGCTGTTGAGCTTCTCTTTTTTCCAGGCGTCGTCGAGGCAGTCCTGGTTGGCGATGACCACGGTATTCGATTCCAGCACGGTGTCGACGATCTTGAGATGGTTGGCCTTGAGCGACGAGCCGGTTTCCGTCAGCTCCACGATCGCGTCGGCCAGCTCGGGCGGCTTGGCTTCGGTCGCCCCCCAGGAAAATTCGACCGAAGCGGCCACTTTCTTTTCTTTCAGCCACTTTTTGGTCACATTGACGAGCTCGGTGGCGATCCGCTTCCCTTTGAGCTCTTTGAGCGATTTGATCTTCAGCGATTCGGGGACGGCCAGCACCCAGCGCACCTTGCGCATCCCCTGCTTGGCGTAGACGAGGTCGGCGACCTTTTTGACCCGGCAGCCGGACTCGGTCACCCAGTCGATGCCGGTCAGCCCGGCGTCGATCACTTTGTCCTCGACGTAGCGGGCCATCTCCTGCGCGCGGGCCAGCGTGATCTCCAGTTCCGGGTCGTCGACATAAGGGACATACGAGCGGCCGGTCGCTTTGATCTGCCAGCCGGCCTTCTTGAATAACTCGAAAGTCGATTCCTGCAAACTCCCTTTCGGCAAGCCCAATTTCAGCTTATTCATGGCGGCACCTCGTTTATGGTCAATTTTAGCACCTGGCAAAAAGCAGGGCAAGGTGAAATTTTTTCCGGAGATATCGAAATATATTAGGGTATTTATGGAAGCCAGGATCGATGCCAGGATAATTTATCAGCCTTTAGCCCGCCGTCTGGGGGTCAGTGCGGCGAAGATCGCGGTTGCGCTGCGCCGGGCGGAGATCGCCGCTGCTGATCACACTTTATCAGTGGGGAATTTTTTTACTTACAATCAAGCAAAAGTGGCGGCCGGCATCTTAAATTTTCCTGAAGCCAGGCTCAACGAACTTTACTCGGTGACCGACGTGCCTCTGGCGGAGCCAGGCACGATCTTTGGCCCGTACTCGTTATCTATCCCAGCCAACCCGGGCAAGAAGAGTGTGCCGCTTTATGATCCCAGCGTGCCGGTACGGGTCCCTTATAAGATCTACGGTTCCTGGGTCTTTAATTTTCAGGATGGGCGGAGCGAGACGGTCTCCGGCGGGCAAAAACTGACCGGGGAACAGATGTTGCTGGTCAGGCAATCTGACCGGCGCGGCGTCCGGCGCACTCATGACTGTGTCGATGAGATGGACCTGGACCGGGAAGGGCTGTCGGTCGAATTTACGGAAGGGGAACGGGGCGTAACACCGGAGATCATCCCGCCGCTGGCGGACTATTTGGCGGGATTGAACCAGCGGGCGGGGATCGCTGTCGAGAAAGGGTTGTTGATAGGCTCATTGGGCTGGGGTTGTTCCGTTGGCGGAGATGATGTTGACTTTGTCTTGATCGCCGATGTTGCCGACGGTATCGGGCCAGCACAACTTGAACGCCATTGGACCGGCAACGACGGGTTGGCGCTGAGGGTCAATTCGACCGAGCACTGGCGGCAAGCCGAGAAGCTAAGAACAGAATTCCTGTCCGTGCCGGAAAATGACTATGACGCCACCGGGTTTTACCGCTTTAGCGCGGCTTACCGCGGTAAATACCCGAACCAGGTCCTGAACCTGGCCTGGTACTCCGATTTTATCGAGGTTGAGCCGTCCGCCGGGCGTGAAAAAAATGAAATCGTGGCGCCAGGCAGCCGATAAAAAAATAGTATGAATGGTTTAAGAAGCAGTTTATTAAAATATCTGCCGCCCAATCGTTTCTTGGTGCCGACTGTCCGGCGGGTGGCGGCGAACATTGTCAACCGTCCGGTGGTCGGCCGCCTCGGCGGCGCGGTTTCCGAAGCCGTTTCCTTCTGCAACTCACGCATCTCTTTTGAGCGGTTTGGCGGCCTGGTCAGCTGGCGGATCAATCCGGCCCAGGAATTGGCCGAACTGCGGCGCCAGGCGGCGCTGCGGCATGAAGAAGTTGTGATCCTGGGAGATAAAGATATCCCTTTCGTCTTAAGACATTTCCCCAGTGGCGAGCCCGATGCCCGGATCGAGGCGAGCATTCGCGGCAAGCATGTCTGGCTGGAATACCTGATCTGTGCCGGCGATCAGGGTTTGCAAGACAGGGGCCTGCTTGAGGGCTTGCTGGGCGCCGTTGCCCGGACCAGGGTCAAGTCCATCAACCTGGCCCTCCGGTTCGAGAACGATGAATTGGAGGATCAGCCGGTCAGGGTGAGCCGGGAATTTCTGATCACGCTGGACAGCGTTTACCGGGTAAGGCGGCTGATGATAGGGGCTGCCGATGATCGTGAATTGCAGATGCTGCCGTTGCGCAGCTTGCGTAAAACTTTTGATGAGCTGTTTGAGGCCCAGAAAATGTTGAACAGCTTCCAGCCCAGGACCGAAGAAATGACCCTGGTTTTTACCGGTAATAATCACGAATTCGAGCAACGGCTGCAATCATGTTTGGCCTCCGAGCGCACCACGGCTGTCTTCCTCCAGCCGGGCGAGCGCGCGGCAAACAGCCGTCTGCTCGGCGCGCTGCGCGGCAAACGGGTGTATGTCGTCCATACCAACCGGACCGGGCCGGATCACTATTATCGCGACAAGTTTTTCCTTGAAGATGTCCTGGCGACCTTAAAGTGGTCTTTTCCTCAGGAGTTGACGTTGATCAATTTATTTTATCCCTGTTCCCGGCAGGAGCGGAAATCGCTGCCGCGCACGCCGATCTCCGCCAAGGACTGGGCCTACACCATGGAACAGGTCTACCGGATCAGCGCGGCGGTCTTTACCGATCTGCACGCCCCGGCGATCCAGGGATTTTACCAGAAACCGGTTGAGCATCTGACGATGAAGCGGGCCTTTGTTCAGCCGATCGCCGAACTGATCGGGAGCGGATCGATCTCCCGTCCGCACTTTGTCTCGCCCGATAAAAGCCGGACCGCGGAAGTGATGCGAGTGGCCCGGCTGATCGACGAAACGATGAAACGGGAGGTCAAGTTGAGAGACGCTGTTGTTATTGTCCGCAAGGAAAAAGACCCCCAGACAAGGAGGACCACATCATATCTTATTGAAGACCTGAGCGGTGAAGACGCCATTATTTACGATGACATGGTCGATACCGCCGGGACGTTTTGCGGCGCGGCGGCCGCCTGCCGCAAGAAAGGGGCCAGGAGTGTGACGGTAGTAGCGATCTTTGGCGTCTTTTCCCGGGTGCCCGGCGAAGATTTTAACGGACTGGAAAGATTATTGCGCGATCCCGCGATCGACCGGGTGATAGTTACTGATATTCTTCCTCTGCCGCCGCTCAACGTGACGGATGTGGAAAGGGGCAAACTGCAGATCATCTCAGCGGCGCCGATCGCGGCCTCGGCGGTTGAGCGGATACATGAGCATAAAAGCCTCATCGGGTATGAGTTTGACGAAGGAGCCGGCGGCTAATTTATAAACAGAGGCCCGAGAGTCAGGCTACTTTTTCGGCCCGCTTTTCGCGGGGGCTTTAACTTCAGCGGTGGGCGGCTGACGGACGAGCTCCATTTTCATGACTTCCAATTTATACTTCGGCTGTTCTTTGGCCGGCACCGAGCCCATGGCCAGGGCAGGGGAAGAAACAAGCGCGTAAATACTGCAGGCTAATATCGAAAGACTAAACAACTTTCTCATTTCTTCTCATTCCTCTCATTCACGTGAACGATCTTCGGCCGGAATTTCCCCGCTTTCTTTTGTTCCTCAAGCCCATAGGAAAGGATGATGACCTTGTCGCCTATCTTGCCCAGCCGGGCGGCGGGGCCGCGCAGGGAGATCTCGCCCTTTTCCCCTTGAATAACATAGGTCTCGAACCGGTTGCCGTTGTTAAAATTGAGGACGTGGACCTTTTCCCCCGGCGCGAAGCCGGCGGCTTTCAGCAGGGCGGAGTCGATCGCGATGCTTCCCTCGTAGTGGAGCAGGGTGTCGGTGACCGTCGCCATGTGTATCTTTGACTTGAGTATTTGTACCAGCACGCTGAAATTATAGCGCAAATTTCTTTTTCTTTCAATGCTGACGCTCGACCCTCATCCGCTGGCACTCAACAACTAACAACACGCTCGTCGCCGGAGGCGCCTCGCTACAACTAACAACTCGGTCCGACTATCGTCGGCCCTACAACTAGTGTAGTTGTAAGTTGTAGTACGCCGGAGGCGGACGTGTTGTAGCGAAGCGTGTTGTTAGTTAGCGGACGAAGACCAGAGGTTGCTTTTCGCGCTTGTCTCGGCTACTATTTTGACGATGAAAGCTATTCTCGGCCTGTTAATTGTCATGCTGGCCCTGGCGCCGGCCCTGGCCGCCGCGGCCGAGGTCGCTTCGCCGCTCACGGCGGAAGCCGGTTATCAGGCTAATTTTATGACCGAGTTCGATATCACCTTCTGGCAGACGCTCCCCTTTGCCGCGTTCTGGAGCTACCTGGCCGCGGCGCAGTTCTCCCCGGCGAGCGGCTGGCAGATCGCCCTGCCGGCGGCGGTGGCGGTCTCGGCCGTCAATGCCGGCCTGCACGCGAGAAAAATGGCGGCCTCAGATCCCAAATAACCGCCGCGCGTTGGCGGTAGTGGCGAGCGCGACCTCCTCGGCGGTCAAACCCTTAACCTCCGCGATCTTCTCGGCGACTTTAACGACGTATGATGGTTCGTTGCGCTGGCCGCGGAAAGCCTGCGGCGCCAGGAACGGGCAATCGGTCTCGATCATGATCCGGTCGAGCGGGGTTTCTTTGGCCGCTGTCCTGATAAGGTCGGCTTTGGGATAGGTGATGTTGGCGGTGAACGAGATCAGCAAGCCCTGATCGAGCGCGGCCCGTTGCAGATCGGGATCGCCGGCAAAACAATGGAGCACGCCTTTTAGTTTCCCTTTGTTTTCTTCGCGGATTATGTCGATGGTGTCGCGGGCGGCTTCGCGTGAATGGATGACGGCGGGCAGGCCGAGCTCCTGCGCCAGCTGGAGAAAAGCGCGGAAAACCTTCTTCTGCTGGTCGATGGGCGAGAGTTTATAATGATAATCAAGCCCGGTCTCGCCGATGGCGATCAGTTTCTGTTCTTTGGCCAGCGAGCGGTATTTTTTGTAACTGTTATCGTTCCACTCGGAAGCCTCGTGGGGATGAAGCCCGGCGCCGGTGTAAATAAAGTCCGGATAATCGCGTGACAGCTCCCGCGACCGGCTGACCGCGCCGTCGTCAAGCGCGATGTTGATGATCGCTTCGAGGCGCGCCTCCCTGGCCCGTTTTATTACCTCCGGCAGGTCGGCGGCGAAGTCAGGAAAGGTTAAGTGCGCGTGGGTGTCGATGTACATGATCGTTGAGTTCGGCCAGTATCCGCAGCGGGGCGGCGGTGTCGACGAAATTGGCGGTGCCGACCTCAACCGCTTGCGCCCCGGCCAGCAGGAACTCGGCCGCATCGCCTCCGCTCATGATCCCGCCGATCCCGATCACGGGGACGTTAACGGCGCGGGCTAATTCATAGACCATCCGGACGGCGACCGGCTTGATGGCCGGGCCGGAGAGCCCGCCGGTGAGTGTCCCGAGTCGCGAGCCGCCGGTCTCTATGTCGATTGCCATGCCGACGAGCGTATTGATGGCGGAGAGGGCGTCGGCGCCGGCGTCGACCGCCGCTTGCCCGATGACCGTGATGTCGGTCACGTTCGGCGTCAGCTTGGCAATTATAGGTTGGCTGGTAGCTTTTTTAACAGCTGCGATCACCTCTTTGGTTAATCCGGCATCCACGCCAAAAGCCATACCTCCTTTTTTTACGTTGGGGCAGGAGATATTCACTTCGATCCCCTTAACCGCCGTTTCCCTGCTTAATCTTTTCGCCAGTTCGGCGTACTCTTCTGCCGATTCGCCGGCGATATTGACGATGAGCGGCGTGGCAAATTTAGCCAGGAACGGAAGGTCCTCTTTCAGGAAATAATCGAGCCCTTCGTTCTGCAGGCCGATCGAGTTGAGCATCCCTGACGGCGTTTCGACGATACGCGGGGGCGGGTTGCCTTCGCGCGGCAGGAGCGTGATGCTTTTGGTGACGATCGCCCCCAGTTTATTGAGATCAAGGTAATCGGCGTACTCGCGCCCCCAGCCGAACGTGCCGGAGGCGACCATGACCGGGTTCTTTAGTTCGATCCCGGCTAATTCCATACTAACTCCTTGGCGTCGAAAACCGGCCCGTCCTTGCAGACCATTTTGTAGCCGCTGACCGTTTTTACGGGGCACCCTTTGCAGGCGCCGATGCCGCACGCCATCCGCTCTTCCAGCGAAAGCTGGCAGTCGATCTTTTTCTGCCGGGCGATCTCGGCGACCGCCTTGAGCATGAGGCGGGGGCCGCAAGCGTATATAACCGATAACGGATAACTGGTAACTGATAACTGGCTGTCCAAAAAGTCGAGCAGCAAATCGGTCACCACCCCTTTTTTGCCGGCGCTGCCGTCGTCCGTTGCGGTTTGGACTTGATCGGTAGTTTTTCTTAATTCATCTTCACCAATAAGGCTTTCTTTGTTTTTCGCTCCGATCAATATATAAACTGCTTGACCCGCGACCCGCGACCCGCGACCCGTGACTTGTTCGGCCAGCGCCCGCAGCGGCGCAATCCCCATTCCGCCGCCGGCCATCAGGTGGATCTTCTTCGCCGGATCGATCTTGAAACCTGCGCCGAGCGGGCCGAGCAGGTCAAGCTCCTGGCCGACCGGTTTTTTGGACAGAAGTTCCGTTCCCCGCCCGACGACTTCGTAGAGCAGTTCGATCATCCCTTTTTGGGCGTCAATCCGGTGGAGGCTGATCGGCCGGCGGAGGAGGGGGTCGGAGGTTTCGCAGCAGCGGACGTTGACGAACTGGCCGGGCTGGGCATGGCTGGCGAGATACTGGGAAGCAAGAGTGAGTTTATAATGACGGGGGCCGACTTGTTTATGGTCCTCGATCCGGCACTTTTCCTGGATAGCCATTACTGATATTATAGCAAAAAAATCAGGATAAAAGAATGCGCGCTACCGGGTTCTCCCGATGACATTATTCTATTGAATATGTAATACCTGCCTACCGGCAGACAGGTCGGGATCCCGCACTTTCCAAAATTAATAATGTGTGCGGGAGAACCAGTGACCCCTTGGCTGTCAAGCTCTTCTGAGCAAAACCAGACTATTTCGCGCGACAACAGTAATTTTAGTATATTCAGCGAAAATACACAAGAAACTGATGATGAGCCTGACGGAGTTTGAGCGAGTTAAGCATAGCTTAGGTGAGTTCAATAAATAGAAATACGATAGAAAGACTGTTATAATTCTCTTCATTCGGAGGAGATGTTATGGTTAATTGCCCGTTATGTAACCAGCCTGCAAAGCAGGATAAGCGAGGAGCGCTTCACGACACGATAATTTATGAATGCAAGGTCTGTGGTAAATATATTATTACAGGCACAGCTGATACGACAGTAAGAGATGTGGCCATCAAGGACAAGTTGCATCTGATTTCCTGGCAAACAAAAGAACAAAACGAACGGGGGAAAGTCCCCCATCTTTTTGATGAGGACATTCAAAGAATAATAAAGGCTAATTACTCTCCTACCGCCACAGAAAAGATTGACCAGTATCTTATTTATATGGGAAGGCATACATCTCAATTCGGCGAGGTTCTTGCTATTGATTATGAAGAGTATCCTATCGCTTATGCAAAAAACAGGGATGAACTTATCAGCATTGTGCAGGCAACGACAGAGCTGGGCTATGTAAAGGAAAAGACCGGTAAGGGCTTTAGCCTAACCGTTAAGGGGTTTGATAAGCTTGAAAAGCTAAAGGACACCAATGTTCTATCTAAGCACTGCTTTGTCGCGATGTCTTTCGGGACCGAATATGACCCAATTTATAACGAGGCGATTCAGCCAGCACTAATAGCTACTGGGTTTGAATCAATATTCTTGAAAACCGCAGAGCACAACGAATGGATAGATGACGCCATAATGAGCGGCATTAAAAGGAGCCGCTTCCTTATCTCTGAGTTCTCTTCTGGTAATCAAGGGGTCTACTTCGAAACCGGGTTTGCTATGGGGCTAAAAATACCTGTGATAAGTATCTGTCAGGAGGATAAAAAGGGAGAGCTTCACTTCGACGTTGAGCACTATAACACCATTTTTTACAGGACTACTGCCGAGCTGAAAGAAAGGCTGATAAAAAGAATCGAAGCGACAATAGCCTAAACTTGACACCCCCCAGGTGGGATGCTAACATATCATCAGGCTACTTGAGGATGCTTTTGACAAACAGCGGCGACCAGCCACCGCCGCCAAACAAAACCTCAATACTATTCTCTTAGTATTGAGGTTTATTTTTTAGGAGGTGCAAATATAGAACAACAGTAGTTTAGGAATCCAGTCCAGGCTTGAACCCGGGATGCCCATAACATAGCCGCAGATTAGCCCTCTGCTTCACATCCCCCGGAGATTAAAAATCTTTAGGGGGAATTAAGATGAGAAATTATGTTATGAGTTCGGCTAAAAACAGGCAACAGGCCCTCAGGCTCCATCCAGTTAAGTGTGCTATCTGCGGTCGATATGAAAACCAGCCAGAGAAACTGGTTAACCACCACATCAACCCTGTTAAACGGGACAAGATAAAGGGCTTAATCATTGGCGACACATCACCAGATAATTCCGAATTCAACTGCTACAAGTGCCATAACAGAATAAGCCACGAGAACGAAGACAACCTACTTAAATCCAGCAGAAGACAAGGAAAACATAAGGACAACTCTACCCAGGACACCCCACCCAGGATTACTTGCGACAAAATCCGCAGATTTACCGTCAAGGGCGAAAAAGTAATCGCCTTCTGCTCGGATTAGGGGGCGTTGTATGAATATATTCAAAACAACCGACCTCTATTTGGCCGCCGTGCTGTATTCCTGCGGCCTTAAGATATCCACCATTGAGCCCGATGGGAGAAGGTGTATCTTTTGCTTCATTGACAACAAAGAAAGGGATGAAACTATAAGGAAGTTTTGTAACAGGGAGCTAAAACTTGATATAGCTGGTTTCATCGACAGCCTGAAGAGGTTGAAAAGTATGACCTTTAACTATTAACAGCTATGGTTCCGAATCTTTATATGAGGAGATTATTATATGAGCAACACATTAGCATCGTTTAAGGCAAAATATGGCCCTGGAAAAGGCAAAAAAAGGAAGACAAGGCAATACAATGATTTCCCGGTATCGCATAGGCTTTCAGAGCTAAGAAAGAAGGTGTATATATATGCTGAAAGAACCGGGAAGAAGTCCCTTAGATTAAGTAACGGGAATATTTGTTTCGCCTCTGCCTTATTTCAGAAGGCTAATCGCAAAGGGAACCCGTTCTATTTATCCGATAAGATATTTAATGAAGAATTCTGTATATCGGAAGATATTTGTAAGGATTCAAGGAAGAAGCTTAAAGAAATTGGCCTAATAGACTATTTCCCCGGCACAATCGGAAGGTGCACCACCTATGCCCTATTAGAAGTGCCGCCTGAAGGGTATATAGAGGACCTTCTTGAGGGGGGCAAGTGTCTTGGGTGCTATAGTTCTAAGTCTCCTAAATGCGAAATATGCTCAATTAGCGGGCATTGTATAGAGCGATGCCATCAGGTAAGAGAGATGCATCCTTTATTAGGTGAGGTTGAGCAAGGAATGACTAAGGATGCTGCTCGTAACCTGACACAGGAGATAAAGCAGGACAAACGCTTAAGCTCGAACGAAATAGCTATCCTTATTGAGAGGGTCAACAGGGGAAGTAAGGGGGGCAAATTCCACCCAACAAAATGATTATTAGGGGGGGCGAAAACCACCCCTATGGGGGCTTTTTGCCGTAGTCAAATAAGAACTATATGAATAAGATTATGAATAACAGAGAAATAAGACTATAAACAATATGAGCTGACGCTCGTCACACTGACTCAGAACCGAACACTGAACCAGAACTGGAACAACACAGGGGGAAAGGCGATTTGAGCCTGTAGTAACTATAGGCAAGATTACTGCCGTTGACCGAACTGGTAATGTTAGTAATATTAAAGGGAGAGAAGGTATACTTAATTAAAGCCCCTGCCCATCAAATTCGTGCTTAAATATATAGTATACCTTTCAATAATTGGCGTTTGTATAAGTTATTTCTTAGCTTACGCATTAAAATAGTGATAAAATAGTAGTCATCTTTATGATTGCTGAAATGAGAAGCGATAAAAAGGCAAATCGCACGGGTAGTTTGGCCTTCATTAGAGAAGTAGCCAAATATTTTATGGATTTCTTAGAGACGGATTTCCATAAACGCAGGTTCCCGAGGCGTAGTATTACGTTCAGAAATAATGACAACCTACTTGTTGGCTTGAGTCTTCACAAATATCCCTCTTTTAATAAATTAGCTCTAAAGTTAGTTGATAAAGGCTTTGATAAAGACCTATTAAATAAAATTGATAAAGGTGCTTATAAAACAAACCTGCCTAAAAATCTGCTTGATTTAATTAAGCTTCAGGTTAGTAAGATTGACCAAGCTCAAATTAATGCTATTACAGACAAAATCGCCTCTGAAATTGAAAAAGCAGGCACCCTATATGCAAAAGAATATGATGTTGCCCTTACCAATTCAGTAGAAGAAGCAGCTAAGGTCATTCGCAACGAATTAGTGCACCCTTTTATTGAAAGCATTGAGAAGCCACTACAGAATCTTAACCTGGGAGACGAAGATAATATTTATCTTAGAGAGTGTAAAACTAACTGTGTAAACGGGTGAGCCTCATATATCCAGCATCACCCTCCCTTCAAAGATAACAGCAAACTGCGAAAT
>JAFGHC010000019.1 GCA_016939335.1 Candidatus Saganbacteria bacterium
CGGCCTGTTCCTCTCCGGTTTGTTTCTCGGCGTAAGGGTTCTCTGTATAGAATTTCCCTAAGCGACCCTTGGCATCTCCGGCCTGTTTCTCGGCGTAGGGATTATCCCAATAAAACTTTCTTAGTTTAGGCCCGAGGCCGCTGATGCTTCCTTCCATATTACCTCCAAAATTAAGGCCGAAGGATCAAGCTTCCCCAACTATAATAATAATCGTTCCTCAAGCGGGCAAACTTGCGTTGTTTGCCACTTGCCCTGGCCCAGGACATTCCCCAAAATTTAGTCGGCCCCGCTAAGTAATTGTTGTAGCACCGAGAAAAACCGAAGAATAAGAAGTGGAAACGGTGGTTCCGCCGAGAAAAGTAATTGAAACCCCAGACTAAAGTCTGGGGAATTATAGCGATGATAAAATTCCACACACTTTAGTGTGTGGTTTTGTCTCCTTTGCGCTTGGCCAAATTCTGGGGGAACTCCACCTCTGCCCCGCTTTACCCGGACGGATTTTTTTGCTACAATATCAAAAATTGACCGAATTCAGGAGGGGATAGATCATGGCCAAAGTTTATTATGACAAGGACGCGGACCTCAAGGTATTAAAGAACAAAACGATCGCGGTGATCGGCTTCGGCTCGCAGGGGCACGCCCAGGCGCAGAATTTGAAGGAGAGCGGCCTCGACGTGATCGTCGCCGAGGTCGAAGGGACGCCGAACTGGGACCGGGCGGTCAAGGCCGGCTTTAAGCCGATGACCGCCGAGGCCGCCGCCGAGCAGGGCGACATTATCCAGATGCTCATCCCCGATGAGCTACAAGCCTCGGTCTATAAATCGGTGATCGCCAAGCACATGAAGAAGGGGAAGACCCTCATGTTCTCCCATGGCTTCAATATCCACTTCCACCAGATCGTCCCCCCTGCCTCGATCGACGTGATCATGGTCGCCCCCAAAGGCCCGGGGCCGATGGTCAGGAAAATGTATGAGGATGGCGCCGGGGTTCCCGCGCTGATCGCCATCTTCCAGGACGCCTCCGGCAAGGCCAAGGAGACCGCGCTCGCCTACGCCAAGGGGATCGGCGGGACCAAGGCCGGCGTTTTCGAAACGACTTTCCGGGAAGAGACCGAGACTGACCTCTTCGGCGAGCAGGCGGTCCTCTGCGGCGGCTGCACCGCCCTGGTCAAGGCCGGCTTCGAGACGCTGGTGGAAGCCGGTTACCAGCCCGAAATGGCTTATTTTGAATGCATGCACGAGCTCAAGCTGATCGTCGATCTGATGTACGAGAAAGGGATCTACGGGATGCGCGCCGCCATCTCCAATACCGCCAAATACGGCGACATCACCGTCGGGCCGTACCTGATCGACGGCGGCGTCAAGCAGAAGATGAAATTCGTCCTCGACCGGATCCAGAACGGCTCGTTCGCCAAGGAATGGATCACCGAGAACCAGGCCGGCCGGCCGGTCTTCCTTGCCCTGCTCAAAAAAGACCGCGAGCACCTGATCGAGAAGGTCGGCGAAAAATTGCGCGGCATGATGCCGTGGCTCAAAAAGAAATGACGAATGTCGAATTTCGAATGACGAATTAATGAAAAAGCTATTATTAATTCTCATCAGTTTCGCCTTAATTGCCGCCGCAGCGGAAGGAAAAAGAAAAATGGAAAAACTCTACGCGGCCTTCGATACTTCGCTCGGCAAGATCGTCTGTGAACTCTATCCCGACGTCGCCCCCATGACGGTGCGGAATTTTATCGGCCTGGCCAGGGGCGAACAGCCGTGGGAAGACCCGAAAACGAAAGAGATCGTCAAGCGGCCGCTTTACAGCGGCACCATTTTCCACCGCGTCATCCCCAATTTCATGATCCAGGGGGGCGACCCGCTCGGCAACGGGACCGGCGGGCCCGGTTATAAATTCGGCGACGAATTCTCCGACAAGGTGACATTTGACCGGGTCGGCCGCCTGGCCATGGCGAACGCCGGCCCCGCCACCAACGGCAGCCAGTTCTTCATTACCGTAGCCAAGACCCCCTGGCTCAACGGCCATCATACGATCTTCGGCCAGGTGATCAAGGGGCAGAACGTGGTCGAAAAGATCGCGAACGCTCCGCGTGGCGCTAACGACCGGCCGAATACCGATATCGTGCTCAAATCAATCATCATCTCCAGTAAAAAGCCTTGATCGCTCACCTGATCGACCTGATCGTCGCTTTCGTGACCGGAACGGTCTCGGCGGTCGGCTACCTGGGCGTGGCCGTCTTAATGATCTTTGAATCGGCCTGCATCCCGATCCCTTCCGAGATCATTATGCCGTTCTCCGGGTTTCTTGTTTCGGCCGGCAAGCTTAATCTCTGGCTGGTGACTCTGGCCGGCGCTTTCGGCAACCTGATCGGCGCCGTCATCACCTACACCATTGGTTATTATGGGGGGCGCCCGTTCATCCTCAAATACGGCAAGTATTTCTTCGTCAAGGAGAAAGAGGTCCATCACGCGGAAAAATTCTTCGCCAGATGGGGCGACTTCTCCGTTTTCCTGTCGCGGAACCTGCCGGTCATCAGGACCTTTATTTCCCTGCCGGCCGGCGTGGCGGAGATGCCGTTCGTTAAGTTCGCCATTTACTCTTTTTTAGGTTCGCTGCCGTGGTGTTTTGCCCTGACTTATCTCGGTTTCGTTTTGGGAAGCAACTGGATGGTCATCCGGGAGTACGGGCATTATCTGGATATCGCGGCCGGGATCGCCATCGCCGGATTTATCGTTAAAATTATCTGGGACTATTATCACAACGGGGAAGAAAGCCAGAGTTAAATTATTCTTGCCGGTCTGTACGCTTCAAAAGAATCGAATATATAAACGCTGCGTTCGTCACTTAACGAGGACGCCCCCAGTTCCGCGCAGAACGAACTGAGCCAGTAAACATTCGCCCCGCCGGTTTTCCCGCTCACCATCGGCAATAGGTTGTCCCGATCGTAATTACCCGGATAGATGATAAAAGCACACAGATCAACGGCCGGCAGAAAAGAAGTAAAATCAACCGTCCGGGCTGGCAAATCAGGCGCCGCCAATATCTCCACCACCGCTCCTTGCTGCATGCCCCGGCCTGAAGTTGTTCCCCGCTCCCGGCCGGCGTAAAAGCAGTACCCGAATAGAGGCGACCTTCTTCCCCAAACGTCCAGATAATTGATCCCGTTTTTCAGCAAATCACCGGCATTCCCCAGCGATGTTTCATGAAAGATCGGGAAGGCAACCTCGGCGACTAAATTACGCCCCCGGGACGCGCTGGCTTTAAGCAGCCCGGCAACCTCTCTGGAATAAAGCTCGTGAACTCTTCTAAAAGGATTATGCTCAAGATGCGCCCGCTGTTCGGCAGGAGAATCAACCCACACCAGCCTCGGCAGTCTCCGTCTTTCGTCTTTACTGATTATTTGTTTTTTGATCTCTCCATTTTCGACCAGGTTCAACGGGCGCGGCTCCCCGTGGACGTCTTCCAAACCGGCGGCGTTAATGATCAGGTCCCCCTTTTGCAGCCTGGCCCGGTTAGCGTCCGTCACCGGTATCCAGGGCGAGCGATAATTCTTGTATTGCGCCGCCCGGGCACGCTCCAGGAAGGCTTGCTTCATTACTTGTTTGCCGGCGGGCAGCGGAGCCAATCTAAAAGCCGAGTTAAAAGTCATTCGATCTTTCTCCTTTTTCCTGGTTCCACCATATTATTATCGTTATTTCTTAGCGGTGATTTCAGATATAATATATGCTAATATAAATTGCCATGAAAAAAGCGCTCGCCATCCTCGGCTCCACCGGCTCGATCGGCAAACAGGCGCTCGAGGTCGTTTCGATCTTCCCGAGCCGCCTGCGCGTCGCCGCTTTTGCCGCCAAGGACGAAGTTGACCTGATCGCCGAACAAGTAAAAAAGTTCCAGCCCCGCCTGATCTCCGTTCTCAACGATGACGTAAAGGCCAAAGTCGAAGCCAAGCTGGCCGGGGCCAAAGTCGAGATTTACACCGGCACGGACGGCCTGATGAAGGTCGCCACCGTTGCGGACGCCAAGACCGTTCTGGTCGCTATTCCGGGCTCGCTCGCCCTCTCCGCCGCGCTGGCGGCCGTCAAGCTGAAGAAAGATATCGCGCTCGCCACCAAGGAAGTGCTGGTCGCCGCCGGCGAGCTTTTCATGAACGAAGTGAAGGCGGCGGGCGTCAAGCTCTTCCCGATCGATTCGGAGCACAGCGCGATCGCGCAGTGTTTGCGCGGCGAAGATAAGAAAACTGTCAGGAAACTGATCCTGACCGCTTCGGGCGGGCCGTTCCTGAAAACCCCCGCCGAGAAGTTCGCCCAGCTGACCGCCAAGGAAGCGCTCAAGCACCCGACCTGGAAGATGGGCCCGAAGATCACGATCGATTCCGCCACCCTGATGAACAAAGGGTTCGAAGTGATCGAAGCGCATTTTCTCTTCGGGATCGATTACGCCAATATCGAGGTCGTCATCCACCCGGAGAGCATCATCCACTCGATGGTCGAGTTTGTCGACGGCTCGCTCAAAGCCCAGCTCGGCGCGCCCGACATGCGGGTCCCTATCCAATACGCGTTATTAGAAGAGGAACGGCAGGCGAATCACTGGGGGCGCCTCGACCTGACCAAAGTCGCCGGGCTGACCTTCCAGAAGCCCGAGCTGACAAAGTTTCCCTGCCTGCAATACGCTTATGACGCGGGGAAAGCAAAGGGAACACTGCCTGCCGTGTTAAATGCGGTTAATGAAGAGGCGGTCAGCCAATTCCTGAAGGGGAAGTTTAACTTTGACCAGATACCGGCCAAGATCAAGGCGGTCCTGGACAAACACCAGAACAAAGAAGCTGCTAATTTAGAAGAAATTCTGGCCGCCGACCGCGAAGCGCGGAATATTTTCGGCCTATAGGTCGCCGAAAAACACAAATCTATCTCGTCCATTGCTGATATCAAACCTGACCCGGCGATTCCTGTCATCGATCGCCGCCCGCATCTTAAGCTCCCAACCGCCCAATCTTGCATCGCGGAGCAGGTCATGCAGTGTATCGCCCGTCCCGATATAGTTCTGGTCGTCATAACTCAAATTGTTCAGCCCCGTTAATACCGTTGCCAGTGCTGTATTGACTTCGTTATAGGGCTTGCCTTCCCAACCATTGAGCCACAGACGCATGTCTTGCCAATTCCTATCAAAGAGGCTGGATACCCTGCTCATGCTAATATGGTCGGGAAGGATTATGCCGGCGTCGTCCTTGTCCGGGCCGAAAACAAAATGATCGATCGGTTTCGCCAGGGCGGCTTCCGTGGCCCTGGCCACTCTGGCCTCGATCTCGGCCCTCTTCTTTTTTATCGCCGGACTTGACAACTCCACCGGGTAAACATCCATCCAACCCTCGTCAAAGCGAAAAATGACCTTACTGGGAACGCCTTCCAGATACTCGACCCACGCTTCAATGAAAAAATCATCCCTGCTATGTCGGGACAGATATTCTCCCAGCCGCACCTTTCCCGATCCCCAAACGCTAACGCTCTGCGGGTTCAATTGTCTCAATGCCCCAAAGACGATCTTGCGGGCGTTCGGGTCCCCGATGATCGATTTGCCCCTCTCATTCAAAATCGTAATACTGAAGGACCACCCGATCTTTTGAATGATTGGGGGAAGCGTATCATGCTTTATAAAGCACCGCCCCTCACATCTCATGTAAGGATTAACCACGTGAATCCTAGGGCTCCCGGCAAAAGTCGACACATTCATCTTTATCTTGTCTCCTCCTTCTTATACTCGGCTACGCCTTCCACCCCGCCGACCGCTGGGCGAGAGAACCGTTTACTCGCTAGTCAGCCGGATTCTTCCTCAACTCTTTGTCAGTCACCCTGTAAACAAAAGTGTGTGTTTCGCAATGTTTGGCTGAAAGCTGCAGGGAAACCTGGCAACCTCCTTTTTCTCTTGTGAGAGTTGCCTCGATCAACAGGGGCGGCTTTGAATTAATATCGTAATTCCTAAGATAATCCCCCAAAGTGACCCCCGGCGTTGTGACACTCCGGTTCCTGTTTTTCATTTTCATTATCGCTCTCCCGGCCACCTTGACCATGTCCAAGCCCATCCTGACCAAATCTTGCCCCTTATCGCTGATGACACTTAAACGAACTCCGGCAAGCTGGGGGAATGGCAACCGGGGAAGTGCTTGCATTGAGGCCCGAAAATGCCACATCTTTATTGTTTGGCTCGTACTTATACCCATATTTACATTCCTCCTTCCCGCTTAACGGCTATCTTACAGATGTATATCTTTACCAGTCCTGAAAAATTTCAGTGAAAATGCAAAATAAAAGGAAAGGATGGGGATATCCTCACCGCCAACGAATGGGCGCGGGCTGAAATTAGCCGCTAATTCCTCCTTCCCTCTTTGTTTTTCCGTGAAATTCCGCCCAACATTTGACGATAATCATATGGAAACGAGCGTAAGAGCTTCAACATAGGAGAAAGCATTAATGCCGATTCAAGCGTCGCATAGTTACAAAAGATGGGTCATCGGGCTGGGAATCGCCTCAGCCTTATCTGGCTATATGATATGCAGGTCAACCAAAAAGGTTGTCCCTCCGCCCACAACTCAACCTGCGTCAGAAGCAATATTTAAGCCGGCCCAACGCGACGCTTTAGCAAGACTGGGCGAGAGGATGAGGGTTGGCCCAATATTTGACAGCGGGCCAAAACTTGATTTGAAAAACACTCTAACTCCGGAAGAGATCCCGCCGACACCACAGCCAACAAATGAATTAAGCCAACTTCTATCCGGGTTAAATGACAGCCAGGTCGCTTTCACTGAAATTTCCAGTCGGGCCAAGATTAAAGCCTCCACTAACGGAGTTTGCCCTGATCCCTCGGGAGCTTCCAAGTCATCCGTGGGGAACGACTATAGTATAAAACATTTGGAATTTGAACTAAGAGATGGCGATCGGTCCCTCGGCTATATTTACCTGTATGCCGGGGATAACCCCTTAGAAATATTAAAGAACCAAACATACTACGGCGTATTCGACCCTGCGGGCGGCCATCTTGGTTATATGCAAACCAACTTTGCCGACGCCGACAACAGTTCATTAGATTTTGTCTCCAGGAGCGGTGAAAGGGCCGGTTTCTTCGGAACAAAAAACGAAGTTTATCGCTCGGATGACCCATCAGAAGAGCGTACTCCTATTGGCGACATCAATGAAGAAACCGGCGATATCACTGCCGACGGTAAAGTTTTAGGGAAAATAGATAAAGGATCATACTTCGTTTTTGTTGAATCAGCACCAAAATGCGACCGGCCGGAAACTAAGGGCCTGTTTCTCAAAGTCGGTTCCCGGGAAGAAATGGATGGATTTTTCGATAAGATTAGACAGTCGATCCCTCCCGATGAATGGAATTCATTAATGATAAAGGAAGAAACTCCTTAATATTTCGATGCCGACTGAATTGTCTCTTTAGGCCCGCTCGTAAATCCCTCGTCTTTTCTGTGATATAATTATCACATGACGACGAAAGATACCGACCTGGAGATATTGCGCCACTCCACCTCCCATGTGATGGCTCACGCTGTCCAGGAGCTCTTCCCTGGGGTCAAACTGGGGATCGGGCCGGCGATCGAGAACGGTTTTTACTACGATTTCGACCTCCCCCAGCAGATCACTCCCGAAGACCTCCCCAAGATCGAGGCCAAAATGCGGGAGCTCATCAAAAAAGAGCATAAATTCGAACGGCAGGAGATCGCCAAAGAGAAAGCGATCGCGCTGTTTGAGGAACGCGGTGAAAAGTATAAAGCCGAGCTGTTAAAAGAGATCGAAGCGGACAAAGTCTCACTTTACAAGAGCGGCGATTTTCTCGACCTTTGCCGCGGCCCGCACCTCGAGCATACCGGCCAGATCAAAGCTTTCAAGCTCCTCTCCATTGCCGGCGCCTACTGGCACGGGATAGAAACGAACCCGATGATGCAGCGGATCTACGGCACCGTTTTCCCTTCGCAAAAAGAGCTGGACGAACACCTGAAGAACCTGGAAGAGGCCAAGAAGAGGGACCATCGCAAGCTCGGCCGCGAGCTTGACCTTTTTTCCATCCACGAAGAGGCCGGCACCGGGCTGGTCTACTGGCATCCCAAAGGGGCGGTCCTGCGCGGGATCATCGAGGATTTCCTAAAAGCCGAAAATAAAAAGCGGGGTTACGAATTCGTCACGATCCCCCACCTCGCCAAGATCGACCTCTGGAACACCTCCGGCCACAGCAACTATTACCGCGAGAACATGTATTTCATGAAGATCGACGAGCAGGAATACGTCGTCAAGCCGATGAACTGCCCCGGCCACATCCTGATCTTCAAGCGGAAGACCAGGAGTTACCGCGACCTGCCGATCCGCTATTTCGAGCTGGGGACCGTTTACCGTTATGAAAAATCGGGCGTTCTCCACGGCTTGCTCCGGGTCCGCGGCTTTACCCAGGACGACGCCCATATTTTCTGCCGTGAGGACCAGCTGGAAGCCGAGATCATCGACATCATCGACTTCATCATTTTCGTCATGAAAGTCTTCGGCTTCGAGTTCAGGATCAACCTCTCGACCCGCCCCGAACATTTCGCCGGAACGCCGGAGAGCTGGGAGCGGGCGACCGCCGTGCTGGAGAAAGCCTTGCAGGATCATAACTTGCCCTTTGAGATTGACGCCGGCGCCGGCGTTTTTTACGGGCCGAAGATCGACGTCAAGCTCAAAGATTCGCTCGGCCGCGAGTGGCAGGGGCCGACCGTCCAGGTCGATTTTAACCTGCCCGCGCGTTTCGACCTGACTTATACCGATGAGAACGGCCAGCAGAAAACGCCTGTCATGGTCCATCGCGCGATCTTGGGGAGCCTCGAGCGGTTCATCGGCGCCCTGATCGAAAATTACGGCGGCGCTTTCCCCGTCTGGCTGGCGCCGGTGCAGGTCGCCGTCCTGCCGATCTCCGAAAAATCCCTCGATTACGCGGAAAAGATCGCTCGGGAATTGCATGACAACAACGTCAGGGTCGAGGTCGACCGCCGCGGCGAGAAGATCGGCGCCAAGATCCGCGACGCCCAGATGCAGAAAATCCCTTATATGCTGATCGTCGGCGAGAAGGAGCAAACGAGCGGCACGGTCGCCGTCAGGGAGCGGGCCAGGGGCGACCTGGGAGCCAAATCTCTCCGCGATTTTCTTTTTGACCTGAAGTCCAAGATGAGTTATAATGTAGCCAATGATGGGGGCTAAGTATTAGGGACTATTCGATAAACGAGCGGATTTGGGCGAAGGAAGTCCGGCTCATCGACGAAACGAACAAACAGCTGGGCATCGTTGCCACCCCCGAAGCCCTGAAGCTCGCCCGGGAACGCGGGTTCGACCTTGTGCTGATCGCGCCGGCCTCCAAGCCGCCTGTGGCGCGTATCGCCGATTACGGCAAGTTGCGGTACGAGCTCCAGAAAAAAGAGAAGGAAGCTCGCCGGTCGTCCAAGGGCGGGCTCACCAAGGAGATCAAGCTTTCGCCCAAGATCGCCCAGCATGATTTTGACGTCCGGGCCCTGAAGACAAGGGAACTGCTGGAGAAAGGCTTTAAGGTCAAGGTCAATATCATGTTCCGGGGACGGGAAATGGCGCACAAAGAGCTGGGGCACAGGCTGCTGGAGCGCTTCCTCGGCGTCCTGGGGGAGGCCGCCAAGGCCGAAGCGCCTCCCAAGATGGAGGGGCGGAACCTGAACCTGATGCTGTCCCCCAAAAAGTGAAGGATTATGCCGAAACAAAAGACAAGAAGAGCGGCCGCTAAAAGGTTTGTGATCAAGAAATCGGGCAAAGTGTTGCGCCGGCACGCCAAGCTGCGCCACCTGCTCGAATGGAAATCGCCGGCCCAGCGCCGCCGGCTGAAAAGGAAATCGGTCGTCTCCCCCGCTGACGCGCGCCGGGTGCTGGCCATGATACCGGGAGGGGCCAGTGGTTAGGGTCAAACGCGGCTTCGTCGCCCGCCGCAAGCGGAAAAAGATCCTCAAGCGGGCCAAGGGCTTCCGGCACACCGTCGGGACGCAGATCAGGCGGGCCAAGACCGCCGTTTTCAAGGCCATGCGGCACGCCACCGTCGATCGCCGGAAGAAAAAAGGGCAGATGCGCCGGCTCTGGTCGACAAGGATCAACGCCGCCGCCCGCGGTCTGGGGATGAAATACAACGAATTGATCCACAAGCTGAAGCTGGCCAATATCAAGCTCGACCGCAAAGTGCTCGCCGACCTGGCCGTCAACGATCTTGCCGCCTTCACCAAGATTGTCGAGTCAGTCAGGACGCAATGATCGAGCTGCAGGTCGGCGGACTCGGTTTTGATCCCCGCAACCTCTCGCCAATCGTCCTCCTGCGCGACCAGGAAGAGTTGAACTTTCTCCCCATCTGGATCGGCGTTTTCGAGGCCGCGGCGATCGCCATGGAATTGCAGGGGGTTCAGCCGCCCCGCCCGATGACCCACGACCTGCTCAAGAACGCGATCGAAAGCCTGGGCGGCAAGCTGCAGCGGATCGTCATTAACGACGTCAAGGACGGCACCTTTTACGCACTGATCGAATGCGAGATCAAGGACGGGAAAACCGTCAGCCTTGACGCGCGCCCTTCCGACGCGATCGCGCTGGCGGTGCGCGGCCATCTGCCGATCTTCGTCGCGGAAACCGTCATGATGCAGGCCAAGCTGGTCAATTCGGAGAAAGACGCCGAGGAGACCAAAAAATTCAAAGACTTCATTGAGAACCTGCGCCCCGAAGACTTCACCAAGTACTACAAAGAAGATTAATTAAGACCGCGAGATCAGGATCACTCCGAGGACGATTACCGCTATACCGGCCCAGCGGACCAGCGTCAGGTTTTCTTTGAAGAAATACCAGGACAGGAGCGCCACGACAACGTAAGCGACACTGACCATTGGATAAACTAAACTTAATTCCATCCGGGAGAGGACGACCAGCCAGAAGACCGACGATAGGCCGAAACAGGCCAGGCCGATAAAGACCCAGGGATTGAGGAACATCGGAATGACATTGATCGCCAGCTGGCTGACCGGAAACGTCCCGAATGATATCATTCCCCGCTTCATTAATAATTGTCCCGCGATCGCCAAGCCGACCGAGACCGCCATGATCAAATAATTCATTGTTGCTCCTTTATAATTCTGCCCAGCTCAAACTCTTGAACGGCCCGGCCTGAAAAGTCAGTTTCAAAATAACTCGCCCCCGGCCGGACGACCCGAGGCAATAGAGCCTTGGCATCCCCCGCTCGCGGACCAGCTTGAACGTACCGCCGGGAAGCGCCCCGCCTGTGCCGCGCGCCGCCAGTTGCAACCATTGTTTGTCATCGGCCGGCGCGTGGGGGAGGTCGGTGTACCAGTCTGGATCGCGCGCCAGCCCGGCTTTCCCCTGCTCTAACCCGGCGGTCGCCAGCCAGAAAGCGCGCTCCCGCCGGTCCAGCAAATCTTCGGTCGCGCAACTATTATAAACTATTTTCGCGGCAATTACAGCCAGGCCGAGCAGCAGTCCGGCCAAAATGACCGCGATCAGCAAGGCGGCCCCCGGACGGCTTATCATCTAATTCCGCCCCGCCGCGCTGAAGGCCAGGTCGTCGAGCGCGACCGCCACCCGGCCGTCGGACAAATAGGCAAAAGCCAGCCGCCTGACTTCGTTGTCCGTCGTCAGATAAGCCGAGCTCGCTCCTTTTTTCCTGCGCACTTTATTGCCGACCAGCTTGTAACTTATGGTCTCGCCCCCAAGCCGCAAAAAGACCTCGTCGGAACCGGAGGCGGCCAGGAGCGTGGCCGACCTGATCTCACGGCACAGACGTTCGGCCACGATCAGCCGCGTTTGCAGGTCGCCGGACCGCGCCGCAAGCTTGCGCCAGTTCCGGAAACTCCGGGCGAACGCCGGGAACATGACGCCGGCCAAAAACATCAGCAGCGTCAGGGCGATGACCAGTTCGATCAGCGTAAAACCGCGCCTCATCAGTATTTGCTCCGCAAAGTATAAAAAGTTTTGACGCGGACCAGGCAAAGGTCGGCGGCGACCGGCGTGACTTGCGTTTCGCCGGAAGCGGCCGCCGGCAGGGCGGAAAAAGCGAGCCGCTGCAACCGCTCCAGCTCGCTGCGAATCCCGTAAAGTTCCTTGGCTCTGGCGTGCGCCCTGGTGAGGTGCGCCGCCGAGTTTTTTAAAACGAAAACAAAAGACGATAAGGCCGCCAAAAACAGCGCGGCAGCGATCAGCAGCTCAAGCAAAGTAAAGCCCCGCCTATTCAAACCTGACCCTCCCCGCCGACGAAACGATCACGCTGCGGCCGCGCCCCGAGCGGCCGGGCAGGAAAAGCGTGCCCGAGCCGCCGGGCGGTGTCGCGCCCGAAGCGGCAAAAATGAAGCGCCGGGCGCCGAGCGGACTACAGGCGGCTTCTTCCCCCGAGCTTAGCGCTCTGGCTTGTGTCCGCTTTAAATCGGAAACTATCAGCCGGGCGGCCGTTTCAAGATTAACCCGCTCGCGAAAGGCCGCAAGAGAAGGGAAAGATATGAGGATCGCGATGCCAACCAGCCCCAGCGTCACCGTCAATTCAATCAGGGTGAAACCCCGCCGCTTCATCCGCCTGCCTCCTCCCCTGTCCCCAACCCCCATCATTAAGCTATCCGACAACTACATTATCGATCAGCCGCGTTTTGCCGATATACGCCGCCAGCGCAAAGAGCACCTTGCCCTTGAACTGCTTGACTTCCTGGAGCGTCTCCGGATCAACCGCCAGCAGGTAATCGAGCCGGACAAGCGGTTCGCTGCCGATCAGCGAGCGGAGCCGGAAAAGGATCTTGTTGACGTCGCGCTCGCCCCCCTGGACCTCCCGCTGGGCCAGGCTCAAGGCCCGGTAGAGGACCGGGGCCGCTTTGCGCTCCCGCGGATTCAGATAGGCGTTGCGGGAACTCATGGCCAAGCCGTCGAACTCGCGCACTGTGGGCAGGGCAACGACCTCGACCGGCAGGTTGAGATCGGCCGCCATCTGCCTGATAATCCGCTGCTGCTGAAAATCTTTTTCGCCAAAAAAGGCCAGGTCCGGGTTAACGAGCGAGAACAGCTTGGCCACCACCGTCGTCACCCCGCGGAAATGGGTGGGGCGCGTCCGGCCGCACATTTTTTTCGGAAGCGATTCGACCTCGACAAAAGTTTTAAAGCCGGGCGGATAGAGCTGGCCGGCGTCCGGCAGGAAAAGAACGTCAACTCCAAAATTCTTGAGCAGCTGCCTGTCGCGGCGCAGGTTGCGCGGGTAGCGGGCGAAATCCTCGCTCGGGGCGAACTGCAGCGGGTTGACAAAGATGCTGACGACGACGATGTCGCAGCGCCGCTTCGCCTCCTCGACCAGCGAGAGATGCCCCTCGTGCAGCGCCCCCATCGTCGGCACGAAACCGACCTTCTTGCCGTGTGACTTGGCCTTGAGGGAATAGAGGTACATCTCGCGCAGCCGCTTGATCTCGCGCATTATGCTATTTAACCAGCCAGAGGCGGGCCACCAGCCAGAGAACGACCGCCAGGGCCAGCGCCGAGAGTTTGAGGCCGAGATTTCGGGTCAGAAAATCTTTGGACATCACTGCTCCTTGTCTTTCGGCGGCTCGCTTTTCCCCGGCCGCTGCCAGGTGGCAAAGTCGCATTTCGGATAATTGATGCAGCTGAAGAACAGTTTTCCTTTCCTGGTCCGGCGTTCGACCAGGTCGCCGGAGCACTTGGGGCACTTGGCATCGAGTTTTTTCAGGATCGGCTTGATATTCTTGCAATTGGGATAACCGGAGCAAGCCAGGAATTCGCCGTAGCGTCCCCGTTTCAGGACCATCGGCTTGCCGCACTTTTCGCAGATCTCCTGGATCGCCTTGGCTTTGGCCTCCTCGGCCGGCGTGTTCTTGGTGAATTTACATTTGGGATAGGTCGAGCAGGCCATGAACTCGCCGTAGCGTCCCTGCCTGATGACCAGGCGGCTGCCGCACTTCGGGCAGAGCTCGTCGGTCATAATTTCTTTCTTGACTTTTTCCATCTTGACCTCGGCCTCGTCCAGCGCCAGTTTGAAAGGGGCGTAAAATTCTTTCAGCACTTCGACCCAGTTGATCTTGCTTTCGATGATCTCGTCCAGCATGTCCTCCATCTGGGCGGTGAATTTGACGTCCATGATCTTGGGGAAGCTCTTGACCAGCAGGCGGTTGGTCGTCTGGCCGATCTCCGTCGGCTTGAGCGCTTTTCCTTCTTTGGTGACGTAGCCCCGCTCCTGGATCGTCGAAATGATCGGGGCATAGGTCGACGGCCGGCCGATCCCTTTCTGCTCAAGTTCCTTGACGAGCGAGGCCTCGGTGTAGCGCGGCGGCGGTTCGGTGAAATGCTGCTGGGGGCCGATCTTCAGCTGTTTCAGCGGTTCCGCCTCTTTCAGCTCGGGCAGGAGGCCGGCTGCTTCTTCGGCGGCCTCATCGGTGCTCTCTTCATAAAGCTTGAGGAACCCGTCGAATTTCACGACCGAACCGGTCGCTCGCAAAATGTATTCCCCCGCTTTGATGTCGACGGAAGTTTGATCGAGGACCGCCGCTTCCATCTGGCAGGCGACGAACCGCTTCCAGATCAGCTCGTAAAGCTTGAATTCGTCCCCCTTCAGGCTCTCCTTGACCTTTTCCGGCGCACGGGCGGCCGAGGTCGGTCGGATCGCTTCGTGGGCGTCCTGGGCCTGCTTCTTTTTCTTATATCTGATCGGCGCGGGCGGCAAAAATCGCGCGCCAAAACTGCCGGCGATATACTTCCTGACCTCCGCTTCCGCTTCGTGCGCGATGCGGACCGAGTCGGTGCGCATGTAAGTGATCAGGCCGACGCGCCCTTCCCCTTTCAGTTCCTCGCCTTCGTAAAGCTTTTGCGCCAGGACCATCGTTTTCTTGGCCGAAAAGCCAAGCTTGCGGGCGGCGTCCTGCTGCAGCGTGCTGGTGATAAACGGCGGCGCGGGATACCGCCTCTGCTCTTTTTTCCTGACCTCTTTGACCGCATGGTTTGACTTCTTAAGTTCGTCGACGATCCGCCGGGCTTCCGCTTCGGAACCGATGACCTGGCCTTTTTCTTTCGGCCGGACGCCGAGCGGCGCTTCGCCTTTCGCGACCAGCTTGGCGCCGAACTCGGCGCCGCTGCTGCTCTGGTAACTCGCCAGGATGTCCCAGTATTCTTCTTTCTTGAACTTGCCGATCAGCTCTTCCCGTTCGCAGATCAGCCGCACCGCCACCGACTGGACGCGCCCGGCCGACAGCCCCTTCATCACTTTCTTCCAGAGCAGCGGGCTGAGCTTGTAGCCGACCAGCCGGTCGAGCAGCCGGCGCGCCTGCTGGGCGTTGACCCGGCCGAGGTCGATACTGCGGGGGTGCTTGACCGCCGCCGTGACCGCATCACGGGTGATCTCGTGGAATTCGATCCGCTTGGTCTTGCCGGCGGCGCCGAGAAGAAAGCTTAAGTGCCAGGCGATCGCTTCCCCTTCCCGGTCAGGGTCAGGGGCCAGGTAGATGGCCTTGGCTTTGCCGGCCGCTTCCTGCAGGTCCTTGATGATCTTCTCTTTTCCTTTAATGATCTGGTAGGTCGGCTCGAAGTCGTTCTCGATCTTGATCCCCAGCTTCTTGGCCGGGAGGTCGCGCACGTGGCCGCCGCTGGCCTTGACCATAAATTCCTTGCCCAGGAACTTCTCGAGCGTCCTGGCCTTGGCGGGCGATTCAACTATTATCAGGTTTTTAGCCAAATTTATTGACCTCTTAATTTCATCTTAACAGACCACTGGATAATCTGTCAAATTACAGCAATCTTATTGCCAATTACTTCACGAATACTCTAATTAGGGCACGAATCCACTAATTTTCTATCATTAATTAAAAAATTCGAGTATTATTCGAAAATTCGAGCCATAATTCGAGGATTCGAGAAGTACCAACCGACGGAATTTCGCCGCTAGCGGCCAAACCTTTTCGCCAGTTCCGCCTCGGTCAATTTGACCATCGTAGGGCGGCCGTGGGGACAGGTCTGCGGGTTTTGGGCAGCCAGAAGGTCCCGGATCAAGCATTCCATCTCGACCCTGGTCAGTTTATCCCCCGCCTTGATCGCGCTGTGGCAGGCGACATATTTTCTGATATTTTCCCGGCGGATTTCGATCTGCGCGCTCCGGCCGGCGGCCTGCAGGTCGGCGATAATATCCAAGAGCAGCTGCCGGGCGGAGACTTTCGCCGAAACGGCCGGCACCGCCCGCAGGATATAGCTGTTCTGGCCGAACGATTCCAGGTCGAATCCCAGCGTATTTAAATATTCGAGATTGTCTTTTAGGGCCGCCGCCTCGCTCGCCCCCAGGTCTATGGTCTCCGGCACTAAAAGCGCTTGCGACTCGCGACTCGTGACCCGCAACTCGCGACTTAGCTGGTCATAAAGGACCCGCTCGTGCGCCGCATGCTGGTCGATCAGCGCCAGTTCCTCGCCGTCAGTGGCTACTATATATGTATTCTTGAATTGGTAAAGAGGGGCCAGCGAACCGGAATTTATTTCTTCGGGTCTGAAGTCGGAAGTTGGGATTTGGGGAGGGCTGCCAGTATGGAAACTCGAAATTGGAAGCTGGTCATAAGATCTAACTTCATTATTCCAGTTTCCAGCCTCCATACCGGCATCCACTCCCATACCCTGACTTCCAATTTCCCCCAGTGCCTTCCTGACCGCTTCCCGAACGCCATCCATGACCTCCTGGTTATTGACGAATTTCACTTCCCGCTTGGCGGGGTGGACATTGACGTCGACCTGCGCCGGCTCGATCTCAATAAAGACGACGCAAACCGGATAGCGGTTGGCCGGGATCAGCGTCCGGTACGCCTCTTCCAGCGCCCGGTTGAGGAGGAAATTCTTGATATGGCGGCTGTTGACGAAGAACGTTTCGTAGTTCTTGTCGATCCGTGAGAGGGTCGGCCGGCTGGTAAAGCCGTACAGCCGGCCATGGGCAAATTGGTAATCAAGCGCGGCCAGCTCGCGCAGCAGTTCCGCGCCGTAGATCGCCAGCACGGCGTCGGCCAGCCGGCCCGAACCGGGCGACGAGATCAGCGGTTTGCCGTCGGCGGTGAAGCGGAAGGCGATCTGCGGGTTGGCCAGGACATACTTGGCGACTACGTCGCCGATGTGTCCCGTTTCCGTCGCGTCGGCTTTAAGAAATTTCTTCCTGGCCGGCGTGTTGTAGAAAAGGTCCTTGACCGTGACCGTCAACCCGGCGCCCCCCGGGTTCGGCTCGAGCTTCATTTTGGAAACGCTGGCGATCGAGGGGAGCGCTTCGCCGCGGAAGCCCAGGGTCTTGATGTTAAAGAGATCGTCGAGCGTGCTCAATTTGGACGTCGAGTGCCGCTGGAGGGCCAGCTCGATCTCGTCCGGCGTCAGGCCCGAGCCGTTGTCGGAGACGCGCATCATTTTTTTGCCGGCCGACTGAACTTCGACAATGATCTGGGTCGCGCCGGCATCGATCGAGTTCTCGACCAGCTCCTTGATGACCGACGCCGGCCGCTCAACGACCTCGCCGGCGGCGATCTTGTTGACCAGGTCGGCGGGGAGTATCTTTATTGGCGCGGCACTCATGCGATCAGCCCGACGATTTCTTCCGGTATCCGCACCGGACGGAAGTTTTTGAGATCGATGGCGCAGGCGGTGACTTTGGCGCTGACCAGCAGCTGCTTGCCTCGATAAACTTCTTGTTTAAAAACGATCCGGACAGCGGAAATTTCGCAGATCTCGGTCGTTATCTGTAGTTCGTCGTCATATAAGGCCGGGGACTTGTAGTCGCAGTTAAAATTAGTAATAGCAAAGACGATCCCCTCTTTTGATTTTATCTCTTTTAAGCTGGCACCTCTCTGCCGCAACAGTTCCGTCCTGCCTCGTTCAAAAAAACCGAGATAATTAGCATAGTAGACGACCCCTTCGGCGTCGGTGTCCTGGTAAATGACCCGGTGGGTGAATTGATGCTTCATCGTCTTAAACTTCCCAAAAGAGCCTCAAATCCCGGGAAAGAAGTTTCGATGCAGGCAGTGTCTTCGATGATCGTTTCACCTTCAGCAATGAGGCCGGCGATCGCCAGCGACATGGCGATCCGGTGGTCGCCGTAACTTTTCACTTTAGCCCCCTTCAACGCGGTCGGGCCGGTTATTCTCAACCCGTCTGCCAGCGGTTCAACCCGGGCGCCCAGTTTGCTTAATTCCGACGCGACCGTCGCGATCCGGTCGCTTTCCTTGATCCGCAACTCCTTGGCCCCTCTGATCTCCGTCGCCCCTTCCGCCTGGGTCGCCGCCACGGCAATGATCGGTATCTCGTCGATGATCCGGGGGATGATCTCGCCGTCGAGTTTAAGCGCTTTTAAGCGCGAACTTTTGACCGTCAGGTCCGCCCGCGGCTCGGCTGAAATAATCCGCTCATTTTCGATCGTCAGTTCCGCTCCCATCCGGTGAAGGACGTCAATGATGCCGGTGCGCGTCGGATTCAAGCCGACGTTCAAAAGCCGCAGTTCGGAGTTCGGAGTAATGAGGGCGGCGACCAGGAAGAAAGCGGCCGAAGAAATATCGCCGGGGATGTCGACCTCGGCAGCCTCAAACTCGCAGTTGCCGGCAATGGAAAGTCGCTCGCCCTGCCTCTCAAAATTGGCGCCGAAGTGCTCCAGCAGCCTTTCGGTGTGGTCGCGGGAAGGCAGTTTCTCGATCACACATGTCTTGCCGCCGGCGAACAACCCGGCCAGCAGGACGGCCGATTTGACCTGCGCCGAGGCGACCGGCAGTTCATACTCGAACGCCTGGAGGTTGCCGCCAATGATCTTGAGCGGCGCGTAAACTTCGCCGTCCCGCAGAACTCCTTCGATGCTCGCCCCCATCAGCCGCAACGGTTTGGCGATGCGGCCCATCGGCCGCTTTTGGACCGATTCGTCGCCCGTTATTTTAACCTCAAAACTTTGTCCGGCCAGAATGCCGGAGAGCAGCCTGATCGTCGTGCCGGAATTACCAACATTCAGTATTTTCCCCGGCGCCCTTAATCCTTTCAATCCCTTCCCTTTTATAATAACACTACCTTCATTTTTACTTTTTACTTTTGACTTTTGACTTTGTATTTCAATCCCCATTTTCTTAAAACAATCTATCGTCGCCAAACAATCGGCACTGGAAAGAAAATTAGTGACGGCAGTTTCGCCCCGGGCGAGCGCGCCCAGCATGACCGCCCGGTGGGAGATCGATTTGTCGCCCGGGATTTCGAGCCTGCCCTGAAGACCTTGAGTGGTTTTAACGCTGAGGGTTTTCATGTGTCAGGAGCCGAAGATACTGTCGCGGAACGACTTGGCCTTCGCCAGTTCTTCGCGGAGCTTCTCGCCGCTGCTTTCCTTGATCAGTTTTTCGAGGCCGGCCAGCGACCGCTTGAACGCGCCGATCATCTTCAGGACCGCCTTTTTATTGGTCAGGAACATGTCGACGCCGAGGACCGGGTCGCCCGAGGCGATGCGGGTGGCGTCACGGAAGCCGGAGGCGGCGGTTTTGGCCATCAGTTCATTTTCGGCTTCGCCGGCGACAGCATTGACCAGCGCGGCCGCCACCGCCAGCGGCATATGGCTGACCGCGGCCACCGCCAGATCATGCGTTTTGGGGTCGCTTTCCATGATCGAGCAGCCCAGACCGCCGATCACCTCTTTGATCTTATCGGCCGCCCGCTGGCTGGTGCGGGAAGTTCTGGTCAAGATCCAGGTTTTTCCCCGGAACAGATCGGCCTCGGCCGCTTCGAGTTTTGTGGTCTCCTTGCCGGCCATCGGGTGGCCGCCGACAAAATAACTCCCTTTCGGCAGCGCTTTTTCCGCCGCGGCCACGATCTCGTATTTGGAGCTGCCGACATCGGTGACGATCGCGCCTCTCCTGAGGCCGGGCGCGATTTCGCCGATCACGGGCAAGATAAGATTTATCGGCGTGCAGATGAAGATGAGGTCGGCGTCAGCCACTCCCTTGACATGGTCGGTCGTTCCCTCATCGATCGCGCCGAGCGCGACCGCCTGCCCGATCGTCTCCTCGCGCCGGGGGATGCCGACGATCTTCAGGTCGGGAAGGTTGGCTTTTTTCAAGCCAAGGCCGAGCGACCCGCCGATCAGGCCTAAACCGATAATGGCGATCCTCATGGCCATATCTTAACTTAAATCAAATTAGCAAGCAAACCTGTTTCCAGGGCCCCGCGCTAAAAGTACGGGGGATTTTTTATGTTTTTTGACCCTCCAGACTTCAGCCTGGGGAGCATGAAATCATTTGTTGTTATAATAAGCCAACGGCTGAAGCGTTGCCTGCTAAAACCCGTCCTTCAAAAAGCGTCCGAGCAGCTTATGTCCGTCTTTGATCTTGAGTTTGGATCTGCCGATCTCTTTCTCGTTAAAGCCCTTGACCCTTGACCCTATGGCCCTATGGCCCTTACTGCCGGAATAAATAACAAAAGGGACAGCTTCGCCCGTGTGCGTCATATATTTGATCGGGGTCGGATGATCGGGAAGTACCAAAATTCGAATTTCGAATTTCGAATTTCGAATTTTCTCCAAGATAGTCCCCGCCACCAGCCGGTCAAAATCCTCGATCGCCCTGATCTTGTGCTCAATATTCCCCTCGTGTCCCGCCTCGTCCGGCGCCTCAACGTGGACAAAAACCACATCATTGTCTTTCAGGGCTTTGAGCGCGTATTCGGCCTTGCCTTTATAATTAGTGTCAAGATAACCGGTCGCTCCGGGAACGTCAATGACCTCCATTCCGAGTATTTTCCCCAGGCCCTTGAGCAAATGAACGGCGGTGATAATGGCGGCGCGCTTGCCGAAGCGCCGCCGGAAACGGGGGAGCCGCGGCGCCCCGCCCTGCCCCCACGGCCAGATCAGCGTCGCTTTGCTTTTCAAGCTGTGCAGCAGGACCTCGCTCTCGTTCATCAGCTTTAACAGAGTTTCGCTCCCGCGGCCCCGCGGTAGATAAGCACCGATCTTTTTCCCGGTAATATCGTGCGGCGGCGTGGTTTTGACCCGCAACTCGCGACTCGCGACCCGTGACAAAACCATTAGATTGCGGTAACTCAAACCGGGATAAAAACGCAGGTCTTTCGTCCCCAGTTTCTGGTTCAAGAACCTGAAGATCTTTCTGGCTTCCGCCGTCGGGATATGGCCGGCGGTAAAATCCTTCATCCGGCCCTTTTCCACGCTGACCAGGTTGCAGCGGAAAGCGACTTCGCCGCGCTTGACCTTCACTCCCAGGCTGGCGGCTTCCAGCGGCCCCCTCCCCGTGTAATATTTTTTCGGATCGTAGCCGAAGATGCTCATCGCGGCGACGTCGGAACCCGGCTCCAGGCCGGCGGGGACATTACCTGTCCAGCCGCATGTTCCGCGCCGCGCCAGCCAGTCAAGATTCGGGGTTTTCGCCGCGGCCAGAGGCGTTTTCCCGCCAAGCTCCTTTAAGGGGAGGTCCGACATGCCGTCGCCGATCAGCACCAGGTACTTGGTCATTTGCTTTTAGGGCGGGAGGTAAAGCCGGCGGGGATGAACTGTTCGGGACGCGGCAGTTCCGGCTTCGCCTCCGCCGTCGCCGTGATGATCTTTTCCTTGATAAAAGAGTCGACCCGGGGGGCGCCGTCGCGGATCACCGGGTAGCCGCCGGCGATCAGCGCGTACGAGAGCCTGACGAAGTAAGCGTCCTCCAGCGTCTTGCGCGCCTCGCCGGAAATGATCGCCGAGTTAAGCAGCAGCCGGGCGGCGACGCCAAAAACAATAATGACCAGCAGGACGACGATCAGGTTTCTGGCGGTTTTGATCAGCCCGCCGGCGTTCTTCAGGAGATAGAACAAGACAAGGGCGACGACGACCAGATCTATGACGTTTATCATCGGCCCTTCGTCATTTCCTTTTTCAGCCGTTTGAGTTTGGCCCGCAGTTCGGGATACTTGAGCGCCAGGATCTGCGCCGCCAGGATCGCCGCGTTCCGGCCGCCGTCGATCGCCACGCTCGCCACCGGCACGCCGGGCGGCATCTGGACGATCGAAAAGAGCGCGTCGTGGCCGGAGAGCCCCGGGGAATGGATCGGAACGCCGATCACCGGCAAAGCGGTGTGCGCCGCGACCACGCCGGGGAGCGCCGCCGCCAGCCCCGCCGCCGCGATGATCAGGTCGTATTTCTGTTCGGCCGCTCTGGCGTAGGCCGTGACTTTTTTGGGGGTGCGGTGGGCGGAGGCGACCGTCAGCTCGTAATCAATGCCGAAATTCTTCAGTTGTTTCTCGGCTTTTGCCAGCACCGCCAGGTCGGACCGGCTGCCGCAAATGAGCCCTACTTTCGGTCTTGCCATTTTCCCTCCTATTCAGGAGTAACGGTCATGATCTTGCGGGCTTGCTCCGGATATTTGGCGCAGAACAGGAGTTCCGCCTTGGTCAGCGGCTTCTGGGTGTGGACGTTGGCGTAGCGGACCAGCTCGAGGACCCGTTCCGCTTCCTTGTCGTCCTTGAACTCGACCTCCAGTTTGCCGTAGACGTTGCGGAACCCTTTGATCCCGCTGTACTCGCCGACGGTGATCAGCCGGCCGGTCTCGACCAGTTCCGGTTCGCCGCGGCCGAGCTCCTCGTAATCGTAAAGCTCGTAATTGCGCCGGTCCTTGAGCGCCCCGTCGGCGTGGATCCCCGACTCGTGGGCGAAAGCGTTGGCGCCGACGCCGACCTGGTTGACCGGGATCGGTATCCGGAAAGCGTAGGAAGCGTAATTGGCGACCTGCCACGCCTTGTTCAGCTTGATCGTTTCCGGCAATAAATTCTGATCGCGCAGGCCGCTGGCGTATTTCAGGGCCAGCAGGCAGGAAAGCAGGTCGGCGTTGCCGGCCCGCTCGCCGACCGCGTTGACCGTCGTGTTGATGTAAGCGTCCTGGCCGCCGTCGATCGCCCCTTTCGCCCCCATGACCGAGACCGCGACCGCCATGCCAAGATCGTTATGGCAGTGAAGCTCGATCGGCAGCTTGACTTCCTGGGCCAGCGTTTTGACCCGGTTGTAGATCGTCAGCGGATCGTCGGCGCCGAGCGTGTCGCAGTAGCGCAGGCGTTTGGCGCCGTGCTCTTTGGCCGCTTTGCCGTATTTGATCAGATACTCAAGCCCGGTCCGGGAAGCGTCCTCGGCGTTGACGCCGACGGTCTCCGCGCCGAGCTTATACGCCGTGTCGACCGCTTCGGCCATGCTGGCAATAACGGAATCTTCCGACATCTTGCCCATGAATTTGTTCTCCAGCATGATGTTGGAAGTCGAGATCGAGAGGTTCAGGTGCTTGATCTTCGGCACCAGTTTGAAAGAGAGCTGAACGTCCTTCTTGATCGCCCGCGCCCACCCCTCCAGCCTGATCGGTGATAAGCCCCCCAGCTCCGCCAGTTCCAGGTTGGCGTTCAGGTAATTGGTCTCATGCTTGGTGAAAGGAAAGCCGAATTCCGACTGGAAGATCCCCATCTCGTTCAGGTACATGTTAATGATCGTCTTTTCCAGCTTGGCCAGGCCGATCCGCGAGGTCTGCACCCCATCGCGGTTGGTAACGTCAATAATAAAAACTTTTGGCATATGCCCCCCCTGTTGGTAATTATATCATCGCGGCGCGGGAACTGCAATTTACGGCGGAAAGTGCTATGATACAAAGCTTAGCAACATGGAAAAAACTTCTCTACTCGGCAGGGTCAAAAGATTTTTTATCGGCGAAGCGCGGAATCCCTTGGACCAGTCGGTCTTCCATAACATTTCGCTGATCGCCTTTTTCGCCTGGGTCGGCCTCGGCTCCGACGGTCTTTCGTCGTCCTGTTACGGCCCCGCCGAAGCTTTCATGGCCCTGGGCCAACACCATTACCTCGCCCTGATCATCGCCTTGGCCACGACCTTCACCATTATCATCATAAGTGAAAGCTACTCGCAGGTGATCGAACGCTTCCCGACCGGCGGCGGCGGTTACATGGTGGCCAGCCAGCTCCTCTCCCCGGCCCTGGGAATGATCGCCGGCTGCGCCTTGATCATTGATTACATCCTGACCATCACAATCTCAATTGCCAGCGGGGCCGACGCGCTGTTCAGCTTCCTGCCGCCCTTTTTCCTCAGTTATAAGCTCGTTGCCGCGGCAGTGATCCTCGGCGTGCTGATCGTCCTGAACCTGCGCGGGGTTAAGGAGTCGGTCAGCGTCTTGATGCCGATCTTTCTCGTCTTTATCCTGACGCACGCCTTTATCCTCATTTACGCCCTCGCCGCCAACGTTTTCAACCTCCCGGCGGTGGCGGCCGCGACCGTCGTCGATGTCCGCGCCTCGGTCAGCGAGGTCGGCTGGCTCGGCCTGCTCATCGTGCTGATGCGCGCTTACAGTCTGGGGGCCGGAACTTATACCGGTATCGAAGCGGTCAGCAACGGCGTCCCGATCTTGCGCGACCCGAAGGTCAAGACCGCCAAAGAAACCATGCGGTACATGGTCATCTCGCTCGCCTCGGTCGTCTTCGGACTGATCCTTGCTTACACCCTCTACAAAATAGAACCTCAGGCCGGCAAGACCCTTAACGCGGTGCTCTTTGATCGGGTCGCCGGGGGCTGGGGCATTTGGGGCTACGGCCTCGTCTTGCTCTCGCTTATTTCGGAAGCGGCCATCCTGTTCGTGGCCGCGCAGACCGGCTTTCTAGGCGGCCCGCGCGTGCTGGCCAACATGGCGGCGGACCACTGGGCGCCCAAGCGCTTTTCGCTCCTCTCCGACCGGCTCGTTTCGATGAACGGCGTGCTGATCATGGGGATCGGCGCGGCAATCATCCTGGTCGCCAGCAATGGTTCGGTCGGCTTCCTGGTCATCCTCTACAGCATCAATGTTTTTATCACTTTCTTCCTGGCGCAGCTCGGCATGGTCCGCCACTGGTGGGATTCGCGCGCGACCGTCAGCAGCTGGCTGAGAAAACTTTCGGTGGTGGGGCTTGCCCTGATCGTGACCGGTTTTATCCTTATTTCCGTCACCGTGATCAAATTCCACGAGGGGGGCTGGATCACCCTGTTTATCACCGGCATGCTGGTGCTGGTCATGTCCATCATCAGGATCAACTACAAAGCCCATAATCTGCAAATCAGCAAGCTCGAGCCGCTGGTCGAGGAAATCGAGTCGTCCCAGCCGGTCAAGTTCATCCCGGTCCAGCCGGCCAGCCAGTTCGACCCGGCCGAGAAGACCGCGATCATCCTGGTCAAGGACTTCACCGGCATCGGGCTGAAGACGCTCCAGGCGATCTTCCGTTCGTTCGGGCCGGTCTTCAAGAATTTCGTCTTCGTCCAGGTCGGGCTGATCGACGCCGCGGCGCTGCGCGGCAGCGCCGAAGTCGACAAGGTCAAGAAAAAGGTGCGGAACGAGGTCAGCCGCTACGTCAATCTGATGCGGCGCCACGGTTACCACGCCGAGGGGGTTGGCCTCTTCGGCATCGACACGGTCGAGGAGGTGGCCGCCGCCGCCCAAAAACTGAAGCAGACCTACCCGAATTCCACCTTCTTCGGCGGGCAGATCGTTTTTGCCAAAAATTCGCTGATGGCCAAATTATTGCACAACTACACTTTGTTCTCCGTCCAGGAGCGGCTGCACAAGGAAGGCATCCCGCTCTTCATCCTGCCGATCGAGCCGACCCCTGTGTTATACTAAAGTCATGCGCAAGATCGTCGGGTTGATCGGCTACCCGCTGGGGCACAGCGTTTCGCCGGCCATGCACAACGCCGCTTTCAAGGAACTTGGCCTCGATTATGAGTATATCCCGTTCGAGGTCGAGCCCGAGGACCTGGCGCAGGCGCTCCCCGGCCTGCGGGCCCTCCATATCGCCGGCTTCAACGTCACCATCCCGCACAAGGAAGCGGTCGTGCCGCTGCTCGACGACGTCACCAAGCTGGCCCGCACGATCGGCGCGGTCAACACCGTGGTCAACCAGGAAGGGAAACTGATCGGCTATAACACCGACGGCCCCGGCTTCATCGAATCGCTGAAAGAAGACGCCGGCTTTGAGGCCGCGGGGAAACGGGCGGTGGTCCTGGGCGCGGGCGGCGCCGGCCGCGCCGTCGCCACGATGCTGGCCGAGGTCGGGGCCGCCGCGCTTTTTCTCGCCGACCTCGACGCCGGCAAAGCCGCCGCGCTGACCGAATACGTCGATACGCTATCAAATACGAAATGCGGCTGGGCGGGGCTTGACAGCCTGGCGCTGAAAACGGCAATCGAGCAGGCCGACCTGCTGGTCAACGCCACGCCGCTCGGCATGCATCCCGACGTCAACAAAAGCCCGCTGCCGGCCAAAGTCCAACTGCCGAAAAGCATCCTGGTTTACGACCTGGTCTACAACCCGGCAGAGACCAAGCTGCTGAAAACCGCCCGGGCGGCCGGCTGCCGCGCCGTTTCCGGCCTCGGCATGCTCGTTCAGCAGGGGGCGCTCGCCTTCACCGTCTTCACCGGTGAAGAGGCACCGCTCGAGACCATGCTCGCCGCCGCCCGCAAGGCTTTGCGGTGACGGAATCCCGTCGGTTATTTACTTCTCTAATTTACGAATTTTGGCTCGAATCCACTAATGGTAACTCGAATATTTTCTTTATAAATTAGAGAAATATTAGGGCATTCGTGCCCAAATTCGGGCATTCGAGAAGTAATTGGCAATGAACTTGCTACTCCCCCCGCATGGACCATCAAGATATCCCCTCGCTGCTGACCGGAATACTGAACCGCGCCGTCCAGTTGCGCGCCTCCGATATCCACCTCGAGCCGCGGGAGGAATTTGTCCGGGTGCGCTACCGGGTCGACGGGCTGCTGCAGGAGGCGCCGCCGGTCCACAAATCACAGCAGGCCCCCCTGCTCTCCCGGGCCAAGGTGCTGGCCAGCCTCGACATCGCCGAATGCCGCCTGCCGCAAGACGGGCGGGCCGAGCTGAAGATCGGCAAGCAGCAATTCGACCTGCGCGTCGCGACGCTGCCGGCGCTGCACGGCGAAAAGATCGTCCTCCGCCTGCTCAACCGGCGCCAGATACATTTGAAATTGGAAGAACTGGGGATGGAACCGGGAACATTGATCGAATATAAAAAGCTGATCGCCCAAAAATACGGGCTGATCACCGTCACCGGTCCGACCGGTTCGGGCAAGACGACCACGCTCTACGCGACGCTGACGCAGCTCAACCGCCGCGAGGTCAACATCATGACGATCGAGGACCCGGTCGAGTACCAGCTGCCGGGGATCAATCAGGTCCAGGTCAACATCAAGTCGGGGCTGACCTTCGCGCGCGGTTTGCGCTCAATCCTCCGCCAGGACCCCGACATCATCATGATCGGCGAGATCCGCGACCTGGAGACGGCGCGCATCGCCGTCCAGTCGGCGCTGACCGGCCACCTGGTCTTTGCCACGCTGCACACCGGCGACGCTCCTTCGGCCGTGACGCGGCTAGTGGAGATGGGGATCGAAAAATATCTGGTGGAAGCGACAATCATCGGCGCGATCGCCCAGCGGCTGGTGAGGAAAACGGCGGCGGGCGGCTATCAGGGCCGGACGGGGATCTACGAGCTGATGAGCGGCTCGGCGCCGGCGGAGAATGTCAAAACCTTACGCGACGACGCGCAGCTGAAGCTTGAGCGCGGGCTTACTTCTCAAGAGGAAATTGATCGGGTTCTGGCGCCGGGAGATTGAAGATCTCGGCCGCTAATTTTTTGATCTTGTGGAACAGGGCTTTAACGGCCAACAAACGATTGCAGCGAAAACAAGTTTTGCAGGCCGCGAACCTCATTTTCTCCGGCTGACAGATCTCTTCCTTATAGTAAAGACAGTGCCTGCCGGGCAACCGCTTAAGGTCGGCCGTCTCGATATGATTAGAGGGATTCATATCTTCGATCCTGATGTTATCCATAGCTGATATTATATCGCAACCTACCGGCGGAAATTGCATTTTAATATGATCTTCGTAACAGAGAGTGAACCTCTCTGTTAATTTAACCGTCCGCCTTTGACGAATATAGTCGCGAACTCCAAAAACATGGAACTTCGGCCTATTTCTAACGATAACAATATAGGAATGATCGAGGGGAAGACAATTAAAAGAGTGTTCCACCCGGAGACCTTTGGAAAATAATTACGGATGACGGTCTCGCTTCTTATTAATTAATAATAACTAGCCGCGACATTCAGTCGCAGGTTCCCAGAATAATTGCTATACTTTACTCATGATCTTAGGGCTCTTGCGCACCTGTTTCCTGTTCCTGCTGGTCCTGGTCAGTTTTTTTGTCGGGACGGCTATTACATTATGTTTTGTCCCTTTCGTCCGGCCCCGGACGCGCCTCTTCCAGCTGGCGGCCCACTACTGGGCCAGGTTGATCGGCTTCTGCTCCGGGATCAAGGTGGAAACATCGGGCCTGGATAATATTCCCTTGAACAGACCGCTGATCCTGGTCGCCAATCATCAGGGCGCCGCCGACATCCCGGTCCTGCTGGGCTATCTGCCGGTCCGCTTCCGTTTCGCCATCAAAAAAGAATTGTTCCGCGTTCCCATTTTTGGCTGGTACATGCGCCAGGCCGGCTATTTCCCGATCGACCGGCAGATGATCCTTGCCGCCTACAAAACGGTCGAGAAGATCGTCGAGATCGTCCGCGCCGGCGAATCGGTCATGGTCTTCCCCGAAGGGACGAGGAGCCCCGACGGTTCGCTGGGGAAATTCAAGCGGGGCAGCCTGATGGCCGCGCTCAAGTCGGGCGCGCCGGTCGTGCCGATCGCCATCTCCGGCAGTTACGACATCATGCCCAAGGGGACATATCTCATTAATCCGAGCAAAGTGCGCCTGGCTGTCGGCAAACCGATTTACATTAAAAATGAAGCGGAATACGACCGCAAAGTCGAAGAAGCGCGCGCGGCTATTGCCAGACTGCTGTCAGCGCGTCCCTGACCGAAACGACGCCGCGCAGGCCGATCTTCGTTTTTTTCAGCTCTTTTAAATTGTTCTCCGGCAGATAGACCGTCTTAAAACCGAGCTTTTCCGCTTCTTTGACCCGCTGTTCGATCCGGCCCACGGCGCGGACCTCCCCGGCCAGCCCGATCTCGCCGACCGCCGCGGTGCCGGCGCTGACCGGCTTGTTTTTATAACTCGAGGCGATCGCCAGGGCGATCGGCAGGTCCATCGCCGTCCCTTCGGCCGTGACGCCGCCGGCGGCGTTGACGTAAATGTCCTGCACCGACAGCTTGAGGCCGGCGTGCCGCTCGAGCACCGCGATGATCATCGCCGTCCGGTTATAGTCGACGCCGGTCGTCTTGCGGGCGGGATAGGCGAGCTTGGTCGGCGCGACCAGCGCCTGGATCTCGATCAGCATCGGCCGCGTCCCCTCGAGCGCCGCGGTCACGACCGAGCCGGGCAGGTCGCCCTGCCGCTCCGAGAGAAAAACTTCGGAGGGATTCAGGACTTCGACCAGCCCCTGCTCTTTCATTTCAAAGATGCCCACCTCGTTGGTCGAGCCGAACCGGTTCTTGGTCGCGCGGACGATCCGGTACTGCTTGTGCTGTTCCCCTTCAAAATAAATGACGGTGTCGACGATATGTTCAAGGACGCGCGGGCCGGCGACGCTCCCCTCTTTCGTCACATGGCCGACGATAAAGATTGGGATGCCGGCCGCCTTGGCGAGCCGCACGAGGTAGGCGGCGCACTCCCGTACCTGGGCGACGGAGCCCGGTGCCGAGGCGATCTCGGGGTGCGAGAGCGTCTGGATCGAATCGATGACGGCGAAGCGCGGTTTGAGCTCCATGAGCGCTTGTTCGACGGCCAGGAGGCCGGTTTCTGGCAGGAAGAGGAGGTTGGGCGAAAGCGTTCCCAGCCGCTCGGCCCGCACCCGCACCTGCTTGGCCGATTCCTCGCCGCTGACATAAAGGACTTTTTCCTTTTTGCTCAGCACCTCGGCCACCTGCAGCATCAGCGTCGACTTGCCGATCCCCGGTTCGCCCGCCACCAGCATGACCGAGCCGGGGACGATCCCGCCGCCCAGCACCCGGTCAAGCTCCGCGATCCCCGTCGCTTGCCGATCTTCGTTTTTATAATCGACCTCGGTGATCGGCACCGGCTTTTGTGAATTGGCAGTTGCCATTTGTCTTTTGTTTGGATGTTGGAGGTTGGAAGTTTGAGTTTCCTCCACGAGGCTATTCCATTCTCCGCAGGAGGCGCACTGCCCCGACCAGCGGGGGAAAGCCTGGCCGCAGGCCTGGCAGACGAACTGGACTTCGGTTTTGCTCATCGGGCTCACCTGGCGGCGTCTTGCAGTTTTTTGGCGGTTTTTTCAGACGGACGGCGCGCTTTGCCGGTAAAGACGATGGCCCCTTTTTTCAATTCGGCCTTGATCTCCGTCCCGTAGCTGAAGCGGCCGCGCAGCACTTCTTCGGAGAGCGGGTCCTCGATCTCGTCCTCGAGCGTCCGGCGCAGCGGCCGGGCGCCGAATTTGGGGTCGTAGCTCTTGTCGACCATGAACTTCTTGACCGCGGCGGCGGCCAAAAGGTGCAGGCCCTTCTCCGCCAGGCGTTCATTGATGTCCGAGAGGAGAAGGTCGACGATGACCAGCAGGTCTTCCTTGGCCAGCGGCCGGAAAACGATCGTCTCGTCGACCCGGTTGAGGAATTCCGGCCGGAAGTTCTTCTTGAGCTCTTCCAGCACGACGTTTTTCATCTTCTCGTAGGAGGACTGGACGTCCGCCTTGCTGACGAAGCCGATCCCCGTCTCCTTGCGGATCAGGTCGGCGCCGACGTTGCTGGTCATGATGATGACGGTGTTCTTGAAATCGACCTCGCGCCCCTCCGCGTCGGTCACCCGCCCCTCGTCGAGGATCTGCAGCAGCAGGTTCATCACGTCGGGGTGGGCCTTCTCGATCTCGTCAAAGAGGACGACCGAGTGCGGCCGGCGGCGCACCTGTTCCGTCAGTTGCCCTCCCTCGCCGAAGCCGACGTAGCCGGGGGGCGAGCCGACCAGCCGCGAGACGGTGTGCGCTTCGAGGTATTCGGACATGTCGATCCGGATGATCGCGTCGATGTCGCCGAAGAGGAACTCGGCCAGGCGTTTGCCCAGTTCGGTCTTGCCGACGCCGGTCGGGCCGAGGAAGATGAACGAACCGATCGGCCGGCGCGGGTTTTTGAGCCCGGCGCGCGCCCGGCGGAGCGACTTGGCGATCACCCGGATCGCTTCTTCCTGGCCGACGACGCGGCGGCGCAGTTCATCCTCCATCTTGAGCAGGCGTTCGGTCTCTTCCTGCGTCAACTGGGTGACCGGCACGCCGGTCCAGGCGGCGGTCACTTCGGCGATCACCTCGGCATCGACCTCGGGATAGCTTTCGCGCGATAACCCCGCCAACTTCTTGGCGCTCGCTTCGTACTGCAATTTGAGCGTTTCCTCGCGGTCGCGCAACTGCGCCGCCAGTTCGAACTCCTGGTCGGCGACCGCTTTGCCCTTCTCCCCCTTGAGCTCCTCGAGCTGGCGCGTGATCTCGACCAGCTCGGGCGGCGCGTCCGCCGACCGGAGCATGACGCGCGAAGCCGCTTCATCGATCAGGTCGATCGCCTTATCGGGCAGGAAGCGGTCGGCAATGTAACGGTCAGAGAGCCGGGCGGCCGCCACCAGCGCGTCATCGGTGATCTTGACCTTATGGAAATCTTCGTAGCGCTCGCGCAGCCCCTTGAGTATCTCGAGCGTCTCGCTGACGCTCGGCTCGTCGACCATGACCGACTGGAAGCGGCGCTCGAGCGCCGGATCGGACTCGATCCGTTTGCGGTACTCGTCGATCGTCGTGGCGCCGATGCACTGGAGTTCGCCGCGGGCCAGCGCCGGCTTCAGGATGTTGGCCGCGTCCATCGCCCCCTCGGCCGCCCCGGCGCCGATCAGGGTATGGAGCTCGTCGATGAACAGGATGACGTTCTCGCTGCGAATGACCTCGTCGATCACTTTTTTCAGCCGCTCCTCGAACTCGCCCCGGTAACGCGTGCCGGCGATCAGCAGGCCGAGGTCAAGCATCACCAGGCGTTTCCCGGTCAGGGTGCGCGGGACCTCGCCGGCGGCGATCTGCTGGGCCAGCCCCTCAACGATCGCCGTTTTGCCAACGCCCGCTTCGCCCAGCAGCACCGGGTTGTTCTTGCGGCGGCGCGACAGGATCTGCACCACCCGCTCGATCTCGCTCTGCCGGCCGACGACCGGATCGAGCTTTTTATCCTGGGCTAATTGGGTCAAGTCGCGGCCGAACGTGTCAAGCAGCTGTGTTTTGCCGCCGCGGGCTGCCTTCCGGCCCGGCAACGGTTTGCTTTCACTAAAGAGCGAAACGACCCGGCTCCGGGCGGCCGCGGCGGTCAGGCCGGCCTCGGCCAGAATGCGGCCGGTCAGGCCGGCCCCCTCGCGCAGTATCCCCAGAAAAAGATGCTCCACGTCAACATGGTTGTGGCCCAGCCCGCGCGCCTCCTCCCAGGCCAGTTCGATCACCTTTTTCATCTGCGCGTTGAAGGGGATTTCCGGGCCGGCGCCGGCCGGTTTCTCGCGGGTTGCTTCCGCTTCCAGGCGGGCCTCTACCACGGCGGGGTCGGCATGGAAGTAATCGAGCGTTTTGACCACCACCCCTTCTTCCTCGCGCAGCATCCCAAGCAGTAAGTGCTCGGCCCCGACGTGATCGGCGCCCAGCCGTTTGGCTTCGCCCTGCGCCGACATGATCGCCCGGACCGCCCGTTCGGTGAAGCGTTCGAACATGAACGCATTATAGCAACCGGCCACGGGAGGCGCAAGTTTGGCGTCCGCCGCCCCGATAATATAGTAGCAGCGCCATGAGCACGCCAAAAAAGCTTGAAATCGGGCCCGGACCGACCGATCGGCTGACGATCGGCGACACCACCTATAAAACCTCGGGGAATATCCTCTTCGACGGCGTCAGTGAGCAGTATTACGTGGCCGAAAGCCAGCTGCTGGACAAAATGGACAAGGCGATCCAGGTCGGGATCATCGAGAACGGCATGCAGTCGCTGCTGAAAAGGATCAAGAAAAGCTAAAGTTTCTGCGGCAGGGTGATGATAAACGTCGTCCCGCTCGCCGGTTTGCTCCTCACTTTGATCGAACCCTTATGTTCTTCAATGATGCGCAGCGTGATCGGCAGGCCCATGCCGGTGCCGGTCATCTTGGTGGTAAAGAACGGGTCAAAGAGGCTCTTGAGGTTGTCCTCGGAGATCCCTTCGCCGGTGTCGGTCACTTCGATAAAAATGACCGGGATCGGCCGGCCCAGTTCTTCCTGCTCGCCCCAGACCATCTCTTCCCCCTGCTTGACCCCCTGGCGGGTGTTAATCCGGCCCAGCTTGATCACCTCGCCGACATCGGTCTTGACGGTCAGCTCCCCGCCTTTTTCCTGCATCGCCTCGATCGCGTTCTTGATGATGTTGACAAAGGCCTGCGAGAGCTGGCCGGCGTCGCCCGAGATCTCCGGCAGCTGGGCCAGCTTCCTGGTCACCCGGACGCCGGCTTTCTTGCACTCACTTTCGAACAGCAGCAGCACTTCCTCCAGCAGGGAGTTCACTTCGACGTGCGAGAGCTCTGGCTTCATCGGCCGGCCGAACTTGAGCAGGCTTTCGGCGATCCGGTTGATCCGTTCGATCTCGTGGGGGATGATCGAAGAGAACTTCTCGCGGAATTCCTTGTCGTCCCACTTCTGCTGGAGCAGCTGGGTGAAAGTGCGCAGTGAAACGAGCGGGTTCTTGATCTCATGCGCCATGCCGGCCGCCATCGTGCCGAGCGAGGCCAGTTTTTCCGAGAGGATCAGCCGCTCCTGGCTGTCGCGCAGCTCGCGCGTCATCTGGTTGAACGCGACCGCCAGCTTGCCGATCTCGTCGCTCGAACTGAGCGCGATGTGATAGCCGAGCTCGCCGCGGGACACCGCCTCGGTGCCGAGCGTCAGCTCTTTGATCGGCCGCTCGATCGAGCGGGCGAAAAAGATCCCGGTCAGGGCGGTGATGATGATCCCCAGGATCACGAAGATGAGCGAATTGGTCTCCAGGCGGCGCAGTTCAAAGTAGGCCGAGCCGATCGGCTCTTCGACCACCACGCCCCAGCCGAACCGCGCGACCGGCACGTAAGCCCCGACCATCACCTCGCCCAGCTCGTCGTGGAACTCATCCGCGCCCTGCCGGCCGGCCAGCGCACGGCTGACCGCTTCGTTAGCCACCACTTTCTCGTGCTGCAGCGCCCGCTTCTTGTCGGGATGGGCGACCAGTCTCCCTTCCCGGTCAAAGATAAAAGCCAGGCTGCCCGCCAACCGGGGACTGACCACCAGCGTCTGCAGGTTGTTAAACACCGGCTGGTCCGGCGCCGCGGCCAGCTTCTCGGCGATGTCCTGCGCGCTCTTCAGATAACCGCTCTGGATGTAGCGGGAAAGCGCCCCTTTGCTGATGTTGATCGTCGCCAGCGTCGTCGCTTCGAACAGAATGACGATCAAAAGGATAAAGATCAGCATCAATTTGAACAGGATGCGCGTGCGCAGGAATTTAAGCGGCGCCATGGCCTCCGGCGCGCCGGGCGGGATCAGTTCGGCCAGCAGGAGGAGCAGGATCGAGAGCAGGATCAAGCCCCAGGCGGCCAGCAGGTAGCCCGCCTCGCCGAAGCCGCTGTAAAAGTAGGCGCACAGGATCGAGCCGAGAAAGCAGAGGGCGGCGGCGCCGGAATAAGCGGCCAGTTTACGTTTGCCGCCGGCCGAGGCCAGCGCCGTCACAAAAGCGCACAGGCCGAACACGATCCAGGCCAGCGCAAAAAACTGCTTCTCCGGTATCCACGAAGCATAATAGACGACTGGCTCGACCACTCCCTCGCGGTAGACCAGGTTCAGGGTCGAATCAAAAACGCGGTAGGTCAGAAAAGCGGTGACCAGCAGCAAAAACAAGGAGATAAAGCGCCCCCACTTTAGCTCGAATTTCTCGACCGTGAAAAGCCAGAGCGAGAAAGCGCAGAAAATTATGGCGGCCGAAACCGTCTTCTGGGCGGCGATCAGCTCGGCCAGCGGCCGTTCCAGGTTGAACATCAGCTGCGAGGTGAGAGCGGCGGCCACGTAAACAAAGAGCGAGAAGAAAAAGAACGCCAGGAAAAGGTCCTTCAGCCGGCGCAACAGCCAGCCGCTGCGCAGAAAAGCCGCCACGCCCGACAGCAGGATGCCGGCGGCGAAGATCTCGGCAAAGATGCTGATAATCGTTAAGGTCGAAAACATTTACTTGTATACCGTGAGCGTCCCCTGGCCGGTCCCTAAGCCTCCGATCAGGTTGGTCGCCTGGACCGGGATAAGGTAGGTGCCGGGCGCCACGTCACTTGGCACGGCGAATTGCAGCGACCAGACATTGTCGCCCGCCTGCGCGTCGCCCTGCTGCCCGTTATTGGCCAGCTGCATCCGCCCCGGCAGGCGCAACGGCGACAGATCGGCCCAGACGCTGTCGACGTCCTCAAGCCGGCCCGGGTTATCCACGGCCGCCGTTATTGTAACCAATGTTCCGCTTCCTGCCAAGACCCTCTCGGGCTGCAATCTGACTTCGGTCACGAGCGGGTTCTTTCTTATCTCCAGTGTCGTCTTCGACAGGGCCAGCCAGCCTTTCTTATTGGCGACCGCTACCGTGATATCCCTGGCGCCGAGCGGCACGCGCGGGGAAACGCTGCTCTGCAGGGTGTAAACGCCGTCGTCCGGCGCCTTGTCCCCGTAGAGGCCGTTGTCGACCAGCATCGTGTTCGGCAGCCGCCCGATCGTGGAGAGGTCGGCGCGCACGCCGGCAATATTGGCCAGCCCGCCCGGATCATCAACTGAAGCTTCCAGCTCGAGGACGGTGCGGCCGTCAGGCGGCAGACGGCGCGGCACCGCCTTGATGTAGTTGATGACCGGCGTCAGCTTGACCCGGTTAACCTTGGACACATCGTAGCCGACCGTCCAGGAGAGCAGTTCGCCGATCCTCTGTTTCATAAAATCGGTGGCCGTGAGGAGCATGACCGCCTGGCCCTTGGTCATCGTTTCCTGCGTTTCGGCTTTCTTCTCGGCCCGCGCGGCCGCGCCCCAACCGCCCGCTCCGCTCAAGAGCAGGGCCAGAATGAACGTTAAAATATAATTATTCTTCAGCTTCATTTGGCCGCCTTTTTGAGCAAGTTGAAAAGGCGGTCCCCCTCTTCCTTGGTGACCGGCGCATCGGGACGGAAGGTGCCGTCCGGGAACGGCGTCAGCAGCCCGGTATCGACGACGATCTTGATGTAGGGCGCCCGCGGGTCGTTCTTTTTGACGTCGGTATAGAGGTCGCGGTCGACTTTGGGCAACTGGAAGCCGGAGGCCTTGCCCAGCCAGGTCGCCAGGTCACCGCGCGTCAGGCTGGCGTCCAATTTGAATTCGGCGCCGGGGGTGACCTCGACCACTCCCAGGGTCACCAGCTCTTCGACGCTCTTGCGCTGCGCGGCGATATTCTGTTGCTGCCTCTTCAGGGCAGCAATCTCTTCGGAGCTGGTGGCGGTGGCCAGCCGGTCCTTTAGTTCGCGTTCCTCCGCGACCACCACCTTCGCCCGGCGCAAAACCCTGTAGATCCAGTCTTTCCTTTCACCCTGGTAGCGCGCCTCGACAACGATCAGGTTTTTGCCGAGACGAAGCGGCACGGTCGCCTTAAAGCCGCTGTCGCGGTCGGTGACCGCCTGGGCGTCATTGATATAGACTTCGACTCCCGCCTTGACCTGCCCCATGACGTCGATCTGCTCGTCATACGTTTCCAGGTTGTCGGCCAGCGAGATCTTCTGCAGGGCGGTTTCCAAGACCCCCGGGCGGATGATCTCCAGCTTTTTCTGGACCACCCACTCGCCGGGGAAATAAAGGACGGAAAGATACATCCGGTCCTCATCGCGCAGCGGCTCGTGGCTGCGCACCAGATCGACTCCCCAGACCCCGGTCCGGTAGCCGAAGCCAAGGGTCAGGTTCGTCGCCGGCCCGCCCGGTTTGTCCTGCTGGATGATGCCGGTGCGGACATAATAGGTTTTGTTGACGCCCCACTCGCCGCCGAGCCGGAGCAGCGCCGCCGAGCTCGTAAGATCGAGCTCGCCGCAGACAAGCAGTTCGCGTCCGTCGATAAAGACCGGGGACTTGACATCGCCGATAACCTTGGCCGAGGCCCCCAGCTTGAGGCTGGCCGGCACCTCTTCGTTGCCGCCGACATCCCAGGTCAAGCGGCCGCCGCCGAGCGTGCCGGGCGGCAGGAAGTTCTGCCACGACGCCCCGGCCGACCACCAGTCGCCCCCCTTCCACAAAATGCCGAGATCCATGTCCCAGCCGGCGGCGGCCCGGTCGTTCTGGCCGGTCTGGCTCAACGCCTCTCCGAGCAGGGCCTTGAGGCTGACGCCAAAACCGAGTTTTTGGAATAGCTCCTGGTTGGCCAGTTGCGGCAGGAAGTTCAACTTGGTGCCGTAAGACAGTAAAACGACATTACTGCTGGAAGTGGCGCGCCCGCCCGGCGCCGGAACATTAGCGACCCTGGCGCTGACGACCGCCAGGCCGAGCGAGGAATTGTTGCCGGTAGGAAAGGCCTCGACGTTGGTCAGATTGTCGATATTGCTGCCGGTTAAACCGATCCCTTTAACCCAAGCCTGTCCGCCCGGATTGTAGATAACACAGTTGACATCATCGGCCAGCCCGACAAAGGCCGCGCCCATGCCCAGCGGCCGCGCCCCGACCTCAAGCTGCAGCGGGTAGATTCCCAGATCAGCCAGCTGGGCGCCAGCCGGCCCGATCAGCAGCAGCAAGCAGAGCAGGGTAAATAATCGTTTCATTCGACGACCAGGAGCGAGGCGTCCTTGTTCCCTTGCCAGCCGAGCCGGTCAATCGCCATTACCGTCAGTATTTTTTCCCCGCCGACGGCCGCTTGGTAACTGAGGTTGAGCGAATAAACCTGGTCGCCGGCGCGCTCGTCGCCATGCTTGCCATCGTCATAAAGCCGGGCGTCAGGCGCGCCGCCGAGCTTCGTCAGGTCGGCCTTGACGCTGGCAATGGGGGCAAAGTTCTCCCGTGGGGCAAGCGTCGCCCGCAGTTTAAGGGTAACCGTTTTGCCGGCGGGCACGGTGGCCGGCTCGACGGTAAATGCGGCGACTTCGGGGGAAATGTTCAAGGCGCAGAACTTGTCCTCGCCATAATCCCGTTCAAAATCGGAGAGCAACTGGATTGCCGCCTGCGCGGCGGCGAAATGCGAGATCAGCGTTGCCGCTTCGGCGCGGGTGATCGCCCGCTCAGGATCATAGATCGGCAACTTACTCGCGACATCGGCTTTTGGCTTCTTGCCGGTGGCGACATAAGTTGGCGCCGCGACCTCTGCCCGGGGCGCCTCCTTGAAGAGCGGGCCGATCCGGGAAATAATCCCCTCTCCTTCCATGCGCACGGCCAGGTCGGCCGCCTCGGTGCGGGAGATCGGCTCTTCCAGGCCGAACAGCTTGCCCGAGAGCGGCGCCAGGTAACCAGCTCCGGTCGCGGCCTTGACATAAGGAGCGCGCCAGTGTTCTTTCGGCACGTCAAAGAAGACGTCCTGCGCCGGCGCGGGAACGGGCAGCTGTTTGACTTTGGCCAGCCAGGTGGCAAATTCACCGCGTGTCACCGGGTTGGCCGGATAGAAATTGCCGTCGGGATAGCCCTCGATGATCCCCAGCGAGGCAAGATAGACGATCTGGCCGCGCGCCCAGTGCTGTTTTTCGTCATAAGAGGTCTCGACGTCGGGGAATGTGACCAGCCGCAGCACCCGCAGTTTAATTTCTTCTCCGCCCTGCCTGCCGGCGGGCAGGACGCGCTGGACCAGCACCAGGTTTTTGCCGGGATTGAGCACCAGACCGCAGGCGAACGAGCCGTCAGCCCGGGCGGGGAAAGCGGTTCTCTCTATTTTCAGTTCGGCGGCCGGGCTGGCGTTGCCTTGCAGCAAAATAACGTTGTCGAAGGTCTGCTGTTTGTCGGCCGGGTGCGCGATCAGGATCTCCGCCGTCGCCGCGCCGGCCAACCAGAGGAACGGTAGCAGCCAGAGCCATTTCTTCATGGCGGATATTTTAGCACATAAATATAATTCTTGCCCCGACCGTCGTTCTTTGCTATCATATACTCACAAAAAATGTTCTTAAAATCGTTGGCCCTGCGCGGCTTCAAAACATTTGCCGAGTCGACAGAGCTGGAATTCGGCGCCGCGGCCCGGATCACCGCCATCGTCGGCCCCAACGGCTGCGGCAAAAGCAATCTGCTTGACGCCGTGCGCTGGGTCCTGGGCGAGGATAACTGCCGCCAGCTGCGCGTTGCCGCCCTGACCGACATAATTTTCGCCGGCACCAACCGGCGCAAACCGCTGTCGCTGGCCGAGGTTGGCCTGCTTTTCGACAATTCGTCGGACAAGCTTAACCTCCCCTTCGCCGAGGTCGGCATCCGCCGCCGCGTTTTCCGCGAGGGGGAGAGCGAATTCTTCATCAATAAAAACCTCTGCCGCCTCAAGGACATCAGGGACTTGCTGCTTGACACCGGCCTGGGCGAAGGGACTTATTCCATCATTACCCAGGGGCAGGTCGACGCGGTCCTCTCCAGTAAAGGCGAAGAGCGCCGGGCCGTCTTCGAAGAAGCGGCCGGCATCAACAAGTACAAGACCCGCAAGCTGAACGCCGAGAAAAAGCTGATCGCCGCCGAACAGAACATCCTGCGCATCAATGACCTGAAGATCGAGGTCGGCGAGCAGCTGCTGACGCTGGAAGAGCAGGCGCGCCGCGCCCGGGAGTACCTGGAACTGCAAAAAGAGAGCAAGGCGATCGAAATCGGCCTGACCAAAAGGCAGATCAGCGGCCTGCTGGAGAGGAAAGCCAAGATCGAGGCCGAACTGGCGACCGCCCGGCAGGCCGCGCACGAACAGCTCGCAACGGAGCAAAAAGACGAGGCCGAACTGATCGGGCTCAAGGAGCGGCTCCGGAAAAAAGAGCTGGAGATCGACGAACTGCTGGTCAAACTGGACGAAGAAAAGGACCGGCAGCGCGACCGCGAGCTCAACCGGCGTTTCCTCGAGGGCGAACTCGAGCGGGAGGAAAGGCGGGCCCGGGAGCTGGCCGGCCAGAAAGCGGAGCTTTTAAAGAAGATCGAGGAGCTGCAGACCAAAGCAGATGAGGGAAATTCCCCACACTTAAGTGTGGGGAATTGTAGCCCCGCTGTTGGAGAAGCGGTTCGATCCCTTTTTGCGCAGATGAAAGAAGCCGTCGCCCTTTTTTCCGGTATTTTCTCTTTCTTCAGCGAAGAAGCGGTCTTCCCCCACGCCGAGCAGAAACTTAACGAGGCCATTCAGTTAAAGATCGACCTGCTCAATGAAGAGCTCAAGCGCCTGGAAACCGAAAGCGAACGGGTCGGCTTCGGCCTGCAGGCCCACCGCAGCCAGCTGCACGTTTATGCCCCTCAGGCGGCCGGCGCTTCCCAACCGGCCGCCCGGCCCGAAACGATCGCCGCCCGCCGGGCGGAACGCGACCGCCTGCGCCAGGAGATCGACGGCCTCGAGGAGAAAAAGCGGCGGGAAGACAGGGATGAGCGCTCGTCCGAAGGCCGGGTCACTGAACTGGAAATCGCCCTGGCCAAGATCGAAGGGGAGATGACCGGCCTGTCGGAAAAACTGTTCAATGAGTATAACCTGACGCTGCCGGAGATCGACGCCCTGCCGCACACGGTCGCCAACGCCGCCAAGGCGCGCGCCGAACTCGATGAGAAAAAGGGCCGGCTGCGGGCGCTCGAGCCGGTCAACCTGCTGGCGGTCGAAGAATTCGAAAAGAGCCGCGACCGCCTTTCCTATATCGAGGCCCAGCTCGCCGACCTCGACTCGGCCCGTGACAGCCTGCGCGCGCTGGTCAGCGAGCTCGACGCGCGCGCCGAACAGCATTTTTTGCGCACCATGGAGCAGCTGTCGCTGGTCTTTTCCGAGACCTTCGCCCGGTTATTTTCCGGCGGCGAGGCCGTGGTCAATCTGTCCGCCGACCGGCCGCCGCTCGAGGCGGAGATCGAGATCTCGGTGCGGCCGCCGGGCCGCCGCTGGCTCCCCCTCTCGCAGCTCTCCGGCGGCGAGCGCTCGCTTTGCGCCATTGCCATTCTCTTCTCGCTGATGAAGATCCGCCCCTCGCCCTTTTGCTTCCTCGACGAGGTCGACGCCGCGCTCGACGAGGCCAACATCAGCCGCTTCACCGATATGCTCAAGGATTTTGCCTCGACCACGCAGATCCTGGTCATCACCCACAATAAACGGACGATGGCTGCCGCCGACAGCATCTACGGCGTGACGATGGAGGAACCGGGGGTCTCCAAAATCATTTCCATGAAACTGACGGGAGCGGCTGCCTGATGAGCAAACACCGCCGTTTTTATTTCGCCGCGCTGACCTTGCTGCTGGCCGCCGGCCTGGCCCTGCTGGCCGGGGCCCAGACTAAAAAAGAGCTCCCAAAATTCACCGTTAAATCACCTCACCCGCTCTGGGCGGATTACGGTGTCATCATCAACGACTCGGCCGGCAACACGCCCCAGCAAAATCCGCAGTTGGTTACTCTCTCCGACGGCAATCTGGGGTTGGTCTGGGAAGACGGGCGCAACGGCTATACCAACATTTTTGCCCAGAAGCTTGACCGGAGCGGCACGCGGCTCTGGGCCGATGTCAAACTACAAGCTGGCGGCAAGCCCAATATCTATGGCAATCAGAACAACCCGGCAGTGATCGACGACGGAGCAGGCGGCGTTATCGTCGCCTGGCAGGGCTACTGCAACGGCAGCGCCGATATCTTCGCCCAGCATGTCAGCGCCGCCGGCGCGGTTCTCTGGGGCCAGGCCGGCATCGCCGTTTGCAACGCGCCCGCCGGCCAATTCGCCCCCCGGCTCGCCTCCGACGGGGCGGGTGGCGCCATCATCGCCTGGCATGATTACCGCAGCGGCGCCGGAGAAGATGTCTACGCCCAGCGCATCGACAAGAACGGACAGGCGATCTGGGCCAGCAACGGCGTGCCGGTCTGCACTTTGCCCGGAACCCAGTGGTATCCCAGGATCGCCAGCGACGAGGCGGGCGGCGCCGTGATCGTCTGGACCGACGGGCGCGTCAGCTCTTCCGACAATAACATCTACGGCCAACGACTCAATGCCGCCGGCAAGCCGCTCTGGGACAAGGACGGCCTGGCGGTCTGCTCTGCCCCGCAAAACCAGGAAAAGCCGGTCATTCTTGCCTCGGACAAGGGCTCGGTCATCGTCGCCTGGCAGGATTCGCGCGCCGGGAATCTCGATATCTACGCGCAGAAGCTCGGCGGCAACGGCAAGCCGCTCTGGAACAAGGACGGGGTCGCCGCCGTGATCGCTCCTTATGCACAGGAAGACCCTCAGTTGGCTGACGACGGCGGCGGCGGGGCGGTCGTCGTCTGGGCTGACGACCGGGAAGAAAACCCGGCGATCTACGCCCAAAAAATCTCAGCCGACGGCACCGTCCAGTGGGAAGATACCGGCCGCCAGCTCGCCAAGGCCCCCGGCCGGCAAGAAAGCCCCTGCGTAGTTAAATTACAAAGCCCTAACTGGCTGGTAGTCTGGCAGGATTCCCGCAAGGGCTTTCCGCTGATCTACGGCCAGAAGATCAGTCACACCGGGATCAATATGTGGCCCGAGGCCGGACTGCCGCTGGCACCCGGCAACAAGGCGCAGGAAAGACCGGCGCTCGCCCTGGCCGGGGAAGATCAGGCTGTTGCTGTCTGGCAAGACCGCCGCAACGGTGAATATGACATTTACGGCCAAAAGATCTCCGGCGACGGCATCCAGGGCTGGGAGGAAGAAGGCAAAGTCCTGGCCAACGCCACCGGTTCCGTCCTGCACCAGAACGTCGGCTTGATCGACAATGGCCAGGGCGAGGCCTTAGTGGTTTTTGAGGACGCCCGTTCCGGTTATCTCAATATTTACCTGCAAAAGCTGGGCAAGGATGGCACTTTGCTCTGGGGCAGGAACGCGGTGCCGGTCGCCAAGATCAAGGCCGACCAGGCCAATCCGCAAATCGTTCCCGACGGAACGGGCGGGGCCATTATCGCCTGGGAAGACCACCGCAATCCCCGCTTCACCAAGATCTTTGCCCAGCGGGTCTCGGGCGCGGGCGAAAAGGTCTGGAAATCCGGCAGCCGGCCGCTCACGCGGTTCGACTCGCGTCAAACGTCGCCGGTCATAGTTTCCGACGGCGCGGGCGGCGCCATCGCGGTCTGGCAGGATGAGCGGAATGTTTTGAGCTTGAAAGATCTCTATGGCCAAAGGATTTCTGCCAAAGGCGACCTGCTCTGGGGCAATGACGGCTTGCCGATCTGCGGCGAGAACGGCGACCAGCTGGAGCAAGCCCTGACTTCCGACGGGGCGGGCGGCGTTATCCTGGCCTGGACCGATTTCCGGCGGGGCGACCGCAATCCCGACATCTACGCCCAGCGGCTTGACGGCAGCGGCAGTCTCCTCTGGGCCAATGAGGGCCTGCTGGTTTGCGGCGCGCCGGACGTTCAGAAAGCGCCGGCCATCAGCGGCGACGGCCAGAGCGGTTTTATCGTCGCCTGGACCGACAAGGGGGGCGGCAGCTATGATGTCTATGCCCAGCGGATAAACAGTCAGGGGAAAGCGCTCTGGCTGACCGACGGCATCCCGATCTCCCAGGTGCCCCGCACCCAGCAAAACCCGCTGCTGGGCAATCAGGTCATTGTTTGGGAAGATTACCGTTACGGCAACTGGGACATTTATGCCAATTCAATCTCGTTTGACGGGAAGCTGCTCTGGGGCGAGGAGGGAGTGCCGATCGTTTCGGTGCCGCTGACGCAATATTCGCCAAAGATGATCGGCTGGGGCGGCAACACGATCATCGCCTGGGAAGATTACCGTGAGGGGAGGCAGTACGAGATCTTCATGCAGATGCTCGATGACCTGGGCCGCCGCGTCTGGACGGACAACGGTTTTCAGGTCAAATCGACTGACGGCGCCCGCGCGCCGAAGCTCCTGGCGCTGCCCGAGATCGATGCCTTTCTCGTGGTCTGGGAGGATTACACCGGCGGCGGCAAGGCGATCTCCGGCCAGCTCTTTTCCAAGGACTAAAGTTTGTTCGCCCGCTTTTTCAGCTCGGCCGCCTTATCGGTCTTTTCCCACGGCAGGTTGAGGTCGTCCCGCCCGAAGTGGCCGTAAGCGGCGACTTGCTTGTAAAGCGGCCGGCGCAAATTCAGGTGCTTGATGATCAACCCGGGCCGCAGGTCAAACGCCTCCTCGATCAATTCCGCGATTCGTTTGTCGGGGATCTTGCCCGTGCCAAAAGTGTCGACCATGATCGAGAGCGGCCGGGCGATGCCGATGGCGTAAGCCAGCTGGACCTCGCATTTGTCGGCCAGGCCGGCCGCCACGACATTCTTGGCGACCCAGCGGGCGGCGTAAGCGCCCGAACGGTCGACTTTGGTCGGGTCCTTGCCGCTGAACGCGCCGCCGCCGTGGCGGGCGTAGCCGCCGTAGGTATCAACGATGATCTTGCGCCCGGTCACCCCGGTGTCGCCCTGCGGCCCCCCGATCACGAACCGCCCCGTCGGGTTGACATAAAACTTGATCTTGTCGTCCACCAGTTCTTCCGGCAGGATCGGCAGAACGACCCGCTCGACTATTTCCTGATGGATCTTTTTCATATCAACTTCCGGCGCGTGCTGGGCGGCGATCAGCACGGTATGGATTCTGGCCGGCTTGCCATCATGGTATTCAACGGTGACCTGCGACTTGCCGTCCGGCCGCAGATAAGCCAGTTCGCCGGTCTTGCGGACGTCGGCCAGTTTTTTCACTAATTTATGCGAAAGGACTATCGGCAGCGGCATCAGTTCCTTGGTCTCGTTGCAGGCAAAACCGAACATTAAGCCCTGGTCCCCGGCCCCCAGTCCCTCCAGATCTTCTTTAACGACCTCGCCGCCGCGAATTTCTAATGCTTTATCCACTCCCCGGGCAATATCCTTCGACTGTCCCTGGATCGCGACTATGACGCCGCAGGTCTCGTAATCGAAACCGTAGACGGCGCGGGTATAGCCGATCTCCTTGATAGTATTGCGCACGATGTTGGGGATCTCGACGTAGGTCCCGGTCGTCACTTCGCCGGCGACCAGGCAAATGCCGTTGGTCGCCAGTGTTTCCACCGCCACGCGGCCGGTCGGGTCCTTTTCTAAAATAGCGTCAAGAATAGCGTCGGAGACCTGGTCGCAGACCTTATCGGGGTGTCCTTCGGTCACGGATTCAGAAGTAAAAAGATTGCCTGCTTTCATTTTATTTGCCTCCCTCATACGAGCGGACCGACTTTTTCAATGAAGTTTGCTTAGTATACTCCGGCCGGTTTGCTTTGTCAAACCGAACTCTATATAATTATTAGCGGCATATGGGAAATTTGAGCGAGAATTTCAATCACAAGGACTTCGCCTGCAAGTGCCCGGAGTGCAAGGGCGAGTACCGGATCCATCTCGGCCTGGTCGGCATCCTGGAAGATATCGCCGTCCATTTTAAGAAGCGGCCGAAGGTCACGGCCGGTTTTTATTGCGAGGCTTATCTGGAAAAGCAGAAACGCGAGAAATTAAGCTACCACTCCAAGGGCAAGGCGGCCAACATTACGCTCGAGGGTGTGCCGGCGGCGGAAGTTTTTAAATACGCCGAGACGATCCCCGGGGTCAACGGCCTCGGTTTTTACCCGGAGGAGAACGCGGTCCACATCGACACCCGCCCGCCCGAAAAGAAAGAGGTCTGGATCAAAGAGCGGGGCAAATACGCGCCGCTCACCCCGGACAAACGCCACCAGTACGGCTTGTAAATGACAAATGTCAAATGACAAATGTCAAATTGGTGATTTTCTCAACTATCTCAAGAACGAGCGCAACTACTCGCCGCACACGATCAGCAACTACGCCCGCGACCTGCGCTTTCTGACCGCCTTCCTCAAAGACAAAAAGTTCGACCGGCTGGCGGCCCGCGAATACCTGCTGGCGCTGGAAAAGAAACGGTTCTCCCGCCGCTCCATCGCCCGCAAGCTCTCGGCCGCGCGCTCCTTCTTCCGCTACCTTATGAGGGAGAAAAAAGTCAGGGAGAACCCGTTCCAGAACCTGGTGACGCCCAAGCTCCCCCGCAAGCTCCCCAATTTTCTCTACCCCGAAGAGATGGCCCGGCTGCTCGAGCAACCCCTAATGTCCACCCCCCTCGGCCGGCGCGACCGGGCGATCCTGGAACTTTTATATGGTACGGGGCTGCGCGTGATCGAGCTCTGCCGGCTGAACTTGAACGATATTGATCACGGCGAAAAGGAGATCAGGGTCTTGGGCAAAGGGGCCAAGGAGCGGATCGTCATTTTCGGTTCCTTCGCCGGGCGGGCGCTGAAGGATTATCTGGACAGCGGCCGCCCCTTCCTGACCGGGAAGCTGAAGTCAGCGGCCTGCTTCGTCGGCCGGCGCGGCAGCCGCCTGACCAGCCGCCAGGTCGAGCGATTGATCAAAGATTACGCGGTCCGGGCCGGGCTCAAAAAGAAGGTCTCCCCCCACACACTGCGGCATTCTTTTGCCACCCACCTGCTGGAGGGAGGGGCCGACCTGCGCCTGACGCAGGAGCTTCTCGGCCATGTTTCGCTCTCGACCACCCAGGTCTATACCCACGTCACCAAGGAGCGGCTGAAAAAGGTCTACGACCTTGCGCACCCCCGCGCCAAATGATATAATTCCTTGTCCCGATGTTCATTTATAAACATATTTTTGGTAAATCGGGATGAAAATTGACCTGAAGGAGTTGCTGCGCCGCGTCGGCAACGAGGCCGACCTCACCGAAGAGGTACAGGTCAGTTTTCCCGCGGATGGGCTGGTCCTGACCAAGCCGGTCAGGGTCGATCTCCACCTGCTCAACACCGGCACCTCGGTCCTGCTCAGCGGCACGCTTGAGACCGAGGCGGAGCTGGAGTGCGCGCGCTGCCTGAAGAAGTTCCGGCGGCCGGTCAGCGCCCGGCTGTCCGAGGAGTATGTGCGGGAAGTGCCGGCGGCGCCGGCGAAAAAAGGGAGAGAGATCGAGCTGAAGGCCGAGGATTTCGTTTATCCGCTCGGCCCGGACGAGACGCTCGACCTGAATGAGATGATCAGGCAAAATCTGGTCCTCGCCCTGCCGATCAAGGTGCTCTGCCGGGAAACTTGCGAAGGAGTGTAAACCATGCCTGTACCGAAAAAACGACATTCGAACGTCAGACAGGGAAAAAGAAGGTTCGCCAATTATCGCCTGAGGCCGGCCAGCTTGAGCCGCTGCCCCAATTGCGGCAATCTCCATCCCCCCCATCAAGCCTGCCCGAACTGCGGCCAGTTCAAGGGCCGCCAGGTCATCAAGCTTAAGGCGAAGAAAGAAAAGGGTAAGAAGGCGTGAGCCGCATCGCGGTAGACGCCATGGGCGGCGATTTCGCCCCCGGCGAGATCGTCAAAGGCGCCGTCCAGGCCTCGCTCGAATTCCCCATTGAACTGATCCTGGTGGGCGACCGCCAGGCCATTCAGCGTGAACTCGACCGCTACGGTAAAAAAGGCCGCCTTTCGGTCAGCCACGCTGCGGAAGTCATCGGCAACGATGAAAGCCCCGTTTCCGCCGTCAAACAAAAGAAGAACGCTTCGATCAATGTCGCCGTTTCGCTGGTCAAGGACAAGGAAGCCGATGCCGTCGTTTCGGCCGGCAACACCGGGGCGCTGATGACCGCCGGGCTATTCGGCCTCGGCCGCATCCCCGGCGTGGAACGCCCCGCCATCGCCACGATCTTCCCCACCCCCGCCGGCCCGGTCCTCCTGCTCGACATGGGGGCCAACGTCGACTGCAAGCCGAAACACCTGCTCCAGTTCGGCGAAATGGGGGCGCAGTACGCCGAGCACGTTATGCACATCAAGAACCCGCGCGTCGGCCTGCTCAACATCGGCGAAGAAAAAGAGAAAGGGAACCAGCTGGCCGTCGAAAGCTGGCCGCTCCTTAAGTCCGCCCGGATCAATTTTGTCGGCAATGTCGAGTCGAAAGAGATCCTCTCCGGCAAGGTCGACGTGGTCGTCGCCGACGGTTTCGTCGGCAACCTGATCCTGAAGTTCGGCGAGTCGATCAGCGCTTTTATCGTCACTCTCCTGAAAGAAGAGCTGATGAAAAACCTTTTGAGCAAGTTCGCCGCCCTCCTCCTCCTGCCCGCCCTTAACCGGATCAAAAAGAAGGTCGACTACGACGAGTTCGGCGGCGCGCCGATGCTCGGTATCAACGGGATCGTCTACAAAGCGCACGGGCGCGCCAAAGCCAAAGCGGTCAAGAACGCGATCCGGGTCGCTCACGAAGCGGTCAAGGCCGACCTGGTCGGCTGCATTTCCAGGATCGAAAAAAAATGACATGACGAAAGCTAAGATCATCGGCACCGGCTCCTGTCTGCCGCCCAAAGTCGTGACCAACGACGACCTGGCCAAGCTCGTTGAGACGAGCGACGCCTGGATCCGCGAGCGGACCGGCATTCTGGAGCGCCGGGTTTCCGATGCCGCCACGGCGACCTCCGACCTGGCCCTGGCCGCCACCGAGAAGGCCCTGAAGGCGGCAAAAACCGATCCCGCCGAGATCGAACTGGTCATCGTTTGTACCACCACCCCGGACATGCTTTTCCCTTCCGTAGGCTGCATCCTGCAGGATAAACTGAAAATGGTGAACGCGGCCGCGTTCGATCTCTCGGCCGCTTGCTCCGGCTTCAATTTCGGGCTGTCGACCGCCGCCAGTTTTATCGAGACCGGCAAATGCAAAAAGGCCCTTTTAGTCGGCGCCGACACGCTGACCAAATACCTCGACTGGACCGACCGCGGCACTTGCATCCTCTTCGGCGACGGCGCCGGCGCAGTCATCCTGGGATCGGCCGAAAAAGAAGAAGGGGTTCTGGCCAGTTTAATCATGTCGGAAGGCCATCTTGGCTCGGTGCTGACGATGCCGGGCGGCGGCTCGCGTGATCCGGAGCAAAAGAACGGGCGGTTCATCCGGATGAATGGCAGGGAGGTTTTTAAATTCGCCGTCCGGGTGCTGGAATCATCGGTCAGGAAAGTGCTCGAAATGGCAGGCAAAGCTCCGTCGGACATCGATCTTTTGGTTCCGCACCAGGCGAACATCCGGATCATCGACCACGTCAGTAAAAAGATGGGATTGCCGAAAGAAAAAGTTTATGTTAATCTCCAAAAGTACGGGAACACCTCGGCAGCCTCCGTCCCCATCGCCTTGGACGAGGCGCTGGCTGAAGGCAGGATAAAATCAGGCGACCTGATCGTGCTCTCCGGTTTTGGCGCTGGTCTAACCTATGGAGCGAATTTAATTAAATGGTAGGCCCCTCAACAAGTTCGGGGCAAGGAGGAATAGTTAATGCTTGATTATCAGTTGACCGAAGAGCAGCAGATGATCCGCGACCTGGCGCGCAAGGTGGCGCTGGAAAAAGCCCTCCCCAAGCGGGCGGAATGGGACGAGACCGGCGACTTTCCGTGGGAAGCGATGAAGGCTTTTGCCGACGCCGACCTCTGCGGTCTTTACGTGCCCGAAGAGCTGGGCGGCATGGGTCAAAGCGTGTTCAATTTCTGCCTGGCGACCGAAGAGATCAGCCGTGTTTGCGGCGGCGTCGGCGTCACGTTCGCCGCTTCCGCTCTCGGCTCGACGCCGATCCTCCTCTTCGGCACGCCGGAACAGAAAAAGAAATATATGCCGCCGATCGCCGCCGGCAAAAAGCTGGCCGCCTTCGGCCTGACCGAGGCGAACGCCGGCTCCGACGCCGCCGGCATGGAAACGACCGCCAAAAAAGACGGCGACTATTTTATCCTCAACGGGACAAAGCAGTGGATCACCAACGGCGGCGAGGCGGAGACCTATTCCGTCATCGCCATTTCCGACAAGAGCAAGGGGCCGCGCGGCGCCACCGCTTTTATCCTGGAAAAAGGGACGCCCGGCTTCACTTTCGGCAAGAAAGAGAACAAGATGGGGATCCGCTGCTCCGCCACCCGCGAGCTCGTCTTCCAGGACTGCAAGGTCCACAAGAGCCAGGTCCTCGGCAAAGAGGGGATGGGCTTTATCGTGGCGATGAAGACGCTCGACCTGACGCGGCCGGGCATCGGCGCCCAGGCGGTCGGCATCGCGCAGGGGGCGCTGGACGAAGCGCTCAAGTACGCGCGAGAACGCGTCCAGTTCGGTAAACCGATCGCCAGCCTCCAGGCGGTCCAGCACATACTGGCCGATATGTCGACCCAGATCGAAGCGGCCCGCGCCCTCGTTTATGCCTGCGCCCGGGCGATCGACGCCGGCGCTAAAGATTTTACTCTGTCGGCTTCTCAAGCCAAGCTATTCGCCTCCGACACCGCCATGAAAGTGACGATCGACGCGATCCAGATCCTCGGCGGTTACGGGTATATGAAGGAATATCCGGTCGAGAAGATGGCGCGCGACGCCAAGATCACGCAGATCTACGAGGGGACGAACCAGATCCAGCGCAACCAGATCGCGCTGTCGCTGATCAAGGAAGCGGCGGCCAAGAAGTAATTATTTGCCGAAACCGATCCGTTTCTTTTCTTCTTTGATTCTTTCGAAGCTGGTTATCTGCCCAAGAATGTCGTTTTCGCTGACTTTGGCGGGAACCCCCCCGCACGCCTCCTGAACCGCTTTCAGTTCCAGCGCCCTTCTGATTATTTCCGCAATATCTGCCCCGGAGAATTTATCGGTTTTGTCAAGCACATTGTCCGTCAGCCAGTTCGAATCAAATAGTTCCGCGTTAGCCTGGCTATCGGTTTTCCGAGCGTGGATGCCGAAAATCTGGCGCCGTCCCGCCCTATCCGGCAGCGGTATCTCGATCAGCCGGTCAAGCCGGCCGGGACGAAGCAGCGGCTCGGCGATCGCCTGGGGCCGATTGGTTGAGCCGACAACAATAACATCGCTGTTTTCCTCAATACCATCCATGCTGGTCAAGATCACCGAAATTACCTTTTGGGTTACTTCATGAGCGCCCTCCCGATTTGGGGCAATGGCATCGACTTCATCAAAGAAAAGAATCGTCTTCTTCCCGGTCTCACCGGCCAGTTTTTTGGCTTCATCAAAAGCCTGCTGCATTAGTTGTTCCGACTCGCCATACCATTTCGAGCCGATGTCCGCGGCTTTAACATGGACAAAGCTTGCCTGGGCTTCGGTGGCGATCGCTTTGGCCAGCAAAGTTTTCCCGGTGCCGGGCGGCCCGTACAATAATATCCCTTTGGGGGGACGTGCCCCCCATTTTTTAAAGGCAGCTGGGTTCCTCAAGGCAGTAATAAGAAACTCGACCGGCTCTTTGACTCTCTCATGGCCGCCCACGTCGGTTAGTTTAACGTTTGGGGCTTTGATGACTTCGAATTTCTTGCCGTTGCCTGGTTTCATTTGATCCAGCCCCAAACCAGCATGGCCAAGAGGCACAACGGGCTTTTTATACGCAGCTATCTCAAAAGTAAAATCAGGCAGTTCCCCCCTTTCTATCCCTGCCACGTTATTCGCTACAAATTGAGCCAACCCAGCGAGGCGGTTAACCTCCTTGCTAAACTCTTCGGGTTTTTCTAATGATTTTGGTTCGGCTACGCCAATGCGATTATCCCCGGCCGTAATTTTAATCCTATGGAGGCTAATATCCCAACTGATATAATAAACTGGTTTTCCCGCATCATCTTTTATGATGATCCCCTCGCCGGCTTTCGTAACAGAATAGCTGCTTTCAAGCAGCGCAGCCAGCCGCCCAAATATTCTTCCGCGTTCTTCTTCGCTTGTATAGTCAATAGCTCGATTCAGCTCAACGGCGGGTGAATATAAATCCCCGGCTAATTTACTAAAGCTGACTTCGATTCCCCTAAAGGGATATGGCAAACCCATCTTTCCAGCAGCAAGAGAGAGATGGTCTTCCGTCATTTCTGCAAGGAAGCCCCGAATTTTATCCGGGTCATTAACGATTACTTTCAATTTATGCGGGAATGGCCCTTCGTCATCCGACAAAACTTCTCTAAGCTTTCCCAAATTTTCCTGGTTGCCAACCAAATAAACGCTCTGTTTCACTCTGTCAATAAGCACTGCCAGGCCTGCGGCGCCGTAGGTAGCGGCAAAATTGGGGGAAATTGTATCCAATAACCGGGGATTTATTGCTTGATAATTTATGAATTCGCCGGCGAGAGTTTCGTTATCAAGCGCCACTTTGGCAGTGGCATCTGCATAAATAGATTTAATTCCATAACGCCCCATCGCTTTCGAAAGTTTGTCGATCGGCTGATATCTTGGCAAGCTCCGCAATACCTGCCCCGGCCCGCTGTCGGCTTTAAGTCTATCTAATGAAAATGAAATCGCTCTGGCGCTTCCAACCTTGTTAACGCTCATCTTTGGCCCTCCTCAAAGCTCTGCTTCCGGTCCGATCCCCTTTACTTATATATATATCGTTACTATTGCCGCCCGATTTCACCTTTTCTCCAAAAATCTTTTATGGTATACTATTTCGGGCGCCTGAAAAGGCCGCCTTTTTAGCGTATGGACATCATCGTTTGCATCAAGCAGGTCCCGGACACGACCGAGGTCAAGATCAACCCGGAGACCAACACCCTCGTCCGCGAAGGGGTCCCTTCGATCGTCAACCCTTTTGATGAGAACGCCGTTGAAGCGGCCCTACAATTAAAGGAAAAGCACGGCGGCAAGGTCACCGTCATCACTATGGGCCCGCCCCAGGCGGCCGAAGCCTTGAAAACCACGATCGCCATGGGCGCGGACGAAGTCTTTCTTGTTTCTGACCGCGCTTTCGCCGGCTCCGACACCTGGGCCACCTCTTACACCCTCTCCCAGACGATCAAGAAACTCGGCCATTACGACCTGATCATCTGCGGCAAGCAGGCGATCGACGGCGACACCGCCCAGGTCGGCCCCGGCATCGCCGAATGGCTCGGCCTGCCGCAGGTGACCTTCGCCGTCAAGCTGGAGGTCAACGGCCGGACCGCGCTCGTGGAACGCTTGCTCGAAGAGGTCAATGAAAAGATCGAATGCCCGCTCCCGGCGGTCATCACCGTCGTCAAACAGATGAACGAGCCGCGCCTCCCTTCGCTCAAAGGGCTGATGCGGGCCAAGAAAGCGGAAGTCAAAACAATGAACGCGGCGCAGATCGAAGGCGATCCGAAAAACATGGGGCTGAACGGCTCACCGACCTCGGTGGTGCGGATCTTCACCCCGCCGGCCAAGGGCGGCGGCGAGGTTCTCTCCGGCGAACCGGCGGAGATCTGCGACAAGCTGATCGGCAAGATCAAAGAACGGAAGATTATCTGATGAGCATCAGAATTTTGTTCGATAAATGCACCGGCTGCACGCTCTGCGTTAAGGCCTGCCCGTTTGCCGCCATTAAAATGGTCGACCGCCCGGCGGACGCCCCCGGCAAGAGCAAGAAAGTCGCGGTCATCGACCTCGATACCTGCACCCTCTGCGGCGCCTGCGTCCCCTCCTGCAAGTTCGCCGCGATCGAGCTGAAAAAAGAGCTGGGCGGCAAGGATGCCGACCTTTCGCATTACAAGGGGGTCTGGATTTTCGCCGAGCAACGCGAGGGGAAGGTCCAGTCGGTCGCTTATGAGCTGCTGACCGAGGGGAAGAAGCTGGCCGGGGATTTGAAGGCCGAACTCTCGGCGGTCCTTTGCGGCGACGCCAACATTGAGGATGAGGTTGAACATTTATTCGCCTATGGCGCCGACAAAGTTTACCTTATCACTCATCCCGAACTGAAACATTATCATACCGCTCCCTACACCCGCGCGGTCGCTGAAGCGATCACCAGGCATAAGCCGGAGATCATGCTCCTCGGCGCGACGACGATGGGCCGCGACCTGGCCGCCCGGCTGGCGATCAGGGTCGGCGCCGGGCTGACCGCCGACTGCACCGGCCTCGATATCGACCCGGGCAAGAAGACCCTGCTGCAGACCCGGCCCGCTTTCGGCGGCAACATCATGGCGACCATTCAGACCGTCCGGCACCGCCCGCAAATGGCGACGGTGCGGCCGAAAGTCTTCAAAAAAGTCAAAAGTCAAAATCCAAAAGTCAAAAGCAATGAAAACGTCATTAAATTTACCCCCGTCATCAATCCCGAAGATCTGCTGGTCAAACTTTTGGAGATCGTCGAGGACGAGAGCGTCAAGGTCAACCTGGCCGACGCGGAGATCATCGTTTCCGGCGGCCGCGGCCTGCAGGAAGCGAAGAATTTCAAATTAATTGAAGAGTTGGCGGCGGTCCTCGGCGGGGCGGTCGGCGCCTCGCGCGCCACGGTCGACGCCGGCTGGATCAGCGCCCACCATCAGGTCGGGCAGACGGGGAAAACTGTTTCACCGAAGCTCTATATCGCCTGCGGTATCGCCGGGAAAATTCAGCATTTGGCGGGGATGCAGTCATCTGATACCATCGTTGCCATCAACAAGGATCCCGACGCGCCGATCTTCAAGGTCGCGACTTATGGCATCGTCGGGGATCTCTTCGAATATGTCCCCCTGTTGACGCGTAAGCTCAAAGAACTACGCGGTTAAAAATATCCGGAGCATCATGTCGCCGTAGCGCACTTCGGGGTTGGACAGATCGCGTTCGTCGTAATCATTTCGTTCCCTTTGGACAGTTTCGTTGGCTGGATCATCTGTCGTTTCCATTCTAGCTTTGATCTTTTCGTTGCCTGTTAGCACCCTCAGCCGGGCCGTGAATTCCGCCGCATCGTTATGGCTGACATGGAACATCGTCCGGTGATCGCCGGTCGGATCTTCCAGCGCCTTCCCGATCCCGTCAACTCCCATGCCGGTAAACTCATAGCCGGCCATCACCTGACGGTATAGGCCGACATTGACCGGGTCTTTCGATCGCTGCCCCGACGCAGTGGCAACCATTTTCGGCAGCCGGATCGGGTCCCAAACCAGCCGGAAACCGACGGCGTCGTTCCCTTCGCCCGGCCAGGTGCTCTCGTGAAGGAAAAAGCCGAAACTGCCGTCCAGAAGATGGTTATAGGAATTTCCGAGCGTTAACCAGCCGCCGATCTGGTTTGCATCGCTTTCCACCCGGGTCGCGGTCGCCTCACGGACTATGCCTTGATTAATTAAAATCCCTTCGCTGGTCGTTGTTGCGCCCGGCGGAGAAACGCTCGTCAGCGCCGACAGTTGGCCCGCGCTTCTTTCAGAGACTTGTTCTGGAGAAAGCCTGGTCTCCGCAGCGGCCGCTTCCCACTCCACGCCCGTGATCAGGCGAGCACCCAATCTTTCCGCCAAACACGCCTGCTTTTCATGGCTGAGGCCGACCATCGGACAGTTTCCCGGCGTCGGCTCATATCGGCTCACCCACCGTCGCGTCCTGGCGCAAAGCGCCAGGTCTGCCTCGGCTAATTTCGCGTATTGGTCGATCGTCATAAGAGTGGCTGAAAGATTGAGCGGGTGTTTTTGCCCTTTCGTGACCGGACGGACGACAATGCCCGCTTTATGCAGCGCGGCGCTCCTTTCCTTAGGTGACAGGCTCGAACCGTATCTATATGTTGCCGCTGTTATTGCCATTTATAGCTCCTTATTATGCTTTACTCATGGTCTAAAAATCGCTATACTATTATCTGTAGATGCTGCAGAAAATTTCACTTATTTTCCCCGGCCAGGGGTCGCAGTCGGTGGGGATGGGTAAGGACCTGGCAGAGAAATTCCTCGAGCGGGCCAACGCCGTCCTCGGCTTTGACCTGAAGAAGATCGTTTTGGAAGGCCCGGAGGAAGGACTAAAAAAGACCGCCATCCAGCAGCCCGCCATTTTCACCGTCAGCGTTGCCGCGTTTGAGCTGTTAGCGACTCGCGACTCGCGACCCGCGACGGTGGCTGGTCACAGCCTTGGCGAATATTCAGCCCTCTATGCCGCCGGCGTTATTTCCTTTGAGGATGGCGTAAAAACGGTCAACCTGCGCGGCCAATATATGCAGGAAGCGGTCCCGGCCGGGCAGGGGGCAATGGCCGCCCTCCTCGGCGGCGATCGTCGGACGATCACGGACATTTGCAAAGAAATCGGCAATGTTTGGCCGGCGAATTTTAACTCGCCCGGGCAGATCGTCATTTCCGGCACTAAAGAAGGGGTCGATAAGGCCGCCGAGAAACTGAAATCCGCCGGCGTGAAAAAGGTCATCCCCCTCGCCGTCTCCGCCCCGTTCCACTGCCCGCTGATGCAGCCGGCGGCGGAAAAGCTGTCCGCCCAGCTTGATAGGATAAAATTCAACGACGCAAAAGTGCCGGTCTACGCCAATGTGACGGCCAGGCCGGTCACCGCCGCGTCGGAGATCAAGCAATTGCTTATCAAACAGGTGACCGGTCCCGTTCTCTGGGAAGATTCGGTCAAAAAGATGATCGCGGATGGGGTCGCCTCATTTGTTGAGGTTGGACCGGGAAAGGTTTTGACCGGATTAATCAAGAAGATCGATCCGACTGTTGAGGCCAAGAGCTTTACGGAATAGCCACAAAGACTCAAAGAACACTAGGAGCACAAAGCCCTTAGCGACCTTAGTGTTCTTGGTGCCTTAGTGGTAAATCCGGGAGGGAATAATATGAAGTTGAAAGATAAAGTCGCGTTCGTGACCGGGTCGGCGCAGGGGATCGGCAAGGCGATCGCCGCCGCGTTCGCCAAAGAGGGAGCGAATGTCGTCATTTCCGACATCAACCTGGAACTGGCGCAGCAGACCGCCAAAGAGATTGCGGCGCTCGGCGTCAAGACGCTCGCCATTAAGACCAATGTGGCCGATGCGGCCGATGTCGATAATGCGGTCGCCGAGATCGTCAAGGCCATGGGCCGGATCGACATTCTGGTCAACAACGCCGGCATCACCAAAGATAACCTGCTTATCCGCATGAAAAAAGAGGAGTGGGACGCCGTGCTGGCGGTCAACCTGACCGGCGTTTTCAACTGCACCAAGGCCGCTGGCACCTTGATGATGAAGCAGCGATACGGTAAAATAATCAATATCGCCTCGATCGTTGGCCAGATGGGCAATTTCGGCCAGGCCAACTACGCGGCGACCAAGGGCGGGGTCATCGCCTTCACCAAGACGGTGGCCAAGGAGCTCTCGTCGCGCGGGGTGAATTGCAACGTGATCGCCCCGGGGTTCATCCGGACCGCGATGACGGACAAATTGTCCGAGGACGTTAAAAAGAAAATGCTCGAGCAGATCCCGCTCGGCAAGCTCGGCACGCCGGATGATATCGCCAGCGCGGCGCTCTTCCTGGCGGGGCCGGAGTCGGACTATATCACCGGCCAGGTGCTCGCCGTCAACGGCGGGATGTACATGTAATCAACGTCACGGGTCGCGGGTCGCGAGTCAAAATCAGTCTTATGGCTCGCGACTAAACGACCCGCGACCCGCGACTGAAAGAAGGGGGTGAAAAATGGACGAACAGAAGATTTTTGAAGAGATCAAGAAAGTCGTGGTCGAGCAATTAGGGGTTTCCGAGTCGGAAATTACCCGCGAGGCTTCTTTTGTCGATGACCTGGGAGCCGATTCGCTCGACACCGTCGAACTGGTCATGGCGCTGGAAGAGGCTTTCGGCATTGAGATACCGGACGAGGACGCCGAGAAGATCAAATCGATCGGCGACACGATCAATTATGTCACGTCTCACGCAAAGAAGTAGTTTTATAATGACTTTACCTGAACTAAAGATCGATAAGCTAACGGCCGGACTGCCGATCATTCAGGGCGGCATGGCGGTCAGGATTTCTACCGGGGCGCTGGCCGGGGCGGTCGCCGCCACCGGCGCGATCGGGATCATCGGCGCTTCGGGGATGGCGTTTGACGAATTGCGCAAAGAAATCCGCATCGCGCGCGAGCGGGCAGCAGGGGGCATCATCGGCATCAACATCATGTTTGCCGCCAGGGATTTTCTGGGTATCGTCCAGACCGCGATCAAGGAAAAAATCGACCTCATTATCACTGGGGCGGGTTTTTCCCGGGACATTTTTAAACTTGGTCGTGACGGCGCTACTCCGATCGTTTCCATTGTTTCCTCTGCCCGCCTGGCCCGGACCGCCGAAAGCCTCGGCGCCGCGGCCATCGTGGTCGAAGGCAAAGAGGCCGGCGGCCATCTCGGCACCGACCGCTCCGTCTGGGACATTTTCCCGGAAGTGAAAAAAGCCGTTTCGTTGCCGGTCATCGCCGCCGGGGGGATTATTAGCGGCGCGGAAATGTGCCGCGCGCTCAAGACCATGAGTGCGGACGGCGTGCAAATGGCGACCCGCTTTGTCCTGGCCGAAGAATGCGCCGCCGCCCCCGAGTACAAGCGCCGCTATCAGACCGCGACCGAGGACGACGTGGTAATTATCTCCTCCCCGGTCGGCCTGCCGGGCCGCGCGCTCAAGACCGCCCTGGTCGAGAAAATACTGAAAAAAGAAGCGCCCCGGCCCGTCGGCTGCGACTTCTGCCTGAAAAAATGTTCGCTCGAGTACTGCATTATCCAGGCCCTGATCAATTCCCAGAAAGGGGACATTGACCACGGCGTGGTCTTTTCCGGCGAATATGTTTATAAGATCAAGGACCGCGCCATCAAGCCGGCCGCCAGGATCGTCGCTGAAATCCTGGCCGAAGCAAAGGAGGCCGGCTGTTGACGCGGGTGGTCGTAACCGGCCTGGGGGTCATTTCTCCCATCGGCACCGGCAAGGCGGCTTTTTGGGACGCCCTCGCCGCCGGACGGAACGGCATCGCGCGGATCAGCCATTTTGATCCGGCCGGTTTCGATTCCCAGATCGCCGGCGAGGTCAAGGATTTCGAGCCCAACCTCTATCTGGAAAAGAAAGAGGCAAAAAAACTGGTCCGCTTCATCCAGTTCGGCGTGGCCGCCTCCAAGCTGGCGGTCGAGGACGCCGGCCTGACCATTTCCCCCGAAAACGCCGCCGAGATCGGCGTCGTTTTCGGCTCCGGCGTCGGCGGCATCGGCTTCATGGAAGAGCAGGCCCGGGTGCTGCACGAAAAAGGGCCAAGCCGGCTCAACCCTTTCACCGTCCCGTTCATGATCACCGATATGGCCGCCGGCTATACTTCGATCATCCTGGGGGCCAAAGGCCCTAATTTCGGCGTCACCACCGCCTGCGCGACCGGCACCCACTGCATCGGCGAGGCCTTCAAACTGATCCAGCGCGGCGCGGCCAAGGCGGCGATCGCCGGCGGCTCTGAAGCCTCGATCACGCCGCTGGGGATCGGCAGTTTCTGCGCCGCCCGGGCGCTCTCCCCCCGCAATGACGAACCGGAGCGGGCCAGCCGCCCGTTCGATAAAGAGCGCAACGGTTTTGTTATGGGCGAAGGGGCGGGCGCGGTCATCCTGGAAGATCTGGACTTTGCCCTGGCCCGCGGCGCCCGGATCTACGCCGAACTGGTCGGCTTCGGCATGAGCGGTGACGCCCACCACATCACCGCCCCCGCCCCCGGCGGCGAAGGGGCGGTGCGGGCGATCCGCGCCGCTTTGCAGGACGCCAGCCTGGCGCCGGAGCAGATCGACTACGTCAACGCCCACGGCACCTCGACCGAGCTCAACGACAAGTTCGAGACCATGGCGCTCAAGACCGTCTTCGGCGAACACGCCCGCCGGCTGGCGATCAGCTCCAATAAATCGATGATTGGCCATCTGCTCGGCGCTTCCGGCGCCGTGGAATTTATCGCCACCATCCTCTCGGTCGTCAATGACCTGGCGCCGCCGACCATTAATTATGAATATCCCGATCCCGACTGCGACCTCGATTATGTCCCCAACCGGGCCCGCGCGCTCAAGATCAATGCCGCCATTTCCAACTCGTTCGGCTTCGGCGGCCACAACGCGATTCTGGTGGTAAAAAAAATCCCCCGATGATATAATCCGGCGTGTGAAAAAACTAGCGCTCGCCGTCTTTTTTCTCGTTCTGGGCGGCACCCTGCTTCTGGCTGACCAACCGTCATCAACTTCCCCGCAGATCGACATCTCCGGCTTCAAAAAATGGGAGCACCGGGAAGCTTCCGTTGACCCCAACAGCAATTACTTTGCCGGCCTGACCCAGCTGGGCGGCTACACTCCGACTTACAGCGGCGGCCCCTGGCAGGAACGGCTCCAGCTGCGCATCATCGGCCAGCTCTCCGAGAACCTCTCGGTCTCTTACGACCTTGACCAGCAGCCGGAGACCCCGGAAAGGTTCGATGTCAAGGTCAAGTATTACAACAACGAGCTGACCTTCGGCGACATCAACGCCAGCTTTGCCGGCAACGAATTCGTTTCGACGACCAAGTCGCTCAACGGCGTGATGCTGACCGCCAAAGACACCTGGTACGACATCATCACCGTCCCCTCCGCCAAAGAACGGTCGCAAACCCAACCCCTGACCGCGCAGAACGGCAACAATATCGCCGGGCCATATAATCTCGGCCACGGTTCGATCATCGAAGGCTCGGAACAGATCCAGCTTAACGGCGTCTCCCTGAAGCGCAACACTGATTACACCATCGATTACTACGAGGGCAAGGTCACTTTCACCCGGCTGCTCAATTCAACCGATGAATTCAAGTACACTTATGAATTCACCAACGTGCTCGACCTGTTCTTCCCGACCCTTTCGACGCGCAATTTCTTCGGTTTTCAGTCCCGCTTCACGATCGATCCGGAGCAGTTCGGCAAGCCGGCGCCGAAAGAAGAGCCGGTCGTTGTCGCGGCGCGCGAAACTTTCCCTACCGCCGGCAGCGCCGAAGGCGAGTCCCTGGAAGGGGAGGCGTCGGGCCAGTACCAGCTCAAGCACCGGCCGCTCGTCAATTTCAGCGAAACGCTGACCTTTATGGGCACCCAGCTGAAAAAAAACGACGACTACATCATCCGCTACGACACCGGAGAGATCAAGCTGCTGACCCGCTTTCTCCCCTCGTCCGAGGAGGCGCTGACGGTCGATTACCGCTACCCCCAGATCTCACAGGAGGGCGAAACGATCCTGGGGATCGGCAGCCGCGGGCCTTACCGCACCAAATATGCCAACCTTGTCCCCGGCAGCGAACGGGTCGAGGTCGACGGCAAACTGTATGTCCGGGGCCTCGATTACGCGCTCAAGCCGGCCAGCGGCGAATTAATGTTCGGCACGGTCATCGGCCCGACCTCGCAGATCAAGATCGCTTACAGTTACAATGTCACGGCTTTCCCGGACGTGGCCCCGCCCAAATTCCCCAAAGAGCTCAAGCTGGGCACGACCTACCTGAAGGAATCGGCCAAGAAAAGCGCCAACGCCCTGACCGCCAGCATCGTTGAGCCTTATACCGGCCAGTCGCTCATTTCCAGCAATTATCTGATCAACCTGAAAAACCGGCCGATCTTGCCGAGCAGCGAGGCCGTTCTGGCTGTGACCCTGCGGCAGGGGGGCGCGACGACCACGCTGGTCCCCGGCTCTGATTATGTGGTGCCGACGGTTGCGCTTGATCCGGGCACCGGCTACTATACCGTGACGCCGGCCGTTCCCCTTGGTTATGTCACCGATCGCTCCGACCCCAGCGACGGCTATAACACCGGCACCATCTACTTCCTCAACCACTCGATCGGTGCGACCGACGAAGTCAATATCTCCTATACTTACCGGAAAAGCATCGTTGATAAGTATTCCGGGACGGGCAACGGCAGCAAAGGGCCTTACTTCTTGAGGAACGCCCGGCAGATCGTGCCGGGGAGCGAAACGGTGCAGGTCTGGGAGCAGGGCTCCTCGTCCATCACCAATTACACGCGCAACGCCAGCTTTGACGCGACCGCCGGCAACACCGGTTATTCGTTCAACTACAATTCCAACAACCCCTCGATCACCTTCAATGAACCGCTCGGCCCGACCAAGAATTTCCAGGTCATCTTCCAGTATGTAGCGGACACCCATGCGACAAATAACGACATCTCCCAGGTGGCCTACGGCTTTGACGGCAGTTTTAAGATCGGCGACGTTTTCAAGATCGATTCGTCCTACGCGCGGAGCGAAACCGATCAGGTTTACTCCTCGCAAACGACCATTGAAAGTTTTGCCGGCAACGGGGGGAGCGCTTATTCTCTGCACGCGCCCGGCACAATCGTTGACAACAGCGAAACGATCATGGTCAACGGCCGGGTGGTTAACCGCGACACCGACTACTTCATCACTTACACCGCGCCCGGCTCGTTCAATTTCTTCTACATCAAGCCGGCCGCCCAGGACCAGATCCAGGCCCAATACACTTATCAAGATACTTCCGGCCTGTCGAGCGAAACCCACACAAAGGTCGACACCGCCTTCCGGCTGGGGGCGGAGACCAGGCTGTTCGGCGACGCGCTGGTGGTCAACGGCCAGACCAAGAATATCGGCTTTGATTTCTCGCCGCTGGGCAGCACCGCCATCGGGGTCGGTTCTTCCTATAACGAGTACAATGTCAACTTCAACCCGGGCTTCCAGTCGTTCTTTACCAATTATTCGCACAAATTCAACCAGACGCCGCTCGGCGCCAGCCGGCAGACCTTTCTGCGCACTTACGATAATTCGCTCGCGGCCGGCATCAACCCGGGCGGTCTGGCCCAGGTCAATTTCAACTACCGCACCCTCTTTTCGCTCGATGACCCGCTGACAGCCGGCGCGCCGCACAACAGCGACAACTTGCAAACTTCGTACAGCGGCAGCCTGGCCCCCCTCGATTGGCAGCGCGGACCGCTGGTCTTCAGCCAAAAATACGATTTCAGCCAAACTATCAATCAAACCCACGTCGTCAACGTTAACGACCCCGCCCGCTCCAAGCAGGTCATCAATTATTACCATCTTGGCCACGGCCTGAAGTTCACCGAGCGCGTTGGGCTCGGCTCCGACTTCCAGTACAGCGAGCCGGTCACCACCGGCTCACTGGAAACCGAAACCGCCCATACCCGCGCCATCGACAACGCCTATAACCTTTCGTTCGACCTGACGGCCGGCTTTCTCCAGAAATGGACGGCCCGCGTTTCGCTGCTTAACCACACCGATTACACCCTGGCGCCGGTGCCCGCCCCCCCCCTCGAGACCAAGAACGAGACTTATCACACCGATATCACTCCTTTCACCATTCTGACCGGTTCGCTCGACCACAACCGGCAGGAGCGGACCTCGTACGTCATCGGCGGCACCAACCCGCTCAATCAGACGACCAGCGGCAATGCCCGGCTGACGCCGTTTTCCTGGTTTTCGATCGGCGTCAACGCTTCGAGGAACGAGAACGTGCCGGAGACGGGGGCGGACAATAAAACTTACGGCCGGGTCCTGGGCGGCGACGCCGACTATACGCCGATCTCAATAAGTTTCTTGCGGCTCTCCTCCCATTTTGCCGTTTCCGACCAGAAACAGCTTGCCCCCCTGGGAACTGAGAAGGTCACCACCCTGACCAACACCCTGTCGCAAACCTATACGCTGAACTTTTCGCTCATCCCGATCCTGCCGCTCACTTTCAGCTATAACCAGGAAGACTACAAGAACAACAATAACTCGGTCACGCAGCCGGTCACGACCGAGACCTCCAACAACACGTCGTCCGCTTCCTTTTCCCTGATCATTCCCCGTCTGCCGCAGCTAAGCTTGAGCGGTGACTATACCCAGAAGATCACCGAGGACAGGCGCTTGAAGGAGAGCCGGCCGAAATACCTGATCAACGGCCACGCCGGCTATCAGGTGCTGACCTGGGGGGCGCTGCTCTATGATTATTCCAATGAGACCAATAAAGGGGAGGTGCAGGCCGGCGCGGTCGCCAATCTCGATTACGCGAAAACCACCCACAGCGTTGGCCTCAACATCACCGTCCCGGTTGACAATCCGGTGCTGAAGAATTTCGTGTTTTCCGTCGCCTGGAAACAGGTGGGATATACCGACAACCTCAATACGGCCAACAATTTTACGGCGCGGCTCTTCTCCTTTGACGGCACGATGAACTTCTAACCCCCCACACCAACTTTGGTAAACCGTACGCTTAACAGAAGTTGGTGTGGGGGTCAATTGAGGACGATTATTTTCCCGCGGGCAATGACCTTCCTGTCGGCGGTGATCTGGTAGAGATAGACCCCGTTGGCCACGCTGCCCCCGAAGAGGTCGTAGCCGTTCCAGGCCGGGTTATTCGCGCCGGCTTTGCCGCCGTTTTCCCCGGCGGCGTAACTCTTCTGCCAGACCAGATGGCCGTTGAGGTCGAACAGGTAAATTACCGCGTTGAAGTTCCCCCGCAGGCTGTAATTAAAGGTCGTTTCCGACGTTCCCGCCGAGCTGGAACGGACGAACGGGTTCGGCAGGATATAAGTCAGCGGCAGCGAACCGACCGGCTCGACCTCTTTGGTCGGGGCCGCGGCCAGGATCGTGACGGTCAGCGCTTCGCTCGAAACGTTCCCCGCCCTGTCAACCGCGGTCAGCCGCAGGGTGTAAAGCCCGGTCAAGCCGGAAGTTTCCCAGGCCGCCAGAGCGTCGGCCGTAACCGCATTATAGAACGTGCCGACAGTTTGATAGCTAGCCGGGCTGGCTCCGGCGCCGTATTCGACGGTATAATGGTCAAAATTGGCGTCCCGGGCCGTGCCGCTGACCGTGGTCGCGCCCTGGACCGACGCGCCGGCGGCGGGCGAGGTGATCTGCGCTTCGGGGGCCTCGTTGTCAACGGTCACGTCATTGCTGGCTTCCAGCGTGGAGTTATCGCTGGCGTAAACCCGCAGGCGGAGAGTGAAGGCGCCGTTGCGCCCGGCGGTGTTCCAGGCCGCCAGTGTGCCGCTTTCGACCGAGGCCGTGCTGGTCGCGATCACCGTGTCGAGGGCGCCGCCGGAGAGCGCGTCAACCTCATAACTGGCAAAGTTCCAGCCGCCGGCCTCACCGCTGATCGCGACCGTTCCCCTGACAAACGCGCCGCTGGCCGGCGCATTAATGTCGGCCACCAGCCCTTTCAGCGCCCGGAAAACGTTGATCCGGCCCGTGCCGAGTTTGCCGGCATAACCCGGGTTTAGGCTGTCAATATCATCGGCAAACGCCTTGATCTCGTCAATTACCTGCTGGCTGGTCAGCGCGGGAAAGACCGCCTTAACCAGGCCGACCAGGCCGGCGGCAAAGGGGCCCGCCAGCGAAGTCCCGTTCCAGCCGCCGGAATAACTGCCGTTCATGTCGGTGGTGTAAATGCTCGTGCCGGGGGCGCTGACATCGACCCAGGCGGCGTAATTGGAGGCCTGCTGTTGGCCGGTGTCGGGGTCGACCCCGCCCCAGACCGACCGGTGATCGGTCGAATCAACGGCCGCCACGGCCAGCACCGTCGGGTAGCAGGCCGGATAGGAGTTCCAGTCGACATTGCCGTTGCCGGCCGCCGCGACCAGGACGATCCCGGCGTCGTACGCTTCCTGGCAGCGCTCTTTCAGGCCGGCGGGGTCCTCTTCTATATATTTATCGGCCGCCTCATTGTACTGGCCGAGGCTCATATTGGCCGCAATGATATTTACTCCCGCGCTCTTTTTCGCCACCAGGTACGAGAGCGCCGCGGCGACATCGGCAATATCCCCCGTTCCGCCGCTGTCCAGGACCTTGATCGGCAGTATCTTCGCGCTCCAGTCAACGCCGGCCACCCCTTTATTATTATTGGTGACCGCCCCGATCACCCCGGAGACCGCCGTGCCATGGCCGTAATCATCGAGCGGATCGTCTGTGCCGGTGATGTAGTTCTTGGCGTCGGTCAGGTCAACTTTATTAACAAAGTCCTCGTGATTGTAATTAAGGCCGGTGTCAATGACGGCAATGATCGCCGACGCGTCGCCGGTCGTCCTGCTCCAGCCGGTGGGCGCTTTGATCTGCTCAAAGCTCGCCTTTTGCTCGACGCCATAATGAGGGTCGTTGGGCGTCAGAAAGGCCCGGACGCGCGAGTTGGGTGAAGCGGCGTCGATGTTCGCGTCTTGGCGGTATTCTTTTGCCGCCCGGGCCACATCGGTCGTCCCGGCAAACGTCAGGACATATTCATTTTCCAGGTTGCGGGCGATCGCCCGGGCGGTGGGGGTAAGTTTCCCTTCCCTCTCCAGCTGCGCGTAAATGGCCAGCGCGTCGCTGTGCAGCTGGCGAAATTTTACGGCCTGGTATTTCGCGTTTAAAGCTTTCACCGAGGCCGCCGTGACGTTCGCGGCCCCGGCCGCCGCCACGGCTAACCCCTTCGGCAAACTGACCGTGCCGGACTTGAATTTGACGACCAGCTGGTTAGGGGCGTAGGCGGCCTGCGAAGGGAAGGTCAGACAGCCGGCGATCAAAAATGCCGTGAGATAAAGATAAATATTTCGCGCGCGCATCCGGCTTGAAGTATAACACATGTTTAAAGTATAATAAATAAAATGAAAAACCTTAAGGCGCGCGCGCAGGCGGTCGTTTCTCCCGTGCTCGGCATGTATTTTGACGATTTCGAGGTCGAGCGCGGCCGGGGGACGCAACTCGTTGGCCGGGACGGGGAAAAATATCTCGATTTTGCCACCGGCATCGCCTGCACGGTGACCGGGCACTGCCATCCCAGGGTCGTGGCCGCGATCAAAAAACAGGCGGAAAAGCTGCTGCACATCTGCATCGGCGTCGCCTATTACGAGCCGTACGTCAAACTGGCGGAAGAGCTGCAGAAGATCGTGCCGATGAAGGGGGCGCAGTCGTTCTTCTGCCAGAGCGGGACCGAGGCGGTCGAAGCCGCCCTCAAGCTGGCGAAATACGCGACGAAAAAACCGGGGATCATCGCTTTTCAGGGCGGGTTCCACGGCCGCACGCTCGGCTCGCTTTCGGTCACGACCTCAAAAATGAAGTACCGGGACGGTTACGAGCCGCTGCTGCCGGAGGTCTACATCTCCCCGCTCGATCCGCAAGCCGTGGCCGGGCTGATCGCCAGCCACGAGATCGGCGGGATGATCATTGAGCCGCTGCTCGGCGAAGGGGGCTATATCGAGATCAAGCCGGAGTTCCTGCGAGAGCTGCGCCGGCTTTGCGACGAGAATAACATTCTGCTGATCTTCGACGAAGTTCAGACGGGAATGGGCCACACCGGCAAATGGTTCGCCTGCGAACACGCCGGCGTGGTGCCCGATATCATCACGATCGCCAAGGGGATCGCTTCCGGCCTGCCGCTCGGCGCCTGCGTGGCCAAGCAGGAGATCATGGCCAAATGGTCGCCCGGCGCGCACGGCGGCACGTTCGGCGGCAATCCCGTCTGCTGCGCGGCGGCCGTCGCGACGATCGGCGTCATCAAACAGGAAAAACTGCTGCAGAACGCCACAAAACTTGGGAACTATTTAAAAGCTTCGCTGCAGCGGCTCGCGGCCCGCAACCCGCGACTGATCAAAGAGGTGCGCGGCCGGGGGCTGATGCTCGGCATTGATTTCGGCGCCAGCGAGCCGGTCAAAAAAATAATTGATTTCTGTCTCGCGCGCAAGCTGGTCCTCATCTCGACCGGCGGGGGCGGCACCGTTATCCGCGTTATCCCGGCGCTCAACATCAAAAAAGCGGAGATCGACAAGGCCCTGGCTATCCTGGCTCAAGCGCTGGCCAATGTTTGAATATAGAGCCCTGCCCGATTTGCTGGAGATCGCCGCCGCCAAAAATGAGCCGCCTTTTCTCCTAATTCTCGACGGGATCGAGGACCCGCACAACTTTGGCGCCATCCTGCGCACGGCCGAGGCGGCCGGCGTTCACGGCGTCGTCATCAGGAAAGCGCGGCAGGCCCCGGTGACCGAGACGGTCATCAAGGTCTCGACGGGCGCGGCGCGCACTGTGCCGGTCGCGCGCGTCCCCAACATCGCCGAGGCGGTCCGCTGGCTGCGGGGGGAATCCGTGACGGTATTTGGCCTTGAAATCGACGGCAAGAGGTTATATAATCAGCCAGACTACCGGGGGCCGGCGGCGTTTGTCGTCGGCAGCGAGGGGCAAGGGCTCGCCCGGCTGGTCAAGGAAAGATGCGACGAGGTCGTGCGGCTGCCGATGAGAGGAAGCATTAATTCCCTGAACGCGTCGGTGGCGGCGGGCATCGTGCTTTACGAGGTTCTACGGCAGAGGTTCGCAGCTGACTAAAGCACGAAGGAGGTGTTAAAAGACATGGCAGAAAAAGTCGCGAAGGTCGGCGTCAGGAAAGTCGCCGGTTACCTCTATTTCGTCGACAAGCAGGGGGATATTTCCCGCGCCAAGATGGCCCGCGGCCGGAAAAAATCCAAAAAGCGGAGATAGTTTTTTTCTAAATAACTAGCGGTCCCGACGATCCTGTCGGGATCGTTAGTTGTTATTAATTATTTGTCGTTTATCATTTGATTTTTGTTTTGAAGTTTGAAGTTGGAAGTTTGAGGTTGTTCCCCGTGGAGGGGTAGCAAAGTGGTCAAATGCATCTGACTGTTCCCGCCCTCATTAATAAATTAATAATACAGTGGAACGGCGGGATCCCGCGTACCACTATTTAAAACATTATTGTTCGCGGGAAAATCAGACGGCTTATGCCTTCGAAGGTTCTGCGCCGGATCGCCTATAAACCGCTGGCGCATCCGCCTCTGGCGGAAAATCCTTCCCAACTTCTTTTTCTGCTATAATAGATACACTTGGCGACCTGGAGGGGTAGCAAAGTGGTCAAATGCATCTGACTGTAAATCAGACGGCTTATGCCTTCGAAGGTTCAAATCCTTCCCCCTCCAAATTCTTTATGAAGACGCTGAATAGTCGGCATATTTTCATAATATTTTCAAATTATCTTTGCCCATTACAATCATGCCTTCTAACAATTTGCTAACAAATAACAGGCCCATTACAATCGTCAAGCATTCCTGTTCATTGGCCTGGTTTACGCAAGTTAGATTTGACAACATACGATGATACCTTTAGAATAAGCGTCCAAGGGAAGCTTTCAAGCCAATTCACGAGCACTTTGATCTGCGCTGAAATTTCTATTTTTATTGTCGATGTATATATAGGAGGGGAACTAAATGGCTAAACCAATAACCCCAACACCAGTATTAGAAGAAAAAGAAGCACAATTATTTATTAAAGAAATTGATGATCCTAATGTGGCAAAGGCGTCAAAGGAAGAAGTATTAGAAGCCTATAAACTATTTGAGCGCTTAAAAAAGCAAACCGAATTCACTAATGCTCTTTGATAAGCTTAATTTCCAAAGGCTTAGCGCCCCTCCCAAAGGTTTAAGTTTTGATTGTTCGGATGAAGATCTAAACGATTTCTTCAGTAATGCTTCTTACCCTCACCAACAAGAGTTAGTTGCGGTTACTTATCTGTTTCTCGTGAAAAACACGCATAGGGTGGCCGCATATTTTAGCCTATTAAATGATGCCATTAAAGCAAACGCTTTCCCCGAAATTAACCAAAGCGTTCCCCCCGAAAAAAGATATCGCTCAGTTCCGGCGGTTAAGATCGCCCGCTTAGGGGTTGACAAAGAATTCCAAAGGAAGCATCTTGGAAGCGAAATTATGTCGCTACTCAAATATTGGTTTGTTTACAATAACAAAACCGGCTGTAAGTTTATTTTGGCTGATGCATACAACAAGAAAGGCGTTATTGAGTTCTATCAAAAGAATGGGTTTACCTTTTTAACCGAAAAAGATAAAGACAAAGAGACAAGACAAATGAAGCTTGATTTGAAACCATTTGCGTTAAGGATGAGAGAGTTGTATTTAATCTAACCTGTCTAAGGGTTAAACCAAATATAAATTGACAACAACAAAATCCATATTATAATTTATATGATTTTTGTTATGAGTTTAAAGGGGCTGGTGATTTATTTATGAATGCGAAAGCGATAATTAAGCACCTTGAAAAAAAGCCCGCCTCCTCTTCGAAGCTCAATAAGGTCTTGCGTAAACTATCTATACAAGAATATAGTAAGATTATTAAAAGCTCAATATTGTCAAAAAACTAGTCCATTCCTTGGGGTGAGATATTGGGGTAACGACTTTTGAAGAAATATGCAATAGCCTTAAGCCTATCCCAAGTGGCTTGAGGTTTCTTGCGGACAGTTCCTTCGTCCTTTCTGTTTTCCAGCCAACGGCACCCTTCCACACGATTTCTCTTGATTTCTTTCGCATGCTGACAAAAAATGGGAAAACTTTTTTTTGTAATATAACCACTGAGCATGAGGTTTTGGGGAACATTAGGACTGCGCTCCTTAAAGATTGGGCGAAAAAAGAGGGGTTGTTTAATGGGAAGAAGTTACAAAGGAATCAAATTGAGTCGCGGATTATTTGCCCCGCACTAAAGAATGGCAAGAGGGCTGATTTAATAAGGCATTTAAAGACAAACATTAGCGTTGAGATTAATAGGGTCAACCTATTATTCCCATATTTATCTTGGAATGCAATAAGTGGGCCAGCAAATAGGGGGCGGCTTAGCGTCAATAACCTCATAGAATATATGGGTGAATATTTATTTGATTCTTCCGATGCAATGATAGCTAATTTTTCTCTTTCTAGCTCACATACAAATGGCATTGTAACCTGCGATAAGGCGTTTATTCGCTTGAAAGACGAGGAAGAGATTTATCTTCCTGAAAAGAATCTAAAAGCCTACAAAAGAATGGCTGGCGCTTGATTAGAAATATTTTCTCCATAATCCGCATTAGTGTTTAGCTTGTAATCGATCTGTTTAGCCGCATTCTGCAAATGTTCGTTTGATAGGTGGGCATAGATTGTTGTTGTTTTTATATCTGTATGGCCAAGTAAGTCCTTAATGGTTAAAAGCGGAACTCCCTTATTCACCAAATGCGAGGCGTAAGTGTGCCGGAGCGTATGAAACCCACAACGCCACTTGCAGATGTGATTACTCTAATTCATAATGGCACAACCAACGACGGAAGGCCAGGCCAAAATCAATGACAACAACGATAACAAATATAGCCAAGTACAAAGGGGATCTAAGCAAGCTTATAAGCGAGGGCGATTTGTTACAGATGGCTATGGAAAACGATTGCTTTCCAGAACAGATCAAAAAGCTCTGCAAAGGAGCTGGCAAAGAGTATACAGATTTAATAAAGCATTTGCCTAGTTTCTCTTCCAATTATCAAAGCTGGTATTCTGAATCGCTCGCCCTGATCAAGCAGCTACTCCATGATCGTGTAGCTGATTTTACAAGACTGTATGAAAAACCCAAGACCAAAAGAAAAGACATTACTCATGAGAACTATACTATCGAAGATTATTTGTTTGATCAGACAGCCCAGGATTGGAGCGGCCAAACAGTAGTAGGTCCCAGCGCGGCAATCCCTCGTTTCAGGCAACAATTAAACATACTCAAATCGGTCGAAAAGCGTTTTGAGAGTTCTCTTTTTGATATCAAACAATTAGTACAAGCTGATTTATTTGATACTGAACTAGAATCGGCGAAAGAATTAAACAAAAATGGTTTTGCGCGGGGAGCCGGAGCCATTGCAGGAGTCGTTTTAGAAAAACATTTATCTCAAATCAGTGACAATCATGGCGTAACAATTTCGAAGAAAGCGCCCTCGATTTCCGATTTTAATGAAAAACTGAAACAAGCGGGGATATACGAAACACCAATCTGGCGAAAGATTCAACACTTGAGCGACTTAAGAAATCTATGCGATCATAAAAAGAAGAAAGACCCCACTGAAGCCGACGTCAACGAATTAATCGGTGGCGTTGAAACAATTACTAAAACTCTTTTTTAAAAGCCGAGCGAGCTCGTATTCATTTTGGGCTTTCTCCCCAGAAAAGAGGGGTAAATCAAGAAGCAAAAGGTCGTTTCTGTAAATCAGGCGACTTATGTCTTCGAAGGTTCAAATCCTTCCCCCTCCAAATTTTGCTTCGCAAAAATTTAAGCAGAAGAATTAAGAATGAAGGGGGCCTCCCCATCAAGCAAAATTTCCTTAATCCTTCTACTTCACCTTAATCCTTGAGGCAGCAAGCGAGCGGAAGAAAAATACCATGTCCCGGAGCCGCCGCCCCCGGCGCGGAGGGCAAATCCATGGGCTGAGCCAGTCAATGCTCCCCCTATGCTGATTTCTAGTCGCCTTAATAAAACAGTCCGCCCAAAACACCCAAGCCGCTCAGCCCCCCCCCCTTACTTAAAACACCTATTGACAAATTTATATATAATGTTATAATTAATGCATTAGATGAATTGCTTAACTGCTTAATGAATACAACATAGGAGGGAATATGAGATACTTTATCGATGTGCGCCAAGATCAGCTAGAAACAATAAATAAGTTGATAGCGAGAGGGAAATATTCTAATCTGCCTCAATTTGCTCAGGCCGCAATTGATAATCAAATATATTTAGAGGGGGCAGAGGAAAATCATCCACCATCAAAGCTGAGAAAAACAAATCTATATAACAAGAACAACTTTTATGATGAGGTCGAAATACATGATAGAGATTTTAATAGCCTACTGATGGTTCCGAGCAAGCTCCCGATTGCCGTCAAGCCCCCAACCTTTAAAGACCTGGGCTGCTCAATGTTTGGCAATGAAGAGGAGGCATGCTGGTTGTGGGGGCAAACAAACAAAATATTTCCTATAAAACTTGGGCTTCGCGTTCTCTTAGTTCTAACAAATGAATGGATTGAATTAGACGTATTTAAAAAGAAGGCTACTGAGGTTGCGATTGAATATGGCTACAGATTGCGCGCTTATGAAAATAAAGAGGGGGGGAGCAGGGACAGTAAAATATCTGCCGGGCTACCGGCGAATCTAAAAGCCGACAGCAGCCAGAAGCGCTACCAACTGCACTTTCTTGCGTATACTAGAAAAGACAATAAGCTGGATGGCGCAATGTCATACTTGCGATTTACCAATATCAAAAAGAATGAAAAGGGGCGACCAATAATAGGCCTGACACAAGCCGGGATTGATTTTGCGAAAATAATTAGCCCGGTAATCGACCAGCAAAACTATCAAACAAGTCTAAACATAGATGAAATCAATTATTATCTTAATCATGCTATCGAAAATGTTCGTGGCGAAGGGTCAGCAATATTATGGCTTCTTTCCACACTTAACAAGGGGGTAAATAAAAGAGAAGAAATCAATGCCGCCATTAGAGATAAATATAGATGGGGAGCGTCTGCCGCCGTAATTAACACTCAGCGATCAGGCCTGATGTCGCGCATGTATGAGTTGGGACTTATTCTTAAAGAGAAGGATGGGATTAATGTTAATTATGGCGTTTCAAAAGCGGGGGAAAAACTTTTAACCGATATAGGTGCTTAGGGAGCTTGCCATGGATAACAGAAAATTACTTGAATCACTATTATTATCAGAAACAGAAGACGAGGTGGACAAGATTGTAACGACAAATGTAGTATTCCAAAAGGAAGATAATTGGAAAAAATACGGTGCCCTCGAGAATAATTGGGGCTCCGTGGGGAGCCAACAGGACGAGGCGTCGTCTGCCCTGGTAGAGAAAATTGTTAATTCAATAGATGCCTTGCTTCTTCTGAAATGCAACCAAATAGGCATTGACCCGAAATCCAGCAGCGCGCCCGCCGACATGTTCCTTGCCGCAGAAAGATTCTTTGGCGTAAAACAAAATCGATTGCATGAATTGAGCGGCAAGCGGCTTTCTGAGCTTGCGCAAAATATTCAGCTAATTGCGACTGGAGAAAAGGGGGCGGATAAATACCCCTCCCTGGCCATTGCCGACCTTGGCGAAGGACAAAATCCCAGCGAATTTTGTACCACCTTTTTGTCTCTACATAAAAGCAATAAAATGAGCATCCCCTTTGTGCAGGGCAAATTTAATATGGGCGGAACTGGCGTTGTTCGATATTGTGGCAAAAAATATGGCTATCAATTATTAATTTCGAAAAGAAATCCGGATTTGAAGGGCGCCGATGGGCTTTGGGGCTTTACATTAATTCGACGCCAAAGACCCACCGGAAACCGAAAGAATTCTGTAATACAATATTTTGCCCCCAGCGGCCTTATCCCAACATTGGATGAAAAATCCTTAGATTTATTACCACAAACAAAAGCCGAAAAAGCAGAACCTTATCAAAAAGCAATGGAATGGGGCACATATATAAAATTATATGAATATCAGATTAGGGAAAGATCAAGCATAATATTAGATTTATTTGTCACACTAAACAAGGCGCTTCATAGCATCGCATTGCCAATAAGATTAATTGAATGTCGTACCTATGGGGGGCACTCCCCCGAGATCAATTTAATCGGCTTAGACCAAAGACTTGAAGCTGACAGATCGGATCTATTAGACAAGGATTTCCCGGCAAGCAGCTATGCGGAATTGGGTCCCTTAGGGAAAGTCCGCATTACATATTATTTGTTTAATTACGAGTTAACGGGCAAGCAAGCTGAGCGCTGGCTCGGGAGAGAGCCTATTTATTTTACTATTAACGGGCAAACACATGCCAGGCTCCCATCCTATTTTTTATGCCGGCAAAACGTACGGCTTGACTACCTGGAAAAACACCTATTGATTCACATAGATTGCTCTGCGATTCCGAATGATTTGGTAGAAGATTTATTTATGAGCTCTAGGGATAGAATGGTGAAGGGCGTATTGAGAGATCAAATCGAAGATGATCTAGAGAAAATATTAAAAAGCCATACCGGATTATGCGAGAAAAACGAAGAATATCGGCAAAAGCGAGTGAAAAATAAAATCGAAGATGAAACAATTAAACTGGATGCATTAAACAAAATCATTTCGTCTAGCCCCATTCTTGCCAAGTTGTTTGGGAAGGGGATAAAATTAAGCAACCCTTTCATGCGTGGTCAAAAAGAGGCTCATTTCCAAGGCAAACGTTATCCAACATATTTCAGGATTGCGAAAAAACATGAGGGGGTGTTGCTTAAAGAATGCCCAACGCATGGCCATTGTGTAATATTATTTGAGACGGACGCACAGAATGATTATCTTACTAGACTTGACGATCCCGGAAAATTGGAATATTCGGCAGGGAAGAATGTCAAAAATGTATTTTTATTTAACGGGCTTTTACATTTAGAATTCCACCCGAGAAAAGAATTCAAAGCTGGGGACAGAATTGACATTGAAGTAAAATTATCGTCTCCCGATGCCCCTGAAGGCTATTATAAACAAAATTTTCAAGTGCTGATCGTCCCCGTCCCAAAGGAACAAGAAAAAGGGAAAAAGAAAAAGAGAAGGCTGGATGCTGCAGGCTTGGCTTTACCCAAAATATACGAAGTCCATAAAGATGAGTGGGCGTCTTACTCGTGGGGAGAGGAAGATGCTATTGAAATAGATAAAACCGAAAGCAAAACGGACGCATTTATAAATATTGACAACATATATTTACGTAGAGAGTTGGACAAAGACTCGAAAAGCTCTGAAATAATAAAGGAACAATTTAAATGGGGGATGGTATTAGTCGCCCTAGGAGTTAAGGAAAAAATCGATGGCCTTGATCATGAGGGGGACGCAAAGAAATTATTACAAGAAGTAACCCAAGGCATGTCTCAAGTGATCTTGCCTATAATTCGCTCTCTTAGCAAGCTTGATCAATATTAGCCGGTTTTGCCATAAAGACTGCGGACCTGCCCCTTCCCCGTCTCAACCCCCATTGACACCGACGGGACAGGGAGTATAATCTCCTCAATAATCGACGGGAGGTGTTAAAAACATGGCAGAAAAAGTCGCGAAGGTTGGTGTCAAGAGAGTCGAAGGATATCTTTATTTCGTCGACAAGCAGGGGGATATTTCCCGCGCCAAGATGGCCCGCGGCCGGAAAAGATCCAAAAAGCGCAGATAATTTTTCCTAACAATTAACGGCTTACGCTCTTGCCTTATGACAATAGTTGTAAGTCGTTAGTTGTTAGTTGTAGTCCGCCAGACGCTTAAAGGACGCCGGCGGACGAGTTGTAGCGAGCGGAGCGAGCGTGTTGTTAGTTAATCAGCAAACGGCTTGATCCGGCGGTTCTCGTGCTTGTCGTAGCGGGCCGTGCTCCAGGCGACCAGGCGCGCATGCTGGCCCGGCTTGTAAGTCGGCGGATTGAGCTTCGACAGCCTGAACTGTTCGTCAAATTGCCTCTCTTTTTCGACCGGCATCCGGTCGATCCCCGCGAAGATCGCCCGCAGCGTCCCGATGTATCGCTTGAAGGGCGGCACCCCCTTGTAGACGTAAACGAAGTCCTTGAGATCTTTGGTCCGGCGGTATTTGCGGTACCACTTGCCGGTGGCGATGATCTCGCTGGTCCGGTAGATATTATTATAAATGGAAGAAAACCGGCTCGCGCCGTTGCAGACGCCGGTCAGATTATAGCTGCCCTTTGGGTAATTTCGGCCGAAAGTGCTCTCCGCGCCGGCCACCGCCAGATAAAGCCGGTAGTCGAGGCCGAACCGGTCGGCGCAATAGAGGATCTCGTGGACATGCCCGCGCAGGGGGCTGCCGGGATACCGGGCCAGAAATTTCTTGAGCTTGACGGCGCGCAGGTCGCGCGCCTCCCCGCTCCCAACCAGCGCCGCCAGCAGCAAGACGATTATTATTGATATTTTTTTCATCATGTTACTGCTTCGTCCGGACCGCGCCGCAATTTCAATTATACCCTATTTTCGTCTTTACATTAATGGCCCGCACGACTATAATGAGGTCCATATGATGCGCAGGAACCCGCTCTTCAAAAGTTTCTTTTGTTTGTTCCTCCTGCTGGCTTTTTTGCTTGGCGGCTCGCTGATCCCCGACCGCCCGGCCGAGGCCAAGGCCAAAAAGATCGTCCGCAAGATCAAAAAAAGCAAAGTCAAACGCAAGGCTAAAAAGACGTTGGTCAAGAAGAAAGCGGTCAAAAAGAAAGCGGTCAGGAAGAAAGCGGTCAGGAAGAAAGTGGTCAAAAAAGTGCGCCGGGTCGCCGTGAAAAAACCCGCGCCTAAAAAGCCCGCGAAAAAGGCGTTTGTCGTCTCAAACGATGCCGCGTATTACACGCTTCCCTCCTCGGGCACCATCACCCAAACCTTTGCCATCGAGGAAGGCGTCGGCGATCCCGAGGTCGACGCCCTGGTCGGCGCCATGAAGTCGCTCGGCGCGCTCGACTCCTACGCCGACACCAGCCGGAACACGCTGACCGTCAAATACAACGCCGCCAAACTCTCCTCGGCCCGCATTATTAAAAAACTGAAAAGCCTCGGTTACACGGCCAAGCGCCAGGGTTAAGCGCCGGGAGAATTATGAGCAAGATCTGGAAATGGTCGCTGATCACCTTCGGGTCGCTCGCCGGCCTGTTTATCGTCGGCTCGGTCCTGCTGACCCTTTTTCTGCCGCTGGAACAGATCAAGGATCTCGCCGTCGCCCGCCTCTCGGAAACGCTCCACCGCCAGGTCAGGATCGAAAAAGTCTCGTTCAACCTCTTGTCCGGGATCAAGCTGGAGAAGCTGACGGTAGGCAACCGGCCCGGCTTTGCCGCCAAGCCTTTTGTCTCCGCCGACGCGATCGAGCTGCGCTATGCGCTCTGGCCGCTCTTCTCCCGCCAGCTGCTCATCAAGGAGATCCGGCTGGTCAAGCCCGCGATCCTGATCGAGAAAAACCGCGCCGGGGAAACTAATTTTTCCGACCTGACCAAACCGGGCAAGCCGGCCAAGGCGGCGTCGCCCTCTCCCCCGGGGAAACTCCCTTTTAACCTGCTGGTCGCCAGCTTTTCGCTGACCGGCGGGAAGCTCACCTATGCCGACGCGGCGGCCGGGACCAGCGCGGTCAACAACCTGAACGTTTCCGTCACGGGGTTTGAGCTGGCGCTGGTCAAGCCGATCGATTTTAAGCTCTCTGCCGACCTGCTTTATCAGGGGAAAGCCGTTCCCGCTGCGCTCTCGGGACAGGTCAGCCTTGATATGGAACATGCCTCCGCCGCCCTGTCGCACGGCTCGCTCTCCCTGGCCGGCGAAAAGGCCGACTTTGCCGCCGGTATAAACAACTGGCAACGGCCGGACATCACTTTCTCCGTCTCGTCGGGCAGCCTCTCCGTCGACCCCCTGCTGGCGCCCTTTGCCGCCGCTCCGGCCGGCCCCAAGAAAGGGGCAATGAAGCCGGGCGAGCTGACGGCCCTCGTTAACCGGACGACCGCGTCGCTGCCGGGCTACCTGACGGCGCGCGGCGACATCAAGATCGACAACCTTTCCTTCCAGAAATTCAAGCTCGACAAGGTCAATTGCCGCCTCTCCCTGGCCGGCAAGGTCGCCCGGGCGGAGATCAAAGAGATCAAGCTTTACGACGGCCGGCTCTCCGGCCGCCTGACGGCCGACCTGAACGTTCCCGGCCTCGCTTATTCGGTCAAGGACCTGCGGCTTGAGGGCTTCAATGCCGCGCCGTTCTCCAACGCTGTCGTCGGCACCTTTTTGACCGCCCTGCCCGATCATAAGGACCTGCTGGATAAGGTTTACGGGACGCTCGACCTCTCCGCCGCGCTGCAGGGGCGCGGCATCGAGCCGAAAGAGGTCATGGCCAACCTCTCGCTTGACGGCTCGCTCACCCTCAAGCATGGCGAGCTGAAACGGCTCAAGACCCTGGCCGAGATCGGCAAGACGCTGAAATCGAACAGCCTGCAGCGGGACCTCAAATTCGGCGCGCTTTATTCCGGTTTCAGTTTCAGGGACCAGGTGGCAACGGCCCGCGGGCTGAAGATCGAAGAGAACGATTTTAAGCTCTATTTTACCGGCGGCGCCGACCTGAAAACCCTGCAGTGGGTGCCGGGCAACCGCTTGAGCCTCAAACTGGCCCCGGCGCTGACGTCCGGGCTGGCGCCGGAGTTCACGATTTTCCGGGATAAGGATGGCTGGCTGGAACTGACTTTTGAGATCACCGGCGGCCTGAAACTTCCCCTTCCCAAGCCGATCCTCGCCAAACCGCTGGAAACGGCCGTCGGCAAGATGAAGGTCAAGGTCGAGGCGAAAAAAGTCGAGATCGAAAATGCCGCCCAGAAAGCCGCCCAGGAGAAAGTCGAAGCCGAAAAAAGCCGTCTGCAGGAAGAGGCGAAAAACCAGCTCCAGCAGCTGTTCAAACACTAGCCTTTTCCCGCCTTCACGTGCCCTTTCTTGCCCCCTCCCGAACACAAGTTTTTCCCCTCCCAAGACGATATATAGGTAGAAGGAGACCAGCGCCATGAAAAAGTTGTTCTGCCTGTCTTTTTTGCTTATTTTAGCCATTTTTTGGGCATCGTGCGCCATGGCTGCCGACCCATATGACCTGAAAGTTAAGACCCTTTATTCCGCCCCTGACGAGAACACCAGCGTGATCTACAATATCCCGATCGAGGTCCGGTTACTCGACGTTTCGAACGACGCTAACTGGCATAAAGTCAGGATCGCCTACCGCCTCGGCCCCCTCTGCTACACCTACGAGGGGTGGGTCAAGATCCCGGTCGGCGAACTCGTGGCCGCCCGCACCGACAAAGTGGCCAAAAACCCCGCCGCCGACCCGGCCGAGTAATCGGGCTTGTTTTAAGATAATCCCCCTGCTATAATCGCTCCGGCTGAACAGCCAAGGAGGGATTATATGGTCAGCAAAATCATTAAAGTCCTCGTCGGTCTCGCTTTCATCGTTTTGGGCGCTTGGGCCATGGCCGTCTGGTGGGGAGACCTGCTGACGCTGGTCCGCGGCGGCATCGGCCTCGCCCTGATCCTGGCCGGCCTGATCGCCTTTGCCCTGGTCGCCGACTGACCGCAACGTGAAAGAAGAGCTGCTTAAACTCCTGAAGGAGCAGGAGGCGTTCAGGTTCGGTAAATTCACTCTCTCCTCCGGCAAGCAAAGCGATTTTTACGTCGACTGCCGCAAGGTCACGCTTCATCCCCAGGGCGCCAGGCTGATCGCCGGGCTGGTCCTGGAAAAAATTAAAGGGCTGAAAGCCGACGCGGTCGGGGGGCTGACCCTCGGCGCCGACCCGATCACTTCGTCAGTCGTCGTGCTGGGCGGGCTCCCCGGTTTTATCGTCAGGAAAAAGGCCAAAGAGCACGGCACCAAACAACGGATCGAAGGGCTCCTGCAGCCGGGCTGGCGCGTGGTTATCGTCGAGGACGTGGCGACTACCGGCGCATCGGCGCTGGAGGCGATCGAGGCGGCAGAAGCAGCCGGCGCCGAAGTCGTAAAAGTCATCTCCGTCGTCGATCGGGAAGAAGGGGCCGCCGAGGCGCTCAAAAACTATTCCTTCGACCCTATTTTCAAAAAATCAGAACTGATTAACAGTTAACCGGTTTTTTGCTATAATCTGTCTGTCCCTCAGTGATAAGTTATAAGTTATCGGTTAGGCGCGCCCGTGTAGCTCAGTTGGTAGAGCATTTCCATGGTAAGGAAAAGGTCGCCGGTTCAATTCCGGCCGCGGGCTTTGATAATAAAAGGTCGCCGGTTCTCCCGACGACATATTAATAATTGACATGTCGGGATCCCGATATTACACATTAAATATATTAATGTCATCGGGAAATTCCAGCCGCGGGCTTGTCCGCCCCTGCCTGCCAGCAGGCAGGTTGGGCGGGTTCTCCAGGGCATTCCCCAAAATTTGATTAGGGCTTTCTAATATTTTCTTCTCTCAAGCAAAAAACTAAAGAGCAACAAGAGGAATAGACTTTTTTCGTAAAGAAGGATAGTGCCGGAACCCCACAATAAATTGTGGGGAATAACTGCCGGGGATAATTCCCCACACTTCAGTGTGGGGATTCACTCCCTTTATGCTCGCAAAAAGCAAGTGCCGGAACCCCACAATAAATTGTGGGGAATAACTGCCGGGGATAATTCCCCACACTTCAGTGTGGGGATTCACTTTTACCGCTCATTGCCAAATTCCGGGGAAACTCCACGGCTTTTCAGCTTGACAACCGCCCCCTGTTTTAGGGTATAATGCAACGTTGCCTGAAAAAAGGTCACAAATCACTTTTAGGAGGTACGGATAATGGCAAGAGAAAAATTTGAGAGGAAAAAGCCGCACGTTAATGTCGGAACGATCGGTCACGTCGACCACGGCAAGACCACGCTGACCTCGGCGATCACCAGCGTGCTGGCCGCCAAAGGGATGGCCAAGGCCAAGAAATTCGACGAGATCGACAGCGCGCCGGAAGAAAAGGCCCGTGGCATCACCATCGCCATCGCCCATGTCGAGTACGAGACCGACAAACGGCACTACGCCCACATCGACTGCCCGGGGCACGCCGACTACGTCAAGAACATGGTCATCGGCGCCGCCCAGATGGACGGGGCGATCCTGGTCGTGTCCGCCGCCGACGGCCCGATGCCCCAGACCCGCGAACACATCCTGCTCGCCCGCCAGGTCAACGTCCCGGCGATCGTCGTTTTCCTCAATAAGGTCGACATGGTCGACGACAAAGAGCTGATCGATCTGGTCGAGGTCGAGACCCGCGACCTGCTGACCAAGTACAACTTCCCGGGCGACAAGGTCCCGTTCGTCCGCGGCTCCGCCCTCAAAGCGATGGAAAATCCCGACCCGAACGGTCCGGCCGCCAAGTGCATCCTCGAGCTGATGGACGCCGTCGATTCCTACATCCCTGAACCGAAGCGGCCGCTCGACCAGCCCTTCCTGATGCCGGTCGAGGACGTTTTCACCATCACCGGCCGCGGCACCGTCGGCACCGGCCGCATCACCCGCGGCAAGTGCAAGGTCGGCGAGGAAATGGAGATCATCGGTCTCGGCTCCCATAAGAAAGCGGTCGTCACCGGCGTTGAGATGTTCCGCAAGACCCTTGACGAGGGACTGGCGGGCGATAACGTCGGCCTGCTGCTCCGCGGCGTGGAAAAAGAAGAGCTGCTGCGCGGCATGGTCATCGCCAAGCCCGGCTCGATCAAGCCGCACAAGAAATTCGAAGCCCAGGTTTACGTCCTGACCAAGGAAGAAGGCGGCCGGCACACGCCGTTCTTCAACGGTTACAAGCCGCAGTTCTTCATCAACACCACCGACGTCACCGGCGAGATCAAGCTGCCGGAAAAAGTCGAAATGGTCATGCCGGGCGACAATATCAACATGAACGTTGAGCTGATCGAAGACGTGGCGGTCGAGGAGGGCCTGCGCTTCGCTATCCGCGAAGGCGGCCGGACCGTCGGCGCCGGCGCGGTCTCAAAAATTACCGGCTGATAATTGAGAAGCCTGTTTCGTTTCCTCAGCCTGGTGGCGGCCGTTTCACTGGCCATCACGGTAGGCTTGGTGACTTTTGATTTCTTTCAGGCGCAAAGTAATTTCCCCTACGAAACTTTTATCGGCCAGGTCAATGTCTCCGGCCTCAATCAGGCGGAAGCTGTCCGCAAGCTGAGCCGCTTGCCCGTTTCGGAGATTTTCTCTCCCGTTGTCACGATCGAGGCCGATCGGCGGATTTTCACCTTTTCTCCCGAAGCGCTCGGCCTGGCCGTTAGTTACGACCGGACGGTCAAGCGGGTCTTCGCCGAAACCCACCGGCGGCACTATCTTAAGGAACTGAAAGAACGGCTGGAGAAGGGCCCGTTTCGCGGCCGGCTGGTCTTTTCCGTCGATCAGACGCGGCTGGTGGAAGCGATCGGGGAGCTGGCGGCCGGGATCAACACCTCGTCCAAAGACGCTTCCATTGTGCTGTATGAAGAATCGGGCGGTTACAAGATCGAGCCCGAAGAACTGGGGCGCGAAGTCATGGTGAAGGAATCGATCGAAGAGCTTCTGGCGCTGCTGGCGGCCGGGGGGAAAACTTTTCCCCTGATCGTCAATTATTCGGCGCCCCGGGTCACGGAGGAAGAACTGCGCGCTTTCCCGCCGGTGCACCGGCTGGCGGCTTACACAACTTACTACGGCAAGCACGACTCCCCCAACCGTATTCACAATATCAAGCTGATCGCCTCCTGGCTCGAGGGGACGCTCCTGCTTTCGGGCGAAACCTTTTCCCTGAACGACAAGCTCGGTGAATTGACGCCGGAACGCGGCTTCAAGGAAGCCTACACAATCATTGGCGGCGAACTGTCCCCCCAGCTGGGGGGCGGGGCCTGTCAGATCGCCACCACGCTGTACAACGCCGCTTCGCTGGCCGATCTCGGCGTGACGGAGAGAAAGAACCATTCTTTTTATTTCAACATCTACCCGCTGGGGCGCGACGCGGCCGTCTATCCGGGCCAGGTGGACTTTAAATTCGCCAATAACTCCGGCCATCCGGTGCTCATCAAAGCGGTCGCCACCAACCGGCGCCTTTCTTTCCGGATCTACGGCACGCCCAACGGCAGGGAAGTCAGGTTTTCTCCCCCCCGGGTCGAACTACTGGACAACGGCAAATACCGCCCCGCCTCGATCAAGGCGGTTTTAGCGTCGGACCTGCCATTCAAGACGACGCTCACCCGTGCGGTTTACGATTCCGCGGGCAAACTGCTTGATGAGGAAGTCGTCCGCAGCTATTACAAACTTTACGGGGAAAAATCTAACGTGCCGATCGCCCGCCCGGAGCCGCGATGAACCAGCGCACCATCGCCCGCCCGGTCTCCCTGAAAGGGATCGGCCTGCACAGCGGGAAAGAGTCCGAAGTCATAATGGCGCCGGCGGAGGCCGGGGCCGGGATCACGATTAACGGCATACCGGCGATCATCAGCAACGTTACGTCGACCGACCGGGCCACAACGATCGGCGGGGTAGCCTTGGTCGAGCACCTGCTGTCGGCGGCCTACGGTTTAGGCATCGACAATCTGAAGGTCGCGGTCACCGGCCCGGAACTGCCGATCGGCGACGGAAGCGCCCTCCCCTTTGCGCAAGCGCTGGAGCAGGCCGGCCCGGTGGAACAGCCGGCGGAACGACTTTACTATGAACTCAAGGAAAATATCACCGTAAAAGAAGGGGAAGCCCTGCTGGCCGCCCGCCCTTTTGATGGATTTAAGGTCGAATTTATGGTAAAATTTGAAGGCTTTGGCGAGCAAACGCTGATTTTTGACCCGTCCCGGCAGTCATATTTGAAAGAAATCGCGCCGGCCAGGACTTTCGGGCGCTTAAGCGAGGCGGAAGCGTTGAAGCGGCAAGGTTTGGCGCTGGGCGCCTCCTTGGGCAACGCGCTGGTGCTCGGCAAGGACGGCTACGTCAACGAACCGCGCTTCCCCGATGAGCCGGTGCGCCACAAGCTCCTCGATCTGATCGGCGATCTGGCTTTGCTCGGCCGGCCGCTGTGCGCCGCGCTCAAGGCGGAGCGCTCCGGGCATAAATTAAACACTGAACTGGTAAGGAGGCTGCTGGCAAATGACCGAACTTGACATCAAAGAGATCTCGCGAACGATCCCTCATCGTTATCCTTTCCTGCTGATCGACCGGGTGATCGAGCTTGAGGAGGGCAAACGGGCGGTGGCGATCAAGAATGTCACGATAAATGAACCGCATTTCATGGGCCATTTCCCCGGTATCCCGATCATGCCCGGTGTTCTGATCATCGAGGCCCTTGCCCAGGTCGGTTGCGTCATGGCCCTGCGTCAGCCGTCAGCCGAAGGGAAGATCGTTCTATTCGCCGGGATCGACGGCGTTCGCTTCCGCCGCCAGGTCGTCCCCGGCGACCAGCTTCGGCTGGAGGTCGAAACTCTCTGGGTGCGCGGTCAGCTCGGTAAAATGAAAGGCAGGGCGACCGTTAACGGCGAACTGGCCGCGGAAGGAGACTTCACCTTTTCTCTGGCAGATCCGGCCGGCGGCATCAAGGTCCATCCGGCAGCTACCGTCCACAAGAACGCCGTGCTGGGCAAGAACGTGGAGATCGGGCCGGACAGCGTGATCGGCCCTGACGTCAAGCTCGGCGACGGGACCAGGGTCGGCGCTCATTGCCTGATCACCGGCTGGGCGACTATCGGCAAGGACAATGTCATTCATAACGGCGCGGCGATCGGCCTGCCGCCGCAGGACGTCAAGTACAAAGGGGAAAAGGGCGAGATCCTGATCGGCGACCGTAATACCATCCGGGAGTTTGTCACCATTCACACTCCGTCGGCCGGCGGCGCGACCGTGATCGGCAACGATAATTTCATTATGGTCCACGCCCACATCCCGCACAACTGCCAGATCGGCAGCCAGGTCATCGTCGGCGGCTACGCCGGCCTGGCCGGCTATACGGAGCTCGGCGACCAGTCGGTCATCGGCGGCCTGGCCGGCATCCACCAGTACGTCAGGATCGGCCGGCTGACGATGGTCGGCGCCCAGTCAAAAGTCACCCAGGACGTCCCGCCCTTCATGCTGGTCGAAGGGAACCCGGCGCAGGTGCGCGGCATCAATTCCGTCGGTATCCAGCGGCGCGGCATTTCGCAGGACGGCCAGTCGGAGATCAAAAAAGCATTCCGCCTCCTCTATGAGTCGGGCCATAACACCGCCGAGGCGGTCCGCGAGATCAAAAAGCGGCTGCGCCCCCTGCCGGAGATCGAACAGCTCGTCAGCTTCCTGGAAGAAGAGAGCCACCGCGGCATCAGCAAAAAGACGGCGCTGGAACGCGAGGCCGAGGAGCTGCTCCTGCCGGAGATCCCCGAACTGGGCATTTGATGAATCCCCACACCAACGCCCGAAGCGCGGTTGAACTTTTGGTATGGGGATGAAGATCATGATCTCCGCCGGAGAGGTCTCCGGCGACGTTCATGGCGCGCACCTGGTCAACGAGCTCAAAAAACTGCGTCCTGATGCTGAATTTTTTGGCGTCGGCTCCGGGCGGCTGGCCGCCGCCGGCGTTGATGTCCGCTTCGACATCAGCCGGCGCGGCACGATCGGTATTTTTGAAGCACTGCCCAATCTCCTTCCGCTCCTCGCCGCCTTCCGCCAGATCAAAAAAATGGTCCTCGCTGAAAAGCCGGACCTCGTTATCCTGATCGATTCCCAGGGGATCAATTTCCCGCTGGCTAAATTTTGTAAAAAAGCCGGCCTGAAGACGGTTTATTATATCGCCCCACAAGAATGGCTCTGGGGCACGCCCAAAAACGTCAAATTAGTGGCGGAAACCGTCGGACTGATCGTTGCGATCTTTCCGAAAGAATTAGCCGCCTATAAAAAGGCCGGCGCTAACGTCGTCTATTTCGGCCACCCGCTCGTTGATATAGTTAAACCGACGATGAGCCGGGAAGCGGCCCGCGCGAAATTCGCGGCGCGCGGCGCGAAATACGTGATCTCACTTTGCCCCGGCAGCCGCACGCAGGAGCTGAAAACGCTCTGGCCGGTCTTGTCCGCCGCCGCCAGGCTGATCGCCGCACAGCTGCCCGGCACAAAATTTATCGTCCCGTCGGCTTTGCGCGCCGGCCCAAGCTTCGCCCCCGGCGATTTTCCTGTTGTTCACGACGATACTTATAATGCTTTGTCCTGCTCCGACCTGGCGCTCTGCGCCTCCGGGACGATCAATCTTGAGGCGTCTCTGCTCGGTATCCCCAACATCATGGCTTACAAGCTGTCGTGGCCGACTTATCTCATCGGGAAATATCTGCTGAAGATCGACAAGAAAATTAAATATTTTTCGATGCCGAACATTTTACTCGACGAGAAAATTATCCCCGAGCTGGTGATGGGCGACGCCACCCCCCGGACGATCGCGGCCGCCGCGCTGGAGATCTTACGCGACCCGGACCGTCAAGCCGCCATGAAAAAAGCCTTCGCGCGCCTGAAGACCGGGCTCGGCGCCCCCGGCGCGGTCCGCCGCGCGGCCAGCGCTATCGTTAACTTTGCGGCCGCTTAAGCCGCGCTTTCACAACTCAATCATAAATGTTATAATGTTTCATCACTATGGCTATCCCGTTTTTTGACATCACCAGGCAAAACTCCGCCCTGCGCCAGGAAATAGACTCCGCTCTCGCCCGGGTCGTCGACAAGGGGCATTTCATCCTCGGCGAGAATGTCGCCGCGCTGGAAAAAGAGTTCGCCGCCTACTGCGGGACCAAGTTTGCCGTCGGCGTCGCCTCCGGCACCGATGCCCTCCACCTGGCGCTCCGGGCCGCCGGGATCCAGCCCGGCGATGAGGTGATCACCTCCCCTTTCACCTTTGTCGCCACCGCGGAGGCGATCAAATATTGCGGCGCTACCCCAGTTTTTGCTGATATAGAGCCAAATACCTTTAATATTGACCCCGTCCAGGCCGCCAAAAAGATCACCAAAAAGACCAGGGCCATCCTCCCGGTCCACCTCTACGGGCTGGCTTGCGATATGGCAAAACTCTCTAATTTGGCTAAAGAACATGATCTGAAACTGATCGAGGATTGCGCCCAGGCCTCCGGTGCGACCTTTAACGGCCGCCAGGCAGGCAGTTTCGGTGATGCCGGCTGTTTTTCCTTTTTTCCCACCAAAAATCTGGGCTGTTTTGGTGACGGCGGACTGATCACCACCAATGACGAGCGCCTGGCCGAAGAGGTCCGGGTCCTGCGCGGCCACGGCAGCCGTAAAACATATCATTACGACCTGATCGGCTACAACAGCCGCCTCGACGAACTTCAAGCGGCGGTGATCAGGGTTAAAATGCCCCATTTGGACCACTTGATCGCTTCTCGCCGCAAGAAAGCGGCGCTTTATCGCCAGCAACTCAAGGATTTAAAAGAGATTACCTTGCCGCCCGAGCCGGCCGGACACACTTTTAATCAGTATACCCTCCGCGTTAAAGATCGTGATAAATTATTTGAGCGCCTTAAGGCCCAACAGGCGGGGGCGATGGTCTATTACCCGCTCTCTCTTCACCTGCAAAAGGCGTTTGCGCCCCTGGGGCACAAACCGGGCGATTTTCCCGAAAGCGAAATGGCCCAGGAAGAGGTCATCTCGCTCCCGATCTTCCCCGAGCTGGCCGACGGGGAAGTTGATGCTGTCTGCCAGGCAATTAAAGGCTATTTCGCGAGATGATCAGGGGGAAAGGGCTTAAGCTCGGGGTGATCGGCGCCGGCTCGATGGGGAAAAATCATGCCCGGATCGCCGCCGCTCTTCCCGGCGTCAACTTAGTCGGCATCGCTGACGTCGATCTTTCCGCCGCCGGTTCCGTCGCCTCGGCGCTTGGCATCAAGGCTTTTGCCGACCACAAAGAGCTGCTGCCGCTCGTCGAGGCCGTCTGCCTCGTGACGCCGACGCAAACTCATTTTCAGCTCGCGGCCGACTGCCTGCAGGCGGGCAAACACCTGCTGCTCGAAAAACCGTTCACCGGCGCGGCCCCGACCGCTCGCGCTCTGATCGACCTGGCCAAAGAAAAAGGGGTGGTCATTACGGCCGGGCTGATCGAGCGCTTCAACCCCGCGTTCCTGCGCCTGCTGAAAGAATTGAAAGGGGAAAAAATTATCGGCGTTGACATTAAGCGCTTGAGCCCGTTCCCCGAAAGGATCGCCGATACCGACGTTATTTTTGATATGATGTTTCACGATCTTGACTTATTACAAGTGCTTGTGCCCGATGAGATCGTCGAGGTCCAGGCCAAGGGCGAAAGTCTGCGCAGCCAGTTGCTCGACCGCGCCGTCGCCAGCCTGACCCACAAAACCGGGGCGATTTCCCGCATCGAAGCCAGTCGTGTTTTTGGCTCTATATCAAGAAAAATATCGGTTACGACCGAAAAATACCTGATCGAGGCCGACCTGCTTAATAAGTCAATTTACCTGCGCGACTTTTCGTCCCCTACCCCGAGCACGCTGCCGATCAAGCCGGTCGATCAACTCACTGAGGAACTCAAAGCCTTTATCCTGTCGATCAAGCAGGAACGGGCGACTGCCGTCAGCCCGGCCGAAATAATCCGCACTTTAGACCTGGCGGAGGAGGTCAAAAAAGCATGTTCATAAGCATCGTTTCTTTTATAATAATTTTCACCGTCATCGCTCTGGCGCATGAATTTGGCCACCTGATCTGGGCCAAGCGCGCCGGTATCCGGGTCTTCGAATTCGCGCTCGGTTTCGGGCCGCGGCTCTTTTCGTTCTCCCGCGGCGGGACCGCCTACTCGCTCAACCTGATCCCGATCCTCGCTTATGTCCGGATCGCCGGCGAAGGCGAGACCGAAGAAGACCTGGCCTGCCCGGCCAATGAAAGGTTCCAGACAAAATCAAGCTGGCAAAAATTTGCCGCGCTGGTCGCCGGGCCGCTGATGAACCTCTTACTGGCGCTGGTCCTGCTGGCCCTGCTTTCCCTGGCGGCCGGCATCCCTACCGGAGTTTCCAGCGAGGTCGCTTCGGTCAACAAGAACTCTCCGGCCGCGGCCGCCGGCCTGAGGCCGGGAGACAAGCTAGTTTCGATCAACGGGCGGACCTTTGCCGAAACGAGCCAGGCGATTAACTTCATCCACCGCCATGCCGGCCAGCCGCTGAAACTCGAGGTATCCAGAAACGGTAAAAAGCTCCGGCTGACCGCCACCCCCAAGCTTGATGAAAAGTTAAAGATTGGCTTGCTCGGGTTTTCCCCCAAAACAATTTATACGCGTGTCAATTTCTTCCAGGCGCTCTTCTACGCTTTGAAGCAAACCGTTTCCATGGTCCTGCTGACCTTATTGATCGTTTTTAAATTACTGACCGGTGGAGTTTCGTTTGCTGACCTGGCGGGGCCGGTCGGCATTGCCCAGATCACCGGCCGGTACGCCCAGTCCGGGCTTGTCTCCCTGGTTTACTTCACCGCTTTTTTGAGTGTCAACATCGGCGTCCTTAACCTGCTGCCGCTCCCCGCGCTCGATGGCGGCCGGGTGGTCTTCGTACTGCTGGAGTGGATCAGGAAAAAGCCGATCAATGCTAAACTGGAAAACCAGATCAACTACTGGGGCTTCGTCGCCCTTTTAGCGCTGATGGCGCTGGTCAGCGCCCATGACATTACCCGGCTGCTAAGGGGCCAGTAGCTGGGCTGCCCGTAAAGTATTCTTTAACAAAAAAGCGATCGTCATCGGTCCCACCCCGCCCGGCACCGGAGTGATGTAACCGGCCGCCTCCTTGACCGAATCAAAGTCAACGTCTCCCACCAGTTTCCCGGCCACCCGGTTGGTGCCGACATCGATCACCACCGCCCCCGGCTTGACCATCTCCCCGGTAACCAGCCGGGCGCTGCCGACCGCAGAAACGACGATCTCTGACCGGCGCAGCACCGTCCCCAGATCTTTGGTCCGCGAGTGGCAGATCGTGACGGTCGCATGCCTTTGCATTAAAAGCAGCGCTGTCGGCTTGCCGACAATGTTGCTCCGGCCGATGACCGCCGCCTCCTTACCGGAAATATCTATGCCTGTGGATAAAATTAATTCGATCACCCCCTGCGGCGTACAGGGAACAAAACCGGAGTCGTCCCCTTTCAATAATTTCCCCATGTTGAGGGGGTGGAGACCATCCACATCCTTGCGCGGATCGATCTCTCCCAGCACTGCCTGTTCGCTTAAACCTTCGGGGAGCGGGATCTGGACCAGGATCCCGTGGACCGATTTATCAGCATTCAACTCGCGTACTTTGGCGGTCAATTCCTCCTGCCTAATCGTGGCTGGCAACCGGCGCACTTCAGAGTCCATGCCGACTTCCGCGCACCCCTTTTCTTTGTTCCGGACATAGATCTGTGATGCCGGGTCCTCTCCCGCCAGGACCACCGCGAGCTTTGGTTTATACCCATGTTTTGCAACGAACCTTGCCGCCTCCTCCCTCACCGCTTCGCGCACTTTGTCAGATACTTTTCTGCCATCAATTATTTGCGCCATGATCTTATCCACACTCCTTATCCACAGCCAATCCCCCGTTGCCGGCGGTCACTTACCAACACAAAAATTTTGGAAAATCAGATCGATCACTTCTTCAGAAACCTGCTCGCCGGAAACCTCTCCCAGCGCAATTATACCACTTCTGACATCGATCGCAATGAGGTCCTGGGGCATCCCATTTGCCGCCCCCTCGGCCATCTTTTGCAACGCTTCTCTGACACGAAACAAGCACTCCTTGTGCCTGGTATTGATAACTCCGCGGCTGGTCTCGGCCAGTTTATTTTCCCCCAAGACCGCTCCGACCATCCCGGCCTTCAACTGCTCCAATCCGGCTCCGGTGCGGACCGAAATTTTGAAAACCGGATGCGCACCGGCATAGCGTTCCGGGAACTTTATCCCCAAGTCAACTTTGTTAAAAACAACAACCAACCGGTTGTTCTTTAGCTCGCTTTTTACCCGCTCGTCCTCTGTGGATAACGGCACCGACGCATCAACCAGAAACAGAACCAGGTCCGCCTTTTGGGCCTCGCTCAGCGCCCGGCTGATCCCCTCTTTTTCCACCTCGTCACCCGCCCCGCGCAGCCCCGCCGTATCAATAAAAACAAAGGGCAACCCTCCGATCGTCACCCCTTCTTCAATGGTGTCACGGGTCGTTCCCGGCAGCGGAGAAACGATCACCCGCCCCTCCTGCGCCAGACAGTTTAACAGGCTCGACTTCCCAACATTCGGCCGGCCAACAATGGCAACTCTAACCCCTTCCCTGATGATCCGCCCCTCTTCCGCCCGCGCCAATAATTTATCTACTTCGGTCTGGAGGGCCCCTGCCAAGGAAGACAACTCGGGCCCGTCAACGCCTGGCAAGTCTTCCGGGAAATCGACCGCCCCCTCGAGCCTGGCTAGCAACTCGACCAGCCTGCGCCTGATCGGCTCCAGTTGCGCCCTAAGGCCCCCGGAGAGCTGGGCCGAGGCCGCCGCTAAAGCCGCCGGAGAACGCGCGCTAATGAGGTCTATGACCGCCTCCGCCTGAATCAGATCGATCCGCCCGTTGAGGAACGCCCGCCTGGTAAACTCGCCCCGCTCTGCCAGCCTGGCGCCTGCTTCGACCACCGCCTCAAGGACCTTACTAACAACCAGCTGGCCGCCGTGGCAGCTGACCTCGGCCACATCCTCTCCGGTGTAACTGTGGGGTGCGGCCATAAACGAAACCAGCACCTCGTCCAGCTTCTTGCCGCCGGCAACTATCCACCCGTGGTAAAGCTTGTGACTGGCAAAGACGCCCGGATCTTTCTCCGGACAAAAAATTGATTTAAGGATGTGAGGCGCCCGCTTCCCGCTAATCCTGACAATCCCGACCCCCCCTGCCCCCGCCGGCGTGGCTATTGCGGCTATAGTATCATCAAGCGAGTGTTTCACGTGAAACTGCCTATTTGGGGGCGATCACCATTCTTCGCTCTTTCCCCTCGCCTACGCTGTAGCTTTTTAGGTTAGTCTTGTCCTGGATAAATAAGTGGATTACCCGCCGATCTGACGCTTCCATGTAAGGCAGGACCCGCTCCCGCCCGCTCTTTTCGACCTCTTCAGCCACCTCGGCCGCCAGCTTCTGCAAGACCTTCTCTCGCTTCTCCATATAGCCACCGGCGTCAATCCTGACGCGGACCGGCGCCCCAACTATCTTTCTGACAATTGAGCCGACCACGAGCTCAAGCGATTTAAGCATCGCCCCTTCCTTGCCAATGATCCTCCCCATGTCCTCTCCCTTGACCGCCAGTTTGGCCTCGCCTTCCGCCTCCCCCGTTATCTCCGCGACCGCCAGCAATCCCATTTTATCCAATATGTTCTGCAGCGTTTGTCTGGCCTCCTCCCCGCCCCCCTCCTTGACAATAACCTCAACCTCCGCCTCTTCCCCGCCCAAAAGCCCCATCACGCCCGGCTTCCCTTCATTAATTGTCCGGACAACTGCCTGATCCTTGCTTATCCCCAGCACCGCCAACGCCGCCTCCGTCGCCTCATCCACATTTTTCCCTTTCATTTTCACCGATTTCATCCTTCTTCCCTCCTATGGCCTTTTGGGCACTTTTTGCTGCATGATGTATGCTTGCTGTGCCCAGCCCATCATATTTGAGATAAACCAGTATAATTGCACCCCGGCCGCGAAATTATAACTGATAAAAGTGATAAAAATCGGCATAAACCAGAGCATTGCCTGGCTCTGCCCGGGCGCCGACGGCATCGATTTTTGTGATAACCAGGTGGAAACGCCGATCAAGACCGGCAAAATGAAGTATGGGTCATGCTTGGCTATATCGTCGATCCATCCGGGAATAAAAACCGCCTCATGGCCGACCAGCGCCGTAAACTGCGGGCTCTGGAGCGCCCAAAACAGCGCCAAAAAGAACGGCAGCTTCAAAAGCAACGGTAAACACCCGCCTAAAGGATTGACTCTCTCTATTTTATATAAATCCATCATTTCCTGTTGAAGTTTTTTGGGATCATCCTTATATTTTTTTTGCAAATTCTGCAGCCGCGGCTGGATCCGCTGCATCGCCGCCATTTGCTGTATTGAGGACAAAGTCAGCGGGTAAAGCGCCAAATTGGCCACTACGGTCAGCCAGATGATCGAAAAACCCCAATTATGTCCGCCAATAGCGTAAAAAAACTTAAGCGTTTCGAGCATTATGTCTGATAAATACTGCATTTTATTCTCCCATCAATGTTTCACGTGAAACATTAGTTTTCAACCTGCCAGGGACCGGATCATAGCCGCCAGGGAACCACTGATTACACCTTATTAGGCGTTTTAACGCCAAAAAGAGACCATAAATAACTCCGTGGACCTCAACCGCCTCCTCTGCATAATGTGAACAACTCGGGCAATACCGGCAAACAGACGGCCTTAACTTCATTTTTCTGTATAATAACAACAAATATTTAATAAATTGCTGCACTATCTGTGTAGCCTCTCAAGCGCCCCGGTCAACAACCCAATCAGGGTGGGGCAATTAACTTTTGTTTCTCTCGGCATGATCACTATGTCAATATTTTTAGCGACATTACGCCTAATTCTTGAAATGGCCGCCTGATAGGCCCGGCGAATCCTGTTCCTTACCACCGCATTGCCCAGCCGGCCCGGGCAAATAACCACCCATCTGGGGAAAGATCCGTTATTCTCTTCGGCAATGATCTTGAGGGTGGGGGAGGAGTAAGAATATTGCTTTCGGTTGAGAATCCCTTTTATTCGGTTTTTATCGGTTATTCTTTCCCTTTTAGGGAGCAAGCCGCTTTCTTCCTTTGCGCCGGCGGGCCGCGATAACGCGCCGGCCGCCGCGCGTCTTCATCTTGACCAAGAAGCCGTGTGTCGTTTTCCGGCTTTTTTTATGCGGCTGATAAGTCCTTTTTGTCGACATGATTAATCTGATTATAACTATTTTGGCGCCGGCTGTCAACTGGCCGGCTTGCGCCGGCCGCCGACTTAATGTTATAATCAAGTCCTGCAGTTGCCGCGCGACTGTCTGCTATGACTGACATAGACATTAATTTAATCTGGAACCAGGTCTTGCCGCTGCTGGAAAAAAGCCTTAACCGGCCGGTCTATGAGGCTTTGATCTCTTCGACCAAGCCGCTTTCTTTTCAGCGCGGCCATTTTGAAGTGGCCGTGCCCAACCAGATCGTTAAAGAATGGTTGTCCAAATACTGCGTCACGCTGCTGGAACAGGAGCTCCGCTCGCTGCAGCCTGGCGTCACCTCGGTCGGTTTCAGCGTTGGCGCGGAAGAGCTCTTTTCAACGCCGTCGTTCGAAGCCGCGGCGCCCGTCAAGGCCATCCAGCCGCAGCAGATCCTCCAGGCGCTGAACTTCCGCTACACTTTCGATAATTTTGTCGTCGGCCACGGCAACCGGTTCGCCCACGCGGCCGCGCTGGCCGTCGCCGAAAGCCCGGCCACGGCCTACAATCCCTTTTTCCTCTACGGCGGGGTAGGGCTGGGCAAAACCCATCTGATGCAGGCGATCGGCCACCGCGTGGCGGCCAAAAATCCGCGCGCCAAGATCATCTACACCTCGTCCGAGATGTTCACCAACGACCTGATCAACTCGATCCGCGACGACAAGACCGTCCAGTTCCGCAATAAATACCGCAACATCGACATTTTAATGGTCGATGACGTCCAGTTCATCGCCGGCAAGGAACGGACCCAGGAAGAGTTCTTCCATACCTTCAACGCGCTTTACGAAGCGCACAAGCAGATCGTTTTGAGTTCGGACCGCCCGCCGAAAGAAATGCTGACCCTCGAGGAGCGGTTGCGCTCGCGTTTCGAGTGGGGCCTGACCGCCGACATTCAGGAGCCCGACCTTGAGACCCGCATCGCCATCCTGAAAAAAAAAGCCGAAATTTCCGGCATCGCCGTTTCCGACGAGATCCTCGCTTTCATCGCCAGCCGGATCATCTCCAATATCCGCAAGCTGGAAGGGGCGCTGATTCGCGTGGTCGCCTTTGCTTCGCTGACCGGCTGTGCCATCGATCTGCCGCTGGTCGACCGGGTGCTGAAGGATATCTCGACGCCGGAAAAAGAGTCGCTCAACGTCTCGATCGACCTGATCAAGAAGGTCACGGCCGAGCATTTCGGCGTCAGGGTAGAGGACCTTTCCGCCAAGATTCGGACCGAAAAGATCGCCGGGGCGCGCCAGACGGCCATGTACCTCGCCCGCGAACTGACCAGGGCTTCGCTGCCCAAGATCGGTGAGGAATTCGGCGGCCGCGACCACACGACCGTCATGTATGCCTGCGAAAAGATCAAGGAGTCGGCCAAAAAAGACCCGAACGTGGCTGACGGACTGAAGACCCTTTCGTCAACAATCAAGAAATACACACCCCAGGCTGTGCAGAACGCCGGGTAAAAGACTTGTCCCGAAGGTTATTCGCTAGCGGTGGAAAAGTCGGCCGGGCTTTTTGCTTCGGCCCGCAGAGAAAAAAGGTTATTAACATGTTAACAGCTTCTTTTACTACGAATAAAAATATACTATAATATGTAAAGCGAAAAGAGTTGTTAATACGAACGGAAGGGGGGCGCGGAATGGAATTTAGTTGTGAAAAAAAGTTATTGCAGAGCGGGGTTTCAGCGGTTGAGCGTCTGGTTGCCACCAGGAGCACGCTGCCGATCATCGGCAATGTGCTCTTTGAGGCCGGCAAAAGCGGGATCAAACTTTCAGCTAATAATTTAGAGATCGGTCTGGAATTAGCGCTCAAAGCCAATGTTAATCGCGAGGGTTCCGTCCTGCTGCCGGCCAAGACGTTGAGCGGGATAGTGTCAAAGCTGCCGGAAACGGCGGTCAGCTTCAAGTTGAACGAGAATGGCACCGTTCGAATTTCCTATGACCAGTCGCATTTCAACCTTCATTCACTGCCGCCGGACGAATTTCCTTCTCTGCCGAAAGTGAAAGAGGGAAAAACCTTTGCGGTCGATCCGGCCCTTTTTGGCAAAATGATCAGGCAAACGATCTTTTCGGTCTCGGCCAGCGAAGACAAATACCTCCTGACCGGCGTGCTGATCGAAACGGGCAAGGGCAGCCTGCCGGGCGACAATTCAACTATCAGATTGATAGCGACCGATGGCTACCGTTTGGCCAAGCGCGGCGGCAAGACCGAGGCGCGGGGCGACGGCGGCATCAATGTGATCGTGCCGGCCCGGGCGCTCGCGGAACTGGCCAAGATCCTGGAAGGCGGCAAGGGCGAACAGCTCAAGGTCATCGTTTCTGGCGAGCAGATCAGCTTCCGTTACGGCGAATCTTACCTGGTCTCGCGGCTGATCCAGGGGCAATTTCCCGATTATAAGCAGGTCATCCCTAAAAAGAGCGCGGCTAAAGTCGCACTCAACACCAAAGACTTCCTCAAGGCGGCAGAAAGGGCGGCCGTGATCGCTTCCGGCTCCGCCAATGTCACTCTTTTCGAGGTCAGGGCCGGCAAGATGCACCTCTCGGCCAACACGCCCGATGTCGGCAGCGTCGACGAGGTGCTGGCGGCGGAAATCAAAGGGTCGGACAAGGCGCGGGCTTCGTTCAATATCCGCCTGATCACCGACGTGCTTGGCGTGGTCGAGACGGAAAAAACAGTCGTGGAGCTGGGGGAAGGCCTAAGTCCGGGCGTGATCAAGCCCGAAGGGGACGACGATTACCTGTACATCGTCATGCCGATCCGCACCCAAGAGGCCGCTTAGTTGCCGGAACAACTGCTGGAGATCTTCAGTCGCTTGGACGAAAAGGTGGGGCGCGCGATCCGAAATTGCCGGCTGACGGCGCTCTGGCCGCAGGTGGTCGATGAGCGGGTGAGCCGCAACACCGAAGCGGTCAAACTGGTCAACCGCACGCTTTATATTGCCACGGCGAGCCCGGTCTGGGCCCAGGAACTGACTTTTTTAAAACCGGCGATCATCAAACGGTTCAACGAACGGGCGGGCGCCGAGGTGGTCAGCGATATCAAGTTCAAAGCAGGAAGCGGGCATGGCGGCTAAAACCAAAGACAGCACCAAATATGATGCGTCAAAAATAAAGATCCTGGGCGGGATCGACGCGGTCCGGATGCGGCCGGGCATGTATATCGGCTCGACCGGCAAACCCGGGCTGCACCATTTAATCAATGAGGTGGTCGACAACAGCGTGGACGAAGCGCTGGCCGGCCATTGCGACACCGTCAGCGTCACGCTGCACAAGGACTGCTCGGTAACGGTCGAGGACAACGGCCGCGGCATCCCGTTCGACTTGCATCCGGAAACCAAGCGGCCGGCGGCCGAAGTCGTTCTCACCACGCTGCACGCCGGCGGCAAATTTGGCGATTCGGTCTATAAGGTCTCCGGCGGGCTGCACGGGGTCGGCGTTTCGGTCGTCAACGCGCTCTCCGAATGGATGGAAGTGGAGATCCACCAAGAAGGCAAGGTCTACACCCAGCGCTTCAGCGTCGGCGAGCCGGGCAAGGAAAAAATCGTTACCTCCAAGGACAAAGAGCGGACCGGCACCATCGTCACCTTTTTGCCGGACAAAAAGATCTTCGACGACATTATTTTCGATTATGATACGGTCAAGCACCGCCTGCAGGAAGTCGCCTTCCTGAACAAAGGGCTGAAGATCAGCTTCAAGGACGAGCGGGACGGGCAGGCGGAGGAATTCAACTACGGGGGCGGGGTGGTCGAGTTCGTCAAATTCCTCAACAAGGGCAAGGAGACGGTTTACGCGCCGCCGGTTTATTTCTTTGCCGAGAAAGAGCAGGCCTATGTTGAGATCTCGCTGCAGCATTGCAAGGAGTACTATGACGAAAATATTTTTTCCTACGTCAACTGCATCCGGACGCGCGAAGGCGGCACGCACCTGGTCGGCTTCAAATCGGCGTTGACCAAGGCGCTCAACAACTACGCCAAGAAGAACAGCATTTTGAAGGAAAACGAGGTGCTGGCCGGCGAGGACGTGCGCGAGGGGCTGACCGCGGTCATCAACCTGCGCATCCCCAGCCCGCAGTTCGAGGGCCAGACCAAGACCAAACTCGGCAACAGCGAGGTCAAGGGGCTCGTCGATTCGATCGTGACCGACAACCTGGGCGCCTATCTCGACAAAAACCCGGCGGCCGCCCGCGCCATCATCGAAAAATCGCTGCTGGCTTACCGGGTGCGCGCGGCGGCCCGCAAGGCGCAGGAGCTGGAGCGGAAAAAATCGGCGCTCGACACGGCGACGCTGCCGGGCAAGCTGGCCGACTGTTCGGAATCGGACCCGGCGAAGTGCGAGATCTTCATCGTCGAAGGCGACAGCGCCGGCGGCAGCGCCAAACAGGGCCGCGACCGCCGCTTCCAGGCGATCCTGCCGCTCAAAGGCAAGATCCTCAATGTGGAAAAAGCGCGGCTCGACAAGATCCTCGCCAGCAACGAGATCCGGACGCTGATCACGGCGATCGGGCCGGGGGCGATCTCGGCGCTGAAGGGGGACGGGGAAGGGGAGACCGAAAGCGAGCTGACGCCCGAAGAGCTGCTCAAGCGGCTGCGCTACCACAAGATCATCCTGCTCTGCGACGCCGACGTCGACGGCGCGCACATCCGGACGCTGATCATGACCTTCTTCTACCGCTACGCGCGGGAACTGGTCGAGAACGGCAACCTGTTCATCGCCCAGCCGCCCCTTTATCTGTTGAAAAAAGGGAAGGCGCAGCACTGGCTCCACTCGGACAAGGAGCTGGAAACAAAGCTCAAGGAGATCGGCAGGGAAGGGACCACGCTGCAACGCTACAAAGGGCTGGGCGAAATGACCCCGGCCCAGCTCTGGGAAACGACGCTCAATCCGGAGACCCGGACGATGCTCCAGGTCACGCTTGAAGACGCCGAGGTCGCCGACAACATTTTCAAGGTGCTGATGGGCTCGGAGGTCGAGCCGCGCCGCGAATTCATCGAAAAACACGCGAAAGACGTTAAGAGGCTGGATATATGATGGCGGAGCGCAAGAAAAAAGAGAAAAAAGAAGCGGCGGCGGGAACGGCCGAAGCAAAGGCCGCGCCCCAGATCCTGGCGACCACGATCGAGAACGAGATGAAGACCTCGTACATTGATTACGCCATGTCGGTCATCATCGGCCGCGCGCTCCCCGACGTGCGCGACGGCTTCAAGCCGGTCCACCGGCGCATCCTCTTCGCCATGGACGAACTCGGCCTGCAGCCGGGCAAGCCGTACAAGAAATCGGCCCGCGTTGTCGGCGAAGTCCTGGGCAAATACCACCCGCACGGCGATTCGGCGGTCTACGAAGCGATGGTCCGCATGGCGCAGGACTTCTCGCTCCGCTATCCGCTGGTCGACGGGCAGGGGAACATGGGCTCGGTCGATGGCGACTCGCCGGCGGCGATGCGCTACACCGAAGCGCGGCTGGCCAAATTCGCCGTCGAGATGATGGCCGACATCGAAAAAGAGACGGTCAACTTCGGCCCGAACTTTGACGAATCGCTCCAGGAACCGCTCGTCCTGCCGTCGCGGATCCCCAACCTTTTAATTAACGGCTCGTCCGGCATCGCCGTCGGCATGGCGACCAATATCCCGCCCCAGAACCTGGCGGAAGTGATTGACGGCCTCATCCTGCTTATTGACGAGCCGGAGACGCCGGCCGAAGAGCTGCTCAAGATCGTCAAAGGGCCAGATTTCCCGACCGGCGGCCTGATCTGCGGCAAGCAGGGGATCAAGGACGCTTACACGACCGGCCGCGGCATCCTGACGCTGCGCGCCCGCTATGATTCGGAGCCGGTGCGGGGCGGCAAGGAAGCGATCATCGTGACCGAGATTCCTTACCAGGTCAACAAAGCGGAGCTGATCGAGCAGATCGCCGACCAGGTCAAGGAAAAGAAGATCACCGGCATCGCCGACCTGCGCGACGAGTCGGACCGCGACGGCATGCGCATTTATATTGAGCTGAAACGGGACGCCACCCGCGACGTAGTGCTCAACCAGCTCTTCAAGCACACTAATTTACAAACGACCTTCGGCGTCAACCTGGTGGCGCTCTCCGGCGGCCAGCCGCGCACGCTGACGCTCCGCGACATGATGGTCGAGTACCTGAAGCACCGCGAGGAAGTGGTGACGCGGCGCACCAGGTACGAGCTGCGCAAGGCCGAGGAACAAGCCCACATCCTGGAAGGGCTGGTGATCTGCGTTTCCAACATCGACGCGGTCGTCAACCTGATTAAGAAGGCGAAGAACGTTGACGACGCGCGCGAAGGCCTGATGAAGAAATTCGACCTCTCCAGGATCCAGGCGCAGGCGATCCTCGACCTGAAACTGCAGCGGCTGACCCAGCTCGAGCGGCTGAAGATCGAGGAAGAGTTGAAGGCGCTGAAAAAGCTGATCGGCGAGCTGAAGGAGTTGCTGGCCAGCCGGAAGAAGCTGATGGGCGTGCTCAAGAAGGAACTGGCGGAGATCAAGGAAAAATACGCCGACGCGCGGCGGACCGAGATCGCGGCGGCGGCCGAAGACATCAATATCGAGCAGCTGATCCCCGAAATGGAGGTCGCGGTGCTGATCACGCGCGACGGCTACATCAAGCGCGTGCCGGTCTCGGCCTTCAAGGCGCAGCTGCGCGGCGGACGGGGCGTCAGCGGGATGTCGACGCGCGAAGCGGACGAGATCGAGAACATCTTCACCGCTTCGACGCACGCCTTTGTCGTCTTTTTCACCAACCGCGGGCGGGTGTACAAGCTCAAGGTCTACGACCTGCCCGAAGCGAGCCGCGCCGGCAAGGGACAGGCGATCCCCAACGTGCTGCAGGTGGAGCAGGGGGAAACGGTAACGGCCGCCGTGCCGGTGATCGATTTTGGAAAGAAAGCCTTCCTGATGATGGCGACCAAGAACGGCATGATCAAGAAAGTGCCGCTCGAGGATTTTGCCAACATCCGGCGCACCGGCATCATCGCCATTAAGCTCAAGGACGCCGACGAGCTGCGCTGGGTCCAGGAGACCGACGGCAAGCGCGAGGTGATCCTCGGCGCGCAGGGGGGCCTGATGATCCGCTTCTCCGAGAAGGACGTCCGGCCGATGGGCCGGGCCGCCGCGGGCGTGCGCGGCATCCGGCTCGGCAAAGGGGACCGGCTCGTTTCAATGGACACGATCACCGACGGCGGCGACCTGCTGGCGATCTCCGAGGGCGGGTTCGGCAAGCGGATGAGGCTTGACGAGTTCGCGGCGCAGAACCGCGGCGGCAAAGGCCATATTGCCATCAAATTGCGGGACCATGATAAGGTCGCCAAAATGGTCATCATCGACAAGCACGACGAACTGCTTTTTGTGACCGCTAAAGGGACGATGAGCCGGCAGAAAGCGGGCGGCATCTCCACACAGGGGCGCTACGCCAAAGGCGTGCGCATCCAGCGCGTCGACGAAGGGGACTGCATCGTCGACCTGGCCAGGGTGATCTCGAACGAGGAAGCGGCCGAAACACTGGAGAAAGCGGTCGTCGAAGAAGAAAAACGCAAAGAAGAGCTGCTCGAGAAGATCAAAGAAGAACGCGCCAAGCTGCCGGCCAAGCGGCGGGGGCGCCGCAAGAAAGGCAAATAAACCTACTTGCCTTTCATCGAGGCCAGGATGCGCAGGATCCCCGCCTTGTCGAGGTACCCTTCATGCCGGGTAAAGACCCGCCCGGCGGGAGTTATAAAGACCAGCGTCGGCACCGCGGTCACGCCGTAGTATTCGGTCAGCTGCGGCTCGTTGAGCGTGTCGGCTGACGAAAAATCCGCCGCCCCTTTATATTTTTTTGCCAGTTCGTTGGAAACGAAAACCGCCAGATCGGACTCGCCTTCGCCTTTCTGGTACAGAGTGATGACGCGGGGGAGGGCGGTTTTGACCGCGGCCAGCTTCGGCGGCGGCGGCTTGACCGGGGCGGCATTCTGATAGAACCTGAACAGAACAAAGCCGGCGAGCAGCAGGGCAAAGAAAAGAACGAGCCAGACCCAGTAATTTATTTTCATCATTTCCCCTCCCTCGAGTTTTGGCCATTATAGCACCCGGAAATATTTTGTGATAGACTTTATGCCCTGATGAAACGGAAAATGAAATCGCCCAAACCTGCCGGGGCCGGCTTTCCTTGGCTCGCGGCGTTGCTGGTCGGCGGCGTACTGGTCCTGGCCTGGCTTTTTAATTTGCTGCCCGCCAGCCGCCCCGGCCAGCCAACGGTGCGCGCCTATTTTTTTAAGGGCGATCGGCTGGCCGCGGTGGAACGCCGGCAGCTGGCTGACCAGCCGCCGCTCAAGCAGGCGCTCGATGAGGTTCTGGGCGGCCCGACCAGCCGCGAGCTGGAAGCGGGCTTTACCACGCAGATCCCGCCGGCGGTCAAGCTGCGCGGCCTGAAGATCAAAGGGAACGTCGCCATCGTCGATTTGAGCCGCGAGCTGGAAGATTACGGCGGGGGCTCGGCCAAGGTCGAGGGGATCGTTGCGCAGCTGGTCTATACCGCGACCGAAATACCGGGGATCGATCAGGCCTGGCTCTGGGTGGAAGGGGCGCATGAAGTGGTGCTGGGGGGCGAAGGGCTGGTGCTGGACCGTCCCTTAGGCCGGCGCGATCTCAAGTATTAGTTTGTCCAGCGCGCTCTTTTTCGCCAGCTCGGTGACGCAGATCAGCCGGTGGCCAGCCAATTCCGGATAATGGTCAGCGAGATCGAGCCCGACCTTTTGCCGCGTCTTGACCACCAGCTCATTGAAAACCGGCGTCGCCGGCCAGCGCGCCGCCCCCTTCAGCCGGGCTTTTAAATAATGCGTTTTTTGCAGGCAGAGCCCCGCCACCTGTTTCAAGCCGGCCTTTCCTAATAACGAAAGATAAACGGTCGCGGCCAGCGCGCAGAGCGCTTCGTTGCTGCAGATATTGGAAGTCGCCCGCTCGCGCCGGATATGCTGCTCGCGGGTCGCCAGCGTCAGCACATAGCCCGGCTGGCCGTCGCAAGCGCTGGTCCGCCCGACGATCCGGCCCGGCAGCTGCCGCAGGAAGTCATTTTTTGTCGCGAAGAGGCCGAGGCCCGGCCCGCCGAAATTGCGGGGCAGACCGAGGGACTGGCCCTCGCCGACGACGATGTCGGCGCCGTAGCGCCCCGGAGCCTGGAGCAGGCCGAGCGAGATCGGATAGGCGCTGACGACAAACAGCGCCCCGGCGGCGTGGACTTTGCCGGCCAGCCCGGCAACGGTTTCCAGGTTGCCGAAAAAGTTGGGCTGCTGGAGGATCAGGCAGGCGGTTTTGGGGGTTAGAGGGCAGGGGGCAGAGGTTAGGCCGGAAGCCGGATCAAAAGGGATTTCTGTCAAAGCCAGGTCGGCGGCGCGGCAGTACGTCCTCAAAACTTCCCGATAATTAGGGTGGACGGCCTGTGAAACAGCGATCTCTTTGCGCCCGGTGAGGCGGCAGGCCATGAACGCCGCTTCGGCCAGCGCGGTCGCCCCGTCGTAAAGCGAGGCGTTGGCCGCCTCCAGGCCGGTCAGCTCGCAGATCAGCGACTGGTATTCGTAGGCCGCCTGGAGCGTTCCCTGGCTGACTTCCGGCTGGTAAGGGGTATAGGCGGTATAAAATTCGGCGCGGCCGACAAGATGTTTAACGGCGCTGGGCACGAAGTGCGAGTAAGAACCGGCGCCGAGCCAGTTCGCCTGAACATCATTTTTTTCACTGGCCAGGCGGAGGGCCTCGAGCAGCTCCGGTTCGCTGAGCGGCGCGGGCAGATTAAGCGGGGTTTTCAGCCGGATGCCGGCCGGCAAAACGGGGGCATAATCGGGGCTCACTTAAGGAGCTTTTGATAATCAGCGGCGGAGAGCAAGCTGTTGAGATCAGCCGGGTTCGCCATCTCGACCTTGATGATCCAGCCGCTGTCGTAGGGGGAATCGTTGACCAGCTCCGGCTGCTTTTCCAGCGCGGCGTTGCGGTCGACGACTTTGCCCGCGACCGGGCAGAACAGACTGGAAACGGATTTGACCGATTCGACCACGCCGAACTCCTGCATGGCGGCCAGTTCTTTGCCGAGCGGCGGGACCTCGACGTAGACGACGTCACCGAGCGAATCCTGGGCGTAGTCGGTAATGCCAATCGCCGCAACCGTGCCGTCGGCTTTGACCCATTCGTGTTCCTTGCTGTACTTGAGGTTTTCCGGGAAAATCATTTCAGCTTTCTAATTTGGTGACCTTGCCGCGGCAGTAAGCGAAGACCAGGCCGGCGAAAATTATCCGGGCCAGGCTGTCGGAGAGGCGGTCGTAAAGCATCTTTTTCTGGTAATAGACATCCAGCGATTGTTCGTTGTCGGCGAACGGGGCCGCCGGCTGGTTAACCGAGAACGCCGTTCCCCTGGTCATGACCAGGCCGACCGTGGCGCCGGAGAGGTCAACCAGGCCCCAGAAGAGAACAAAAAGAGCGACCAGGCAGATGATGTAGTAATAAGCCCGCTGGAGGTTCATGACGGGATCATTTTACTCCCTGCCGGAAGGCCTTGTCAACGACTTTCCCCGAGTACTTTGCGCCGCGGATCTCGACGGCAACCTGCGCCGCGGGAGCGGTAAGATAGGCGAGGGCGACCGGGCGCCGCAGCGTCGGGGAAAAAGTGCCGCTGGTGACGGCCCCGAGCGGCCGGCCGTCAACGGTAAAGACCCGCGCTCCCTGGCGGGGGATCGCCCGCCCGTCCAACTCAATGCCGACCAGTTGTTTCTTTCTTCCCTGGGACTTTTCGGCAAGCAGCGCCGCCCGTCCGGCGAATTCACTTTTATCAAACTTGACCGCCCAGCCGTAGCCGGCCTCGAGCGGCGTGGTCGATTCGTCATATTCATGGCCGTAGAGCGGCAGTCCGGCTTCCAGGCGCAGCGTGTCGCGCGCCCCCAGGCCGCAAGGTTGAACGCCTTCTTTCATAAAAGCCTGCCAGAGCTTGGCGGCCTCGGTTTTGGCGACGATCAGCTCACAACCGTCTTCCCCGGTGTAACCGGTGCGCGAAATGATGATGTCGCGCCACCAGATGGCGTGGTTTTTTTTCAGGCCGGCCAGCGCCGCGCTCAGGACTTTTTCGGCCAGCTGACAGGCCTGCGGCCCCTGGAGCGAGAGGGCGCAGTAGGCGTCATAAAAACCGACCGAGGAATTATCGCCGAACGCCTTGAGCCGGGCGGCAACGCGCTCGGCGTTGACGGCGTTGGCGACGATCAAATAGAACATCGGCAGGCGGTAGACCAGCAGGTCGTCGATCACGCCGCCGCGCTCGTTGCAGAGGAGCGAGTACTGGCACTGGTTCATCGAAAGCCGCGCCGCGTCGTTCGTGGCCGCTTTTTGGACCAGCGCCAGCGCCCCGTCGCCCTCAACCTTGATCAGCCCCATGTGGCCGATGTCGAACAACCCGGCGGCGCGGCGCACGGCCTGATGCTCGGCGAGGATCCCGGCCGGATAGGAGACCGGCATCTCCCAGCCGGCGAAGGGGACCAGCTTGGCGCCCAGGCGCAGGTGTTCTTCGTAGAGCGGGGTCCGCTTGAGGATTTCCGCCGCCATTTAGATGGCCGCTTTCAGCGCCGCGACCAGCTTTTCGTTCTGCTCCCGCGTCCCGATCGAAACGCGGACCGCGTCAGGGAAGCCGAACGAGGTCAGCGGGCGGACAACGACCCGCTGTTTCAGCAGAGCGAGGAAAACCTCGTCGGCCGGGCGCTTGACGCCGATAAAAATAAAATTGGCCTCGGTTTTCTTATAATCCAAGTTTAATTTGTCGAACTGGCCGTAAAGATATTTCTTTTGTTCCGAATTATTGCGGAAGGTTTTTTCCAGAAAAGCGCGGTCGCCGAGGGCGGCCAGCCCGCCGGCCTGGGCCAGGCGGCTGACGTTAAAAGGCATCTTTGCCTTGAAGAGCGGCGCGGTCAGCTCTTTTTTCGCCAGCGCGTAGCCGAGGCGCAGCCCGGCCAGCCCGTAAAACTTGGAGAAGGTGCGCAGCATCATGACATTGCGCCCGTCGCGAATCGCCCGCACCGTTTCGGGGAAATCGGGGCGCTCCGCGAACTCCGCGTAAGCCTCGTCAACAATGATCAGCGCTTGCGGCGGCACTTTGGCCAGGAAGGCGGCGAACTCCCCGGCCGAGAAAGAAGCGCCGGTCGGATTGTTGGGATTGGTCAGGAAAATCAGCTTGGTCTTCCCGGTCACCGCCGCGGCGATCCCGTCGAGATCGAGGGCAAAACCATTGAGAGCGACAAAGACCGGCTTCGCGTCAAAGAGCCGCGACACGAGCTCGTAAACCGCGAAGGCGTGGCGCGCAATGATAACTTCCTCGCCCGGATTGAGATAAGTGGCGGCGATGATCTGGAGCAGGTCGTCCTCGCCGTTGCCGCAGGCGACGCAGTCGGCGGGGAGGCCGAATTTAGCGCCCAGCGCCTCGCGCAGCAGGAGCGATTTCTGATCGGGATAGATCTGAAGTTTGGCGCCCTCGGCCGCAATCGCCTCCAGCGCTTTCGGGGAGGGACCGAAAGGATTTTCGTTGGAAGCCAGCTTAATGATGCCCGGCTCCGCCGGGGTCTTGCCGGGGAGGTACTCGGCCAGCCGGCCGACCGCCGGGCGGGTCAGTTCCTCCGGCATTTAGAACGGATTGGCCCAGCTGAAACCGATCAGCCCGGTCCGCTGGTCCTTGGCCTGACCGCCGTCAAGCACGTTCAGGCCGCTGATGTTGAGCGAGAAGATCGGCGTAAAGTAAAAGCGGACCCCGCCGTTGACCTGAAAGAGGGTCTCGCCGGCCATCAGGTCGGCCACGACGAACAAATTGTCGCTGATCGCCACGTCCAGCCCGGCCACGCCCAGCGGCCGGAACTTATAATCCGGGAAATCGGCCATGAAGCCAAAGGTCAGTTTCGGCCCGGCTTTGAAGTATTTCGTCGCGACCATGTAAACGTCGGTCTGCGTGTAAGAGAAGAGATTTTCCACCCCCAGCGCCAGCAGGAGCGGATCGGGCTCGTCGCCGGTCGAGAGCGAAAGCTTCATGTTGACAAAAACCCCCTCGCGGAGTTTGTTGGTCGCTTTGTCGGTCCCGCCGACGATGCCGAGCTCCAGGCCGTGGAACGCCCCCAGATTCATCATGTAACTGACCGCCGCTTCCGAAGAAGCCTGCCCATTTGAGGAGAGGACCGAGCCGTAGTTCAACCCCAGATTGAAGTTCTTATATTGAATAATGTCGGCCGAAGGGACGCGCACCAGCCCTGTCGGGCCGCTCACGGCCGGCGCCGGAAAGATGGTGGAATCGGCCGCCGCCGGCAGGACGCAGAAACAGATCAGGCAACATCCAACGAAGAACGGCTTAAACATCAGCATTCCTCCTTCTTTCGGTGAGAGAATTATAAACAGTTTCGACCTGCTTTGCAACAACTTCGGACGAGAAACGGGCGCGCGCGTCGGCCTGCGCGGCCGCCGCCAGGCTTGCCCGCTGCGCTTCGTCAGAGAGCAGTTGCCTGATCCGCGAGATGAAAGGCTCGAGGTCGCGGCCGACCAGGTAGCCGTCAACTCCCGAGCGGACCGTGCCGATCAGCCCGCCGGCAAAAAGGGCGACGACCGGCAGGCCGGCCGCCTTGGCTTCCGCGATGACCATCCCCTGCGTCTCGGTCAGGGAAGCAAAGACAAAAATGTCGCCCAGGGAATAATAGTTCAGGACCTCGGGATAAGCGATCTCGCCGATAAGCGTCACGTTCTTGAGGCGTAATTCACGCAGTTCTTCCTCGAGCGGCCCGCCGCCGACCAGCACCAGCCGGACGTCAGGCTGGCCGAGCCGGGCGAAAGCTTCGATCAGAAAATGCAGGTTTTTTTCCTTGGAGAGGCGGCCGACGTAGAGCAGGACCTTCTCCTCCGGCCTGATCCTGTACCGGCGGCGGAGCGCCTCACGCATCGCCGCCGGGTCGGCGGGATAACGTGACAGCTCAATGCCCGACGGGATGACGTGGACCGGCCGGCGGACCTGCCAGGCGAGCAGGACCCGCTTGGCCAGCACTGACGGGGCGATGATCGCGTCGGCGCCGCGGCAGAAGCTGTGCAGGTAAGCGGAAAGCCCGAGCCGGCCCAGCGGCGCCGGCAGGAACCAGGCGTAATGGAGGTAGCGGGTAAAGAGAGTATGAAAAGTATAGACCAGCGGGACTTTTCTCCGGCGGGCGACGAAGCCGGCCAGCAGGCCGGCCTGGAAGGGCGAATGGCTGTGAACAAGGTCGACTTCCGGGACCGATTTGACGAAGGGGAGCGCCAGGCGGAAGTTCGGGTAGCCGCTGGCGATCGAAGGAAAACGGAAAATATCCGGATCGCTGTCCCGATGGTTGGGGTAGCTGGGGGCGAAAATGTAGACTTTGTGCCCCAGCCGGCGCAGTTCATTAACGAGGATCTCGGCGGAATTGGTCACGCCGGAGAGGTAGGGCTTGTACGAATCAAGAAAAAAGGCGATTTTCATGGATTTGTTTTTCCTTGGAGATGAAAATGAACTAAATCCCGCTCACTCCAAATATTTACAGTATTTAAGCCAAATAATGAGGTTTTCATTTTGCTGATAGCCTGTTATTTTCAGGGGGGGGTGAAAATAAAGCCGTAGAGGACTTAATCCCAGGCCTTCGATAAAAAGTTCCCTTTTTGCTTGGCCGCACTTTTTCCAAAAGTTTATTCTTAACCCAAGCGCTCAAAAGGCGAGAAGCCTTAACGGAATCTTTTATCCCCGTGACTTTTCGAAGCTCCTTATTAGTGATTTTGTGAAATTGATCAAGATATTGACTGACGGTGTCCCAATAAGAAATTTTTTCAAGATTAAACAATATAACCAAGACAGAATTTGTTGTAAATGGCGGAGGAAGATAGAGGGGATCGTATAAATTAGCCTCTTTCATCAGTTCAAACATGCGGTTAACGCCCTCGCCGATGTCCAGGTTCGGGCTTTCATCTCCGAACCGGTTAAGCGTTCGCTCAATAAGCGGATTTCTTGCGAACCGGTCAGACCGGATGTTTGAGATCGTAATATTGCCGGCAAAAACGCCAGGGCTTTCTATTTCAATGCGGTCATCAAAAACCCTCATTTGGATGTCATTTTGAATGCTGTAATCACGATGGATGACGGCATTAGTTATTGCTTCATGAACGACCCAGAGCGGATATCTATATTTGTTTTTGAATCGCGTCCCCTCTAACCTGGGAGGGGACGTTTCGATCCAATTCTTTATATAGTCGAAAGCCTCTTCGATTTGTCGGATTAGGGGGCCTTCGACAGAGAATGGCCGCCTCAAGAAATTAGGCTCGCCGGAATAATTTGGTTGGGTGCCGAGGTAATGTGTGATCTTTATTCCGCACTTTCTTTTAAGCGCGATCGAGGGATTTTTAGCAAAAAGGAGCAACCCAGCATTGTTAATTCGCTTTTCTTCATTTATGCGAACCGCCAAACCATTATTAATTAAAAGCTCAAAAACATCGGGTTCCGCGCTGCCGGTATATTTCTTGTATTTTTCAACAAGGCCCATATCGAGTGCCTCAAGCGGCGAGCTTTCCGGCAATTCGCCCTCATAAGAGATGGCCCCCTTGGCATACTTTAATTGGAGGATCTCTCTGGCAGTAAGCTGGCGGTTAGACCGGCCCCTTCGGACATAAGTCCCGTCATTTTTGATGGAATGAATATCGGTGTCCGGATCGATATAGATCAAAAGAAGCTTATCCAGTTTGCCGGCGGCATTCGTGATCTCTAATTCCGAAGTATTTACGGCTTTTAAAGGGGGATCAATTTCTTTGTGGATTAAATTCAAAAGCTCCGAGACATTATCCGGCGATTCGCTGATGCCAATTAGTCTGTTTGTGCCTTGAGCCTTTTCCGGGTCTTCTAGCCCGACGACAAATAGCCCTCCCTCCGAATTAGCAAGAGCCGTAATAGACTCAAGCGCTTTGCCGGGTTTTGCCAGCGCCCGTTTACATTCGAAAATCTGCCATTCTTGGGAAGACAACAACAGGCTTATAAATTCCTTAGTTTCCATGTGTGACTCCCTCCACCACCGCAATCTCCTCTGCCTTGCCATCTTTGTTTTGAGTGCCGAGGGAGGCTGCGAGGCGGGAGCTTTCTTCGCGAAGTTCGGTAAGCATCTTTTGGGCCAAGCTTTTTTCATCAGGTTGGATAGAAATATTTCCGAAGTCAAAAACTAAAAAACCAATAATTTCATTAGCGTCGTCAACGATTTGTGGAATACCATTCAGCTCTAAAGACCAGCCTTTAGGAGTAAAATGCAGAAACTCATTTCTTATTTTATTAAGCTTATTAATGTTCCAATCAATATTGTTTTTTGGAACAAATGTTTTGCTGTTGTAATACTTATTCATATGTGTAGGACTCTTGATTTTTTCGTAAAGAGACCAAAAATAATCAAGTTTTACTTCGGGGAATTTGCCATTTTTTTGTCTGTTTTCGGGCGGCAAAGAATAGAATTTGAGGAGTTTTTCGGTAACATAATCAGGATAAGTGGAAAATCCAGCAGAGCCTTCTAGGGCGCAAACCATGAAACCATATAACGCACTATGAAGCGCTATAATTGTCCATTTGCACCAGTTAATATCCTCGTTGGTTTTCCCGAGAAAGAAAGCCGCTTTCTCTAACGAATCAAAAGCGTTTTGTTTTGTGTCGGTTCTAAAATAATTCGTCATAATATTAAAATTATTTGATTGAGAAAGCTGCGACCTCTATTCTTTAAAATTTTACGACTATGGTATGGGAAAAACAAGGCTCAAGAAGCTTTTTTCAGCTTTTTTATGACTTCCGGCAGCCGGCGCAGGCTGGCCTGGATTTCCAGGTCGTCGCGGTGGTTGACCGCCGGGAAGCCGGAGACGACCGAATTGGCGGGAATGTCCTTGGTCACGCCCGACTTGGCCATGACGACGGTGTTCTCGCCGATGGTGATGTGGCCGTTGAAGCCGGCCATGCCGCCGACCGAAACGTGGTCGCCGAAGGTGACCGAGCCGGCAAAGCCGACCAGCGCGGTGATCGCGCAGTGCTTGCCGAGCCGGCAGTTGTGGGCGAGGTGGGTCAGGTTATCGATCTTGGTCCCGGCGCCGACCCGCGTCTCGCCCAGCGTCCCCCGCGCGACGCAGGTGTTGGCGAAGAGCTCGACGTCGTCCTCGATCACCACCGTGCCGATCTGGGGGATCTTTTCGTATTTATTCTCGTGCCAGACAAAACCGTAGCCGTCCACGCCGATCCGGGCGCCCGCGTGGATGACCACCCGCTTGCCGATCTTAACGTTATCATAGATCGTCACCGAGGGGTGAATGACCGTTTCATCGCCGATCTCGACGCCGCTGCCGATATAAACAAAGGGGCCGACGGTCACCCGCTTGCCGAGCCTGGCGCCGGCGGAAACGACGGCGGTTTTGTGGACGCCGGGCTTCAGCTTTGGCTTGGGCGCGAAGTGGGGAAGGATCTGCGCCAGGGCGAGACGGGGGTTTTTGACCAGAATGCCGGGCTTGCCGCGGAGCGCCGCGCCCAGCGGCGCGACGACCGCCGCGGCCGGAGAAGACAAGGCCGGAGCCAGATATTTATCTTCGAGCACGAAGACCAAATCACCGGCCCCGGCCGTTTCGACGGGGGCAACCCCCCGGATATCAATCTCTTCCTTGCCGACGAGTTCGCCAGCGGCGATCGCCGACAGCTTGTTCAGCTTCACGGCTACTTATTGAGTTCCGTTATCACCATGTCGGTCAGGTCCATCCCGCCGTTGATGACAACTTGCTTGTCAAGCACGACATCGATGCCGACCTTCTTGGACACTTTTTTCACGGCATCAAGGATCTTGGCCTGCAGCTTGGTGGTCAGCTGCGCATTGAGTTCGAGCAGGCTGTCCCGCTTGGGCATCAGCTTTTGCTCCATCTCTTTTTTCATCTTTTCCAGATCTTCTTTCTTGGTGCCGCCTTTTTCCGCGTCGGACAGCTTCTTCTGACTATCTTCAAAGTCCTTCTTGAAGCTTTCCTCCTGCTTGGAAAGGTCGGCTTGCGCCTTGGCCGTTTCGTTGTAGCCCTTAAAGACCCTTTGGACGTCGATAACGCCGATGCTGGTGAAATTTGCCGCACGGGCGACGCCGGCGACAAACATGATTGCCATGGCTGCGATCAATAGCTTTTTCATGTGTTCACCTCCTCTGCCGAGAATTCTAACACGCGCCTATTTTTTCGTCCAGACCTTTCCCGGCCGGGAGAGGTGGACCAGCAGGACCGAAATATCGGCCGGGGAGACCCCGGCGATGCGCGCCGCCTGCCCGAGCGAAGCGGGGCGGTGGTGCGCCAGCTTCAGCCCGGCCTCGCGCGACAGCCCGCGCAGGGCGCAGAAGTCAAGGGCGGCGGGGATCATTTTATCCTCCAGTTTTTTGAACCGTTCGACCTGTTCGAGCTGGCGTTTGATATAGCCCTCATATTTTTCGGCAATCGCGACCTGTTCGGCCACCTCGGCGGAGAGCGGCTCGTTATTTTCGACCGCCGCCCGCTTCTTCAGGAAAGCGGCGTAGCGCGCCTTGCCGATCAGCCCGGCCCGGTAGCCCGTTTCGGTCAGCCGGAGGTCCGCATTGTCCTGGCGGAGCAGCAGACGGTATTCCGAACGCGAGGTCAGCATCCGGTACGGCTCCAGTATCTCTTTAGTGATCAGATCATCAATTAAAGTTCCAATGTAACTGTCATCCCGGCGGAGGATGAGCGGCGCCGCGCCCCTCACTTTGAGGGCGGCGTTGAGCCCGGCGACGATCCCCTGCGCCGCCGCTTCCTCGTAACCGGAGGTGCCGTTGATCTGGCCGGCGCAGAAAAGCCCCGGCAGGTTTTTCGCTTCGAGCGTGACGGTCAGCTGATCGGGAAGGATGTAATCATATTCGACCGCGTAGCCGGGGCGGATCAACTCGACCTTTTCAAGGCCCGGCATCGTGCGCAGCATGGCGAGCTGCACATCTTCGGGGAGCGAGGTCGCCATCCCCTGCGCGTACATCTCCAGTGTGTCGCGGCCGGTCGGCTCAATGAAGCATTGCTGTTTATCTTTTTCCGGGAAGCGGACGACTTTGTCCTCGATCGACGGGCAGTAGCGCGGCCCAACCCCTTTGATCTTGCCTTGAAAGAGAGGCGAGCGGTCGAGGTTGGCGCGGATGATCTCGTGCGTCTTTTCGTTGGTCCAAGTGAGGTGGCACGGAACTTGTGGCAGGGAGAGGCAGGGATTATAAGGAGGAGCAGGGAGGAGCAAGGAACGTTCCTTGCTGTTCCTTGCTATTCCATCCATTCCCTGTCCCTCCATGTATTGAACATATTCCCAGATAAAAGAGAACATTTTGGGTGGTTCATCCCCTGGCTGGAGCGTCATTTTGGAAAAGTCGATCGAGCGCTTGTTTAATCTGGCCGGGGTGCCGGTCTTCAGGCGGCCGAGCTTCAGGCCGAGGCTACGCAGGGAAGCGGATAAACCGACCGCCGGGAACTCGCCCATCCGTCCCGCCGGCTGGTGCTTCATGCCGACATGGATCACGCCGTTCAGGAACGTCCCCGTCGTGGCGACCACCGTTTTGCCGTGATAAACAACATCCAGGCTTGTTTTTATTCCCGTTACGCCATTCGCGTTGCGCGTCACGAGCACTTCCGCGACTTCGCCCTGCTTCAAGTCGAGGTTAGGCTGTTCTTCGAGCAGTTTTTTCATGAGACAGTGGTACTGTTTCCGGTCCGACTGGGCCCGGAGCGCCTGAACGGCCGGCCCCTTGTTGGTGTTGAGCATTTTCATCTGAAGGTAGGTCAGGTCGGTCGAGATGCCGATCTGGCCGCCGAGGGCGTCGACCTCGCGGATGAGCTGCGACTTGGCCGGGCCGCCCATCGCCGGGTTGCACGACATGAAAGCGATGGTGTCGATGTTCATCGTCAGAAGGAGCGTCTGGCAACCCAGACGCGCCGCCGCCAGGGCCGCCTCGATCCCGGCGTGCCCGGCGCCGATGACGATCACGTCGTAGGTTTTGGGGTAAATCTGCGTTTCCAGAGGCATAACTATTATATTTTAGCATAAATCCGTGAAATTTGCGCTAAAAATGGCCGATATATATGCGTCGATGGTTGATTCCCAAAGAGAGACAAAAAATGGCAATAATTGAAAAAATCCCCGGCCGCAGATTTTTCACGCGCGTTTTGCGCAGAAGCGCGCCGATTAACTCCCCAGCGGACGCGCTACGCAATCTGCCAGTCGGCATGAGAATATCGGCCCCCGAATCCCGCCCCCCGATCGAGCCCGCATCAATTGACAGGTTGCTTGGGGCATATGCGCCGCCGAAGGCGGACATAAATGCGAAGAGCGGGCCCAAGAAATCAGTGGCAGAAGAGTTGGAACGGATAACTTCCTATGAAAACAGAGCGAAATTGTTTAAGAAAATAGCCTGGCCCAACGGAATAGTCGCAGGCTTTTTAGCGATAATTGAACAAGTTGTTTTGCCTCGATTAAGCCTGGGCTTAACGCCGATCGTTTGCAAATGGGGGGCGATAGTGACCGGATCCATCGCACTTTCGTTTGCGCTAAGAAGTTATTTGTTGAACAAGCGGGCAGAGAAAGCGTTGGCTAACTCGATAAAAAATCCTTGTTTGTGAGAACGCTTGGCAAACCGCGCAATTACGAAACGCTCACAGATTTTGGGAAAGATGGGAGATTATTTCCATAAAAAATCTATCCCCTGATGTCCCTCACCACAAAGACGATCCCCAGCAGCTCGCCGACGATCTTTTCGCGCAGCAGGTTGGCGTTGATCAGCGCGGGGATGGTTTCGCCGAGCGGGTCGACCAGATCGGCCTGAAAGCGCTCCACTTCCAGTTTTTTATCGACGACCTCGCTGCAGAGCTGATCGTACTTCCCTTTCTGCTTGAACAGGTCGGCGATCTGGCGCCCGGCGATCGCCCCGTCCGCATGGAAGAATTTCTTGGCCTCTTCGTTCAGGAAGATGATCCGCCCGTCGAGATCGGTGACGATCAATGAGTCGGGCATGGTTTCGATGATCGTGTCGGCCGCCAGCGCCGGCGAGATGGCGAACAGGCTGTAGTTGCGCATGGCGAAATAAATGAACAAATTCATGACCGCCAGGTCGAAGACGGCGGTGGGGGGCGTCAGCCGCGTGCCGTAAAGGATCGGGATGAGCTCGTCGGTGACGACGCCGACCAGCAGCGGGAACAGCACTCCGAAACCGATCAGCCGCGCGGAGAACCGCTCGGACTGCTGGTGCGCCTTAAAGCTGTACTGAAACAGCAGCACAACGGCCAAAGTCGAATAGAGGATGGTGTTGAGAAAGAACAAGCTGAACCAGGCGGAAGGGATGCTGACGATGCCGACCGACCAGATCTCATAGCGTTTGAACATGAGATCGCTAAAAAGGAACAGCAGGGAGACTGCGGCGGGGAACAGGTAAAACCAGAACAGAAAGATACTTTGTTTTAACCGGCCCTCCTTTTTCGTGAACAGGATGGCAAAATGGGCGAACAGCGGGAAGACAAAAACCCAAAGCGCCGAACTGAGCCGGTCAATGTCGCGGGCCAGGTCCAGGGTGAAAGCGATCCGGTAGGAATATTCCAGGACTGTGGCGGCAAACGCGACCATGGCGAAAAGGGCGAAGAACCGCGCCAGGGAGTTCTCATAATGCCTGGTCCAGATCTGAAAGGCCAGGAGCAAAATAAAGAGCGAAGCGGCCAGTTCGAAGTAAGGGAAGAGCATTGCCATAGTGGCCAGATTATATTATAATGACCGGGATATGGCAAGGCCGACCTACAAACGAATCCTCCTCAAACTCTCCGGCGAAGTCTTTGGCGGCAAACAAAAATACGGCATCGACCTTGAGGTCCTGGCGGTGATCGCCGCGGAGATCAAGTCGGTCAGGGCGCTGGGGGTCGGCGTGGCGGTCGTGGTCGGCGGCGGCAATATTTTCCGCGGCGTGGCCGGCGCGGTCCAAGGGATCGACCGGGCGACCGGCGACTACATGGGGATGCTGGCGACCGTCATCAATTCGCTCGCCCTCCAGGACGCGCTGGAGCGCGCGGGCGTCGCCTCCCGCGTCCAGACCGCGATAGAAATGCGGTCGATCGCCGAGCCGTTCATCCGGCGGCGGGCGATCCGCCACATGGAGAAGGGGCGCGTCGTCATTCTCGCGGCCGGCACCGGCAACCCGTACTTTTCCACCGACACGACCGCGGCGCTGCGCGCCGCCGAGCTCGACGCCGACGTCATCCTCAAGGCGACCAAGGTCGACGGAGTTTACGACAAGGACCCCGTCCACTTCCCGGACGCCAAGAAGTACAAAAATATCACCCACATGACAATGATCCAGAAGCGCCTGCGGGTAATGGACTCGACCGCGGCATCGCTTTGCATGGAGAACAAGATCCCGATCATCGTCTTTGACCTGACCAAGCGCGGCAACATCAGGCGGGCGGTCGAGGGGAAAGAGGTCGGCACGCTGGTCGAGGTCGGCAAAGAGTAGGAGGCGCTAAGATGGAAGACGTTTTAAGAGAAAGCGAAGGGCGGATGCAGAAAGCGATCGAGGCGCTGAAGAAGAATTTTTCGGCCGTGCGCACCGGGCGCGCCCATCCGGCGCTGCTCGACCACGTCCAGGTCGAATATTACGGCACCAAAACGCCGCTCAAACAGCTGGGGCAGGTCTCGGCGCCCGAGCCGCGCATGCTGGTCGTCACGCCGTATGACAAGAACGCCAGCCAGGCGATCGAAAAAGCGATCCTTGCCTCGGACCTCGGCATCAACCCGAAGAACGAGGGCGGGCTGATCCGTTTGCTCCTGCCCGAGCTTTCCGAGGAGCGCCGCCGCGACTTGACCAAGATCATCAAGAAAGAAGCCGAAGAGGCCAAGATCAGCCTGCGCAACGTGCGCCGGGAGGCGATCGAAGCGCTGAAAAAGCAGAAGGCCGAGAAAAAGATCACCGAGGACATCGAGAAAATGCAGGACAAGAAGGTCCAGGAGCTGATCGACAAGGAGTCGGCGGAAATCGACAAGTTGCTGGCGGGCAAAGAGAAGGAGATACTGGAGGTTTAGCCCATTAACCTCAAGACTCCAACATCCAACCTCAAACATCCAAACAAAGGGCAAAGGCTAAAAGGCAAATCACAAATGTTTTGGAGATTGATATTTGCTTATTGATATTTGTTTGGAAGTTGGAGGTTTGAGGTTGGAAGTTGCAAGAGATGGATAAGCAAAATATTCCTCAACACATCGCGATCATCATGGACGGCAACGGGCGCTGGGCAAAGCGGCGGCTCCTGCCGCGCGCGGCCGGGCACAAGGCAGGGGTCGCTTCTTTAAAGGCGGTGCTCAAGGCCTGCGCCGAGCTGGGCGTCAAATACCTGACTGTCTACGCTTTTTCCACCGAGAACTGGGGCCGGCCGCGGGAGGAAGTCGATTTTCTGATGAATCTCTTCGCCCAATCGATCGACCGGGAGATCGATGAATTGGTCAAAAGCGGCGTCCGCCTGCAATTCCTCGGCCGCATCCACAAATTTTCCGACCAGCTGCAGACCAAGATGCGCGAGGCAATGGAGAAAACGAAGGACGGCGAACGGATCACCCTGAACGTCATGGTCAATTACGGGGGGAGGGCGGAATTGGTTGACGCGGCGAATGACATTATAATTAATTCCCCACATTTAAATGTGGGGAATATTACCGAAACCTTGATCAGCGAACATCTGTATACCAAAGGCATGCCCGACCCCGACCTGCTGATCAGGACGGCGAACGAAATGAGGGTCTCCAACTTTCTCCTCTGGCAGATCGCTTACGCGGAGATATATGTTACCGAGACGCTCTGGCCGGATTTTCGCAAAAAGGAACTGGCCGCCGCGATTGAGGGCTACCAAAAGCGCGAACGGCGCTTCGGTAAACTGCAATGAAATTAAGAACAATCACGGCCCTGCTTGGCGTGCCGGTCATTCTCGCCTGTATTTTTTATGGCGGGTTCCCCTTTCTCATCCTGGTCCTGGCGCTGGCGCTGCTCGCCGTCAACGAGTTCTACAACCTGATGATGAAGAAAGGTTTTTTCCCGGCCTATTACGTCGGCAACGCGATCACCGCTTCGTTCGTTATCTTTGCTTATTACGCCCTCAAGCGGAACTGGGAGCCCGGGCACTCGGCGATCCTGACGCTGGCCGCGGCGATCGCCATGATCTCGGGCGTCTTCCTGAAGCGGGAAAAGGACACGATCGTGGACGTGGCGGTGACGATCCTCGGCATGGTTTACGTCGGCTGGTTCCTGAGCTACCTCTTTTTCATCCGCAGCCTGACCGAGCACGGCGGCTACCTGTTCTTCCTGGTCTTTACCGTCTGGGCGATGGACATCGCGGCCTACCTGGCCGGGCGCGTCTTTGGCCACACGCCGCTGATGCCGTCGGTCTCCCCGAAGAAGACCTGGGAGGGGGCGCTGGCCGGGTTTGTAGTTTGTTTGATCGCCGCCGCGATCTTTTCCCAGACGGCACAGCTGGCCATCGGCCACGCGCTGATCCTCGGCGCGCTGATCGGCATCTTCGGCCAGATCTCCGACCTGATCGAATCGCTGATCAAGCGCGAGGCCGGCGCCAAAGACTCCTCCGACCTGATCCCCGGCCACGGCGGGGTGCTCGACCGGATCGACTCGTTTGTCCTGACCGCGCCGCTGATGTACTATTACTTGATACTTTTTGTGCTGAAGTAACGAGAATGGAGTAACGAGTAACGAGAATGGGGAACAAATTAACTAAAGTTGCGGACTTTTTGGTCAAGCTGGCGCTGGCGGAGGATGTCGGGCACGGCGACATCACGACCAGGGCGGTCGTGGACAAAGAAGCAAGAGCGAAGGCGGTCGTGACCGTCAAAGAGGACGGGGTGATCGCCGGGCTGGGGATCGCCGCCGAAGTGTTCCGCCATCTTGATCGCCGGGTCCGCTTTTCTCCCAGAGTGAGGGACGGCGCGGCGGTCAAAAAAGGCAAAGTGATCGCGGTCGTGTCCGGCCCGGCCCGCGCGATCCTGACCGGCGAGCGGACCGCCTTGAACTTCCTCCAGCATCTTTCCGGAATAGCGACGTTAACCGAACAATTTGTGTCGCGGGTCGCGGGTCGCGGGTCGCGGGTCAAGATTCTCGATACACGCAAAACGGCTCCCGGCCTGCGGGTGCCCGAGAAATACGCGGTCAGGTGCGGCGGCGGGGTCAACCATCGTCTCGGCCTCTACGACGCCATCCTGATCAAGGACAATCATATTAAGTTAGCAAGGGGGATACAAAAGGCGGTTCAAAGGGCAAGGGATGAGGGAAAGGGCAAGAAGATTGAAGTTGAAGCAAAAACGGTTGGACAAGTTAAAGAAGTGATCGCGGCCGGAGCCGACAGGGTTTTGCTTGATAATATGAGCCGCAAGACGATGAAAGAAGCGGTCAAGCTCTGTAAAAAAGCCGGAGTGAAAACCGAAGCTTCGGGCGGAGTTGATTTAAGCAACGTTGCCGCGATCGCGCGGACCGGCGTCGACTTCATCTCGATCGGGGCGCTGACGCACTCGGCCCCGGCCCTTGATATTAACCTGAAGATCAAATAAACTTCCAGCCTCAAACCTCCAACTTCCAAACAAATATCAATAAGCAAATATCAATCTCCAAAACATTTGTGATTTGCCTTTTGGCCCTTGCCATTTGTTTGGATGTTTGAGGTTGGAAGTTGGGATTTCGAGCCCATCTTTGCTATAATGAAGTGTCCAATGCCTCATAAGTACGTTCTCAAATCCCATTTTGGCGCGGAGAATAATTTCCGCATCAACTACCAGGCCGACCTGACCGAGGAGCAGCTGCCGATCGCCACCGCGCCCGGCGGGCCGATGCTGGTGATCGCCGGCGCCGGCAGCGGCAAGACCCGCACCGTCACTTACCGGGTCGCTTACCTGGTCGAATCGGGCGTCCCCCTCGACCGGATCCTGCTTGTCACCTTTACCAACAAAGCGGCCAAAGAGATGCTCTCGCGCGTCGAGCTCCTTTTGAAGCGCGATGTCAAGGGGATCATGGGCGGCACCTTCCACCACGTCGGGAATTTGATGCTGCGGAAAAACGCCAAGTGCATCGGTTACGAACCGAACTTCACCATCCTCGACCGCGCCGACTCCAAAGACCTGATCGATGCCTGCCTCGGCGAAGCCAAGATCGACGTCAAGGCCAGGCGTTTTCCCAAGGGCGAGGCGCTGCAGGACATTTACAGCCTGTCGCTCAATACCAACCGGACGATCACCGACGTCATCGCCTACAACTACGCGCAGTTCGAGTCAATGACGGAGGAGATCGAAGGCGTTTTCAACCTTTACGTCCAGCGCAAGCGGAAGAACAACCTGATGGACTTTGACGACCTGCTCTACCTCTGGCACAAGCTGCTGGCCGAGAACCGGGACGTGGCCGGCCAGTACGCCGCCAAGTTCCTGCACGTCCTGGTTGACGAATATCAGGACACTAATCTTTTGCAGGCCAAGATCATCAATCTACTGGCCGCGAAGCACCGCAACCTGATGGTGGTCGGCGACGACAGCCAGTCGATCTACAGCTTCCGCGGGGCGCACTTCAAGAACATCATCAATTTCCCCAAGGTCTACCCCGACGCGCGCCTCTATAAGCTGGAGGTCAACCACCGCTCGACGCCCGAGATCCTCGCCATCGCCAACACGGCGATCACGCTGGCCAAGGAAAAATTCGACAAGAGTTTGCGCACCAACCGCCCGAGCGGCCAGAAACCGGTCGTGGCGCCGCTGACCACCGTTTACGAGCAGGCGGCCTTTGTGGCGCAGCGGCTGCTGGAGCTGCGCGAGGAAGGGCAGTCGCTCAACGACATGGCGGTCCTTTACCGCTCGCATTACCAGTCGCTGGAGGTCCAGATGGAGCTGACCAAGCGCGGCATCCCGTTCGAGGTCCGCTCCGGCCTCCGCTTTTTCGAAGAAGCGCACATCAAGGACGTGATCGCCTACCTCAAAGTCTTCCATAATCCGAATGACGAGCTCTCCTGGGGCCGGGTCCTCAAGCTCCTCCCCAAGGTCGGCCCCCGGACGGCGGAGAAAATTTTTCAGTTCATCTGCCAGGCGGGCGACCCGCGGGAAACCATCGCGCAGGACGGCGTATTAAAAGTAATTCCCGGCGGCGGCGAGCGATCGTTCAAGCAATTCCAGGCGCTGATGGCGCAGCTCAAGGAAAAACGGGACAAGCCGGCCGAGATGATCAAGGCGGTCAGCGAATCAAACTACGCCGATCATTTAAAAGAGCAGTACCCCAATTACCGCGAGCGGCTCGAGGACCTGGAACAGCTCGGCAGTTACGCCACGCAGTACAAATCGCTCGAAGAGCTGTTGAGCTCCCTGGCGCTTGCTTCGGGGATCGAAGCGGAGACGATCGTCGAGGCGGGCGAGACGGGGGAGAAAGAAGCCTGCGTCCTGACGACGGTCCACCAGGCCAAGGGGCTGGAGTGGAAGAGCGTCTTTCTCGTCTGGCTGGCCGACGGGCGGTTCCCTTCTTATTTGAGTTTTGACAAAGAAGAGGAGATGGAAGAGGAGCGGCGGCTGTTTTACGTTGCCGTGACCCGCGCCAAGGACGAGCTTTATCTCCTTTATCCGCTGATCTATTCCGGCTACGACGGCGAAGTGCTGATGAAAGTTTCCCGCTATTTGGAGGAGCTGCCGAGCTGGGCTTACGATAAATGGGAAGTGGAAGAATCCCTCGACTCGTCCGCCTGCGGCGGACTCGCTCGGGATGAAGAAGCAGTTGACCTTAGCGAGTACCGCGAGATCAAGATAAAAAACAGGGGCGATTTTGAGGCGATCGACATCAAAGAGCTGTTCGCTTAGCGCGGGTGTTATAATAAGCGCGGGAAAAAATGCTTAAGAAAATCGGCCTGTCGGCAATCGTTCTCCTGGCGGCATATTTCCTTTATGCCTGCGGCGACGTGGAGAACAGCGTCAACGGCAAGACTGTTGCCAGCGTGAGCCTTTCCCCCGCATCCTTTGCCGGCAAGGTCGGCAGTCAGGAAGCTTTTTATTGCGTTGCCACTTTTACCGACGGGACGAACGGCCAACTGATCCCCTCCTGGGAGGTGACGGGCGGGATCGGGACGGTCTTGAAGGTCGGCTACGCCGGCATTTTTACCGCCTCAAAGGCCGGGACGGGCGAGGTCCGCGCGGTTTACGCCGCGTATACGGCGTCCGCTACGTTGGCGGTCTCCGCCGCGCCGACGCCCGAGCCGAACGGCCTGGCCAGCCTCGAAGTATCTCCTTCTTATATTGATCTGCCGGTCAACGGCAGCCAGGTTTTTGCCGTACTTGGTTTTAACGCTTCAGGGGAAAGTGTCGATTTCACCCCGGCGTGGAGCCTGACCGGCTTGGTCGGCACGTTCACTTCAAGCGGCAAGATCGCTACACTCGAGGCGACGACTGCCGGCACGGCGGTCATTACCTGTTCTTCGGGCGAGATCGTGACCACAGTGCCGGTCACGGTCGAGGGGGCAGAGGTCATTATTACGGCGGAAGCCGACACTTACGTTGACGAGTCCAGCCCGACGACGACCGAAGAGGGGCAAACATTTATTAAGGCCGGCTACAACTCCGCAACAGGGAAATATTTTGAGGCCTATCTGCGCTTCTCCCTGGCCTCGCTGCCGGCCGGCATCGTCTCGATCGAGTCGGTCACGCTCAAGCTTTATCCCAGCTCGGCCGACTCGCCCAATTTCCAGTTCTATAATTTGAACTCCCCGCTGACCGCCGAATCGGTCACCTGGAACACCAAACCGGCCGACGGCAGTCTTATTCTCTCCGGGAACTTTTCCGCCGGCGGGTATAACAACATCTCCGACCCCGTTTTGCTGACAACGATCAGGGGTTGGTACGCCACGCCGGCGACCAACTTCGGCCTGGCGCTCCGTCAGGACAGCGTCACGAACGGCCTGGTCACCATCTTGAGCAAGGAAAACGGCGCCAACCCGCCGGTTTTGCAGATTATTTATAAGTAGGCTTCTTTTTCTGCCGGCCTTAACCTCTCAAGGGGCGGATTTCGATGGGGTGGAGGGATTATCGAGGCCTTTTTACTTTAAAAGTCCCACTTCGCGTTGATGAAGGGGAGAAAGTTGGCCCGCCGGTCGCTGGAATCGGACGAATAGAAAAGGCCGCCCAGGGCGACGGTCATATTGCCGGCGACATAGTCGCCGCCGACGGCAATTTCGGAGCTCCGGCCGATCGGCACCCAATTTGAGTAGGCTTCGAGATAGAAGCGGACGGCATCACTCTGGTTGGTGATAATCCCGGCTTTTAGGCCGATCCCGGGCGTATTGATCGGATTAGCCGTGGCGACGGTCGTGTCGTTGAAATTGGAGGTCTGCTTGATCCCGCCGGTTATGATAAAGTTGCCGTCAGAGACCGCCCGCGAGACATTAAGCGCCACGTCGGTTGAAATGGGGGTGCTGGCGGCCAGCGGATAATAGAGTGAGCCGCTAAGCGCGATTTGAAAAGGCCGGAGATCTGATTCTTCGAGCAGGACGCATTTGGCGTAAACGTTGGGCACCTGGACCATATCGAGTATCGCGTTGGTCCCCAACTGAAACCGGTCGGACAAGCCGTAATTGGCCCAGCCGATAATGGTGACCTCCCACGTCCCGGGCTTCAGGTTATAAGCGGTCTCGGAGAAGAGTGACCAGGCCGGTCTGGCGGGCGCGGCCAAACCCTGCGAACATAGCAAAATTAACAGGCCGATAACGATGATGAAGCTTTTCATTGGTTCCTCCTTGTATCGATCGGAATTATAACATGGCGGAGGGCAGGAAGCGGAGCTGGAAATACGAAATCCGAAGTAAATTATAAATTCGAAGCGCTAAATTCGTTTTGAGCGCTTTTTGGACAAAAGCCCTTATTCTTTCTTGAATGAACCTCTGATCTTCTGATATACTGATATTCTGCCGTTCAGCACGGCCCCATCGTCTAGGGGTTAGGACACCAGCTTTTCAAGCTGAGAACCGGGGTTCGATTCCCCGTGGGGCTACCACTTTACGATTTGACTGCTTCTACTCGTTTACCACCAACCAGAAGCGGATCGTGTATTCAGTTCGGTCAAATTTCTTTGCTAATTTGCTAACGGTGTAAAATTCTATGCTTTTGCCCATTATTTCTTTTTTTGCATACTATTTTCAATGGCAATAGCAATAAACCATGCGATTGCCGCTGAAATTGCCCCCGCAACACCCGCACCTAATACACCACCGCTTGGAAGCCATACGCCGAACATTCTTCCAATAAATGTTCCGGTAAAATTCATCAATATTGACACAAGACCAAATGTAATAATACAAAATATAATATAAAACCTTGTTGAATACTGCTTCGTCTTTTTCATAATATGCCCCCTTTATTAGACATAATATATCTTAACATAGCATAGCAATCAAGGGAGTGACCAGCAATGATCGAGCGAAACCGCACCAATGATTATTTTTCAAAAGGGGGATCGGGGGAAGGCCGCGATCATCCCGCGCGTTGTGAAAATATACAAGCGTTATCCGAAGAAATAGTATATCTTGAATTTGTTGTAATCGTTCAATCTTCGGGATAATTCCGGCACGCGCCCTGTCTTATAGACATCATCAATTATTCTTGCCCGCGCCTTTATTTGCTTTTCGAGCCGTGCCAATTCATCTTTTGCCAATTCAACTATTTCTTTTTCGGTTTTCCCTTCAATATCACGCCTGCGACTTGCTTGATCACTAGCGTGATAGGGCGAATATATTCTTATATATTCTTCCTTTACGGCATGGAATAGTTCCTTTTTGTATTCAATTCTTCTTTGGATAATAAAAACTATCCATGTGGATAAAATAGCGATGCAAGTAAGTATAATTCCAATAACGGCGATGTTTATTCCCATGTCTGAATTATACGCCGCCGGATCAGGCAAGGCAAAGGGCATCAATCGAACTCACAAGGGCATCGGGGAATGATATGCTTATGATCAGTTCCGACAAGTTTGAAACGCATCCCGTTGGGGCTATAAATTTTACAACGACTCCGATAATCTAAAGCCTAAAAAGGCCGACCAGGTGGACCCCATTGACGGGAAAATAGTATAAGCGGCGCCGGTCACCAGTGAGGTTTCTCCCCACAATTTTACAGTTCCTTCGACCAGCGAGTTCACGCCGAAACGGTTCTCCTGCAGGAATCCGGGAGCGGCGCATGCGGCCAGATGATTATCGTGCTCGGTGTTGCCGCTGCCGACCAAATGCCCGTTTTGAGCCGGCGCCGAACAATAATCGATGCGCGACCAGACCAGGCCGGATCCCGCCGAAACCGAAAGCCGCTGGCTCAAGTCGAGGGTGTAGGTCAGATGCAATTTGAGCCGGTATACGGAAGACCGCATAACGACGGTGGCATAATCACCGGCTTTGGCGCCGGCCTGCATCGCCTCCGCGTCCGTCGTCGTCCGATCGACGAAAGGGGCGTCGGCTATGCCGACACCCAATCTGGCTCCCAGACCGGAAGGGGAAATTATGCCGATGTCGGCGGCAAATTCGAACGTATAGTTATCCCCGGCGGTGGCGGGGACTGTGGCCGTTTTCCCGTCAGGCGAAGTAATCTCCAGTTTTCTGGACCCTTCGGGGGTCCCGCCGACGTTGCCGTCCGCGGTGAAACTTAATGAGCCGTACATCCGCCAGGGACTTCCTGAAACACCATTGATATCTGACATACCACATATTTATCAGATCGATCCGCTCGAAATTTCAGGCGAATTAGGAGTAACCGGCCGCTATAACTTTATATACTCCTTCGGCGCGAAGTTCGTCGCCATCGTCCAGACCACGGCTTGGGCGTGCTTCAGGCGGTAAACTTTAAACTCGTTATAAAAATCGGGCACGAGCCCGGCCGCGCGCCATTTGCGGACGAACTCGCGCGTCGGGTGAGCGGCAACCTCGTCTTTATAAGCCTTGTCCTCGATCTCCTCCAGCTTGCCAGATACCCGGACCTGAACATTGCTGTGGAAATCGTTGAAACAAAGCTCGGCTTTCGGGTTCCGCTTGAGCTGGGCGTAAACGTCCTTCATGCTGCCGGTGTGGAAGACGATCCCGTCGTCATCAGCGCGGTAGAGAAACATCCCCCGGCAGCGCGGCTGGTCCCCCTCAACGGTAGCGAGATGAAAAGCGGGGTTCTTATTGATCAATTCAAAGATCTCGGCTTTGTTCATTTTATTCTGATGCCCCCTGGACTAAATCCAAAGAATCCCGATAAAGAATTGGGACCCAGAATTTCGGGTCGTCCTGCTCGCCGCGTTGCTCAAAAAAACCAATTGTACAAAGATTTCGGGCAAGCTCCATTGTTGCTTCCGGGGCCGATTTCCAAATTTTAGCTAAAGATTGAGCCGAATATTCTGTTTTTTTACCCCGTAACTTTTCAATCTGATTACGAAAATCAGGATATTCCGCATAAAGCGTTTGGCCAAGCCGCGTCTTGGAAACCTCAGATAAAGCCTCCTTGAAAACCTGTCTGGAGAAAAGACGCCCTCCTTCAGGCTCGGAATCTCCAATTTCCAACTGCCGAACTTGGGCATCACGAAGCGCATTTAATAAGTGGATAATCTCTCTTGGGGCAGCCTGTCTTGAGCCGTCCCAGGTTCGGCTAAGCATCCAATCAAGAGTGTTTGACTTTCGCGACCCAACCTCAACTTGATCAGGGAATAAACGATAAAAAAACTTTTCTTGGCTCTCTGTTGTTGCGAGCACCGCTTCTTTCTTTTCGTGATAGTAATCTAAGATACTTTCATTTTGGACAGCGCGCCGGACGATGAGATTTAAAATTGTCGACCTATTCCATTCTATTGTAAGCTGGCGTGTAATATGGCTGGCCTCACGAAACCCAACAGAAGTAATTCGTTGCCAGATGTCTGTTCTGAGAAATATTTTTAGCCGAAAGTTGCTCAAAGATAAAAAATCGAGATAGACATGAAAAAGTGCCCGCAAAGCGTTCTGTTCGAGTTCAGGCGATTCTAAAAATGCGACATCTAATCTGTCGAGTAATACCCATAACTTGTATTTAACGCTGGCAAGCGCTGAATCGCCCAACTCTAATAAGTGGTCAACAGAAACCGCGCCCTCCTTAATTTGTGTGGCCGATGGTTCGCTGAAAGTAATTTTGGCGGTTATGGATGGGATTTGACCTGCTGGATCTAGAGTAAGCCCGCCCTCCACGGATTCGGGTCGAAGTAATCGCTTTACATAATCAAAAGCAGAAAGAAGAACCCTCTGAAGGTTCTTTTCTTTTGGTCGAAGGCCGCTTTCTTGCAAACGATCACGGAGTTCTTTTGCTTGTGCTCCCGAAATTCCATACTCATCAAGTGTTGCTGAAACAAGACAAGCTATATATAGTTTCCACAAAGCAATAAATTCCGTTTCCGACGCCGGTGGATTAATTACTAATGATTGAAAAGCTGTTGTCCCGCGAGGATTTTCTGCGACCGCAGCTAGAATCCCTCGATCAAAAAGCTCGGTTTTCCTTCCAATGAGCAGGGAATAAAGGGCGCTTTTCCCCGATCCTTTTGGGCCATAAATAATATCAACTTTGTCAGAAAAGAGCTGTTGCCATTGGTCAGTTTCAACAAAATATTTAGCGAGGATATCAGTCTCTTCTTCTGCGACTCTGTGCCCAAAAGTTACAGGCTGTAAAACTTTTAGAATAGTCATATTTTGGATAGGGAGTATAATTTCCTGCTCTTCTTCCCCGTCCTAATTTAGTAGTATAGCATATTGTTGAGAAATTATTTAAGAGAGCGCAAGCATTAAAATGCTATAATCTTTTCTATGGCACTTTCGCTCGGTATCGTCGGGCTCCCCAACGTCGGCAAGTCGTCCTTGTTCAACGCGCTGTCGCGCGCGAAGGCGAACGTTTCCAATTACCCGTTCTGCACGATCGACCCGAACATCGGCGTGGTCGAGGTGCCGGACGAGCGGCTGCAGACGCTGGCCAAAATGTTCAGCTCCAAAAAGATCGTCCCGGCGATCATCGAATTCTACGATATTGCCGGGCTGGTCAAAGGGGCGAGCCGGGGCGAAGGGCTGGGCAACAAGTTCCTGGCCAATATCCGCGAAGTCGACGCCATCCTCCATGTCGTCCGCTGTTTTAAAAGCGAAGAGATCATTCATGTTGAAGGCGAGGTCAATCCCCGGCGCGACATCGAGATCATCAATCTTGAGTTGAGCTTGGCCGACATGTCGCAGGTCGAAAAAAGGGAGATTTACATTAAGCAGAAGGTTAAATCGGGCGACACGCGCGCCGTCAGGGAGAACGACTTCTTGCAGAAACTTTATGACTGGCTGGCCAAAGGCAGGCTGGCCAGGAATTTTCCGTTCGAGGAGAAAGAGCGGGAATTTTTAAAAGAAATTTCACTGCTCACGCTCAAGCCGGTCCTCTACGCCGCCAATGTTGACGAATCGGGCAACCAGGGACAGGTCGAGGTGGTCAGGGCGGTCGCCAAGGAGGACGGCGCCGGGGTCGTAGTCATTTCTTCCAAACTGGAGGCCGAGTTGACCGAGCTTTCGCCCGAGGACGCGCAGGCGTACCTCGCCGAGCTGGGGGTGAAAGAGTCGGCGCTGGGCAAATTGATCCGGGCCAGCTATGAGCTCCTCAATCTGATCACCTTTTTCACCGCCGGCGAGAAAGACGCCCACGCCTGGACGATCACCCGCGGGCTGAAAGCCCCCCAGGCCGCCGGCAAGATCCACTCCGACATGGAACGCGGCTTTATCGCGGCCGAGGTCGTCCATTACGCCGACATGATCGCCTGCGGCTCGTTCGCCGCCGCGCGGGAAAAAGGGCTGCTGCACACCGAAGGCAAAGAGTACGCAGTCGAGGACGGGGATTTGATTATCGTCCGGTTTGTGGTATAATAATTAGTCGTTAAAGGCAGTAGTCATTTTTTCCCGGGAGGTTATTTAAGTGAATTCTTATGAGTTGATATTGATCTTCGACCCCAACCAGGGGGAGGAGAAGATCGGCGCTTTTCTCGCTAAAGTCGAGGAGAAGATCAAGCACCTGGGCGGCGCGATCGATAAGGTCGAAAAATGGGGGACGCGCCGGCTTTCTTCGATGATCAAGAAGGCCAAAGCGCTGACCCAGGGCCATTATGTTCTGGTCCGCTTCAAAAGCCCGGCCGGCGCGCCGGCCGAACTCCGCTCCTACCTCAAAGTCTCGGAACACGTGGTCCGCTATTTCGTCTCCCGGGCCGTTGTCATGCCGGTCCCGCCGGTCAGACGCGGCGCCCCGGGCATGGCGACCGCCCCGGTCACGGCGGCGGTCGACATCGGCGAAATAAAAGGTAAGCCCCTTGGCGAACCTCAATAGAATAATCCTGATCGGCCGGCTGACGGCCGACCCCGAGGGCCGCGCCACGGCCGAAGGGATGGCGGTGACCAGGTTCCGGCTGGCGGTCGACCGCCCGGCGGGCGGCGTCCCGAAAGAGGACAACGTCGACTTCATCGACGTGGTCGCCTGGCAGAGATTGGCCGAGATCTGCGCGCAATACCTGAAAAAGGGCCGCCTGGTCCTGGTCGAGGGGCGGATCCAGAACCGCTCGTTCGAAGACCAGACGGGACAGCGCCGCTGGGTAACCGAGGTGGTGGCGCGCAACATGACGATGCTGGATAAAGGGCAAGGGACGGCGGGGAAAGGCCCGGAAGAGACAAAAGCGTTGGTTACTCCGGCGGCGGAGGCGGACGAAATTCCGGCCGATGAGGCGGAGCTGGAAAGCGATCTGCCTTTTTAAAATAAAAAATAAAAAGTCAAAAATAAAAAATTTGGTATGTACAACAAAGCGTTTTTGATCGGGAATTTGACGAGAGATCCGGAGCTGCGCTACACGACGAGCGGGATCCCGGTCGCCAGGTTCGCGATCGCGGTCAACCGCTTCCGGCGCAAGAGCGAGGCGGCGGCCGGCGAGGAGACGCGCCAGCAGGACGTTGATTTCATCAATATCGTCGCCTGGCGCCGGCTGGCCGAGATCTGCGGCGAGTATTTGAAGAAGGGGCGGCCGGTGGCGGTCGAGGGGCGGCTGCAGATCAGGAGCTATACCGGCAAGGACGGCCAGAAAAAAACGATGGCCGAAGTCGTGGCCGATAATATGCAGATGCTGGGGGGGAAAAGAGACGAGTCAGCCGAAAGCCGAAAGCCGATAGCCGAAAGCGGAACACAGGAGGCAGAAACGGCCGACGACGAGATCCCATTTTAAAAGAGGTGCGTGAATGACCAGGGAAGCAAGAAAACCGAAACAATCGCAGTTCAAAAAAAGGAAACGCAAGCCGTGCTATTTTTGCGTCGAGAAAGTCGGCCTTGATTATAAGGACACCGGTTTCGTCAAGCGGTTCATGACCGACCGGGGGAAGATCGCGCCGCGGCGCCTCTCGGGCTGTTGCGCCCTGCACCAGCGGATGGTCGCCCGGGCGATCAAGCGGGCGCGCCAGATCAGCACCGTGCCGTACGTGGTGGATTAAAATGAAAGTCATAATCCTGGAGGACGACAGCGTCGAGAGCGTGGCCGACGGCTACGCCCGCAACTTCCTCTTTCCCCGGAAGCTGGCGGTCAACGCCACCCCGGCGGCGCTCGCCGCGCGCGACAAGCGGCAGGAGAAGAAGCAGGCCGAGTTGGAACAGAAACGGCAGGAGATGCAGGCGCTGGCCGACAAGCTCGGCGCCGCCGAGATCACCATCACCGCCGACGTCGGCGAGGGGGGGAAGCTGTTCGGCTCGGTGACCACCGCCGACCTGGCCCGGGCGGTCAAAGAGAACCTCGGCCTCGAGCTCGACCGGCGCAAGATCGAGATCAAAGAGCCGCTCAAGACCGCCGGTGATTACCACGTCAGCGTCAAGCTGCTGCGGGGCGTGACCGCCGACCTGAAGGTAAAAGTCGCCGCCCGCTGAACCGCGCATGAGCTCCCTTAAGGAGAAGCTTAGGTCGCTCCCCGCCAGGCCCGGCGTCTATCTTTTCAAAGACAAGCGCGGCGAGATCATTTACGTCGGCAAGGCCAAATCGCTCCGCCGCCGCGTCGCCTCCTACTTCCGCCCGCGCCCCGGGCTCAAAACTTCCGTCCTCCTCGAGCGTCTCTATGACATCGACTACATCGTGACCGGCTCGGAACTCGACGCCCTGCTGCTCGAGGACGAACTGGTCAAGAAATACAAGCCCCGCTACAACGTCGCCCTGCGCGACGACAAAGCTTACCCCTTCGTCAAACTGACGGTCAACGAAGAGTGGCCGCGCCTCCTGCTGGCGCGGCGCAAAGAGGACGACGGCGCCCTCTATTTCGGCCGCTACCAGGGCGGCATGGTGCGCGCCGTCATCCGCCTGATCAAGAAGCTCCTGCCGATCCGCTGGTGCAAGGAATCGCCGCTCCGGAAGCGGGAGCAACCCTGCCTCTATTATCACATCGGCGCCTGTGCCGCGCCCTGCACCGGCAACATTTCGCATGACGCTTATCTGGCGCTGGTCGATAATGTCAGACGGATACTGGAAGGCAAAATGGACAAAGCGATCGACGGCCTTAAAGCCGAGATGGCCAAGGCCTCGGCCAAACAGGACTTCGAACAGGCGGCCTTTCTGCGAGATAAAATAGAAATGCTTGAGAAGATGAGGGAAGGGAAGCACGATCTGGCCAAAGCGCCCGCCCCGCGCCTGATCGGCGAGGTGACCGAACTGCAAAAAGCGCTCAGGTTGGCACAGCCCCCGATGCGCATCGAGTGTTTCGACATCTCCAACATCCAGGGTTCGCATATTGTCGCTTCGCTGGTGGTCTTCCTCGGTGGTTTGCCGCTGAAAAACGATTACCGGCACTTTAAAGTCCGCAGCCTGCGGGATAAACCCAATGACGTCCAGGCGATGTCCGAAGTCGTGACGCGGCGTTACACCGGCTCGCTCTCGAAAAAAATGGAGCTCCCCGATCTGGTCATGGTCGACGGGGGCCTGGCCCAGGTCAACGCCGCCGAACGGGCGCTCCTGGCGGCTAAAGTCAACCGGCCGGTGATCGGCCTGGCCAAGCGGGAAGAGGCGGTCTACTTCCCCGGCCGGAGCAAGCCGCTGCGGCTCCCCCGGGCGGGGGAGGCGCTCAAGCTGCTTCAGCGGGTGCGCGACGAAGCCCACCGTTTTGCCGTCACTTTCCACCGCGCCCGGCGGCGGAAAACGTTCTTCCGGTGAGCGGCGCCCAAGTTGTGCCGGGGTGCCAATTGTGTTATTATTTTTATATCCATGAGGCCAATAACAGTTGCGCTGGCGCTTTTGCTGGCCGCGGGATCGGTGCGGGGGGAGAGCCTTGATGAACAGGAAAAACTCAAGATCATCCAGGACGAGCTCAAGGTCAGTCAGGAGAAACTGAAGCAGACCAAAGAACAGCGGCAGGAGGTGCTGGGCAAGCTGGTGGTCATCACCAAAGAGCTGAAAAAGGCCAACACCAGCCTGAACCGGGCCAAGGCCAAGATCGAGGAGAACGAATCGAAGATCGGCGCGCTGATCGTCGAGCAGAAAAAGAGCGAAGCGGAACTGAGCAGCAAGTCGGGGCAGCTGGCCCTGCGCGTGCGCGAAGCGTACAAGAACGGCGGCCTCAGCTACCTTGATCTGCTTTTCAATTCGCAGTCGATGTCCGATTTTCTCAACCGGCTCTATTTTTTTGAGAAGATCATCGCCCGTGACGCCAATCTGATCCGGGGGGTGCGCGCCGGACTGCGGGCGACCAGGAGCCAGCAGCAGGAGCTGACCGGCCGGACCCGTGAGATCAAAGAGCTGGCCAATGTCATCGCCGAGAACAAAAAGAAGATCGCGGAACAGGCCGAAGAAAAACAGAAACTCGTTGACCAGCTCAAGGTCCGGGAAGACGAATACGCGACCAAGGTCGCCGAACTGGAAAAGAGCTCGCAGGAGCTCGAGGTCATGATCCAGAAACAGATGGCGGCGCGCGGCCGGAGCTATAAGATCCACAGCACCGGGGAGCTGGCCTGGCCGCTGCAGGGGCGGATCTCCCTGCGTTTCGGCGCCCGCCATCGTCTGCAGGGGCGGCACACCGGCATCGACATTGCCGCGCCTTACGGCACGCCGATCGCGGCGGCCGACTCGGGCGAGATCATTTTCGCCGGCTGGTGGGACGGCTACGGCAAGGCGATCGTGATCGACCACGGCCGGGGGCGGGCGACGGTTTACGCGCACCTGTCGCGGCTTTATCCGAAAGTCGGCGCCAACGTGGTCAAGGGGCAGACGATCGGCTTGATCGGCATGACCGGCTATTCAACCGGCCCGCACTGCCATTTTGAGGTCCGGGTCAACGGGGTGCCGGTCAATCCGGAAAAGTATCTGCCGAAATCGTGAACAACGGAGAGGAAGGAGAAAACAAAATGACGATGGTTAAACGGCCGCGCTTCAAGCTCTGGCTGGCGGTCCTGATGGTGGCGATCACCGCCTTTGGCATCGGCAAGGTGGTGGCGCAGAGCGATCAGGGCGGCCTGGAGCGGAAACTGGAAACTTACCTCCAGGTGCTAGACATCGTCAAGAACGACTACGTCAACAAGAGCCTCGATGACCAGAAACTGGTCTACGGCTCGATCCGCGGTATGCTGGCGGCGCTCGACGACCCCTACACGCGCTTCATGGAGCCGAGTTCCTACAAAGAGATGAAAATGCGGATGAGCGGCTCCTACTCGGGGATCGGCATCTACATCGGGATCAAGAACAACACGCTGGCGGTCATCTCGCCGATCATCGACACGCCCGGCAAGAAGGCCGGGCTTCGCTCGGGTGATTATATTATGAAGATCGACGGCAAAGAGACCAAGGACATGGCGCTGGAAGAGGCGGTCAGCCTGATCCGCGGGCCGCAGGGGACCAAGGTCAAGCTGGCCATCCTGCGCGCCGGCTGGAAAGAACCCCGCGACTTCGAGATCACGCGGGCCAAGATCGAGATCAAGAGCGTGGTGCGCAAGGAATACGAGGGGCTGTCGTACATCAAGCTCAACACCTTTGAGAATCTCAACGCCAGCACCGAATTCGAAAAGGCGCTGCGCGCCTCGAAGAACACGCCCGGCCTGATCATCGACGTGCGCGACAACGGCGGCGGCCTGCTGCAGAACGCGGTTGACATCGGCAGCATGTTCATCCCGCGCGGCACCATTGTCAAGACGGTCGACCGCGAAGGCCGGGAGGAAGCACTTGCCTCGACCGGCCGCGTCCTTTGGACCAAGCCGGTGGTCATGCTGATCAACGAGGGCTCGGCTTCGGCCTCGGAGATCCTGGCCGGCGCGCTGCGCGACAACAAGGCGGCAACGCTGGTCGGCACCCATTCATTCGGCAAGGCTTCGGTGCAGAACGTCAGGCAGCTCAATGACGGCTCGGCCATGCTGCTGACGATCGCCAAGTACCTGACGCCGAACGGCGACTATATCATGAAGAAAGGGATCTCGCCGGAAGTCGAGGTCCAGCTGCCGACCCGGGAAGCGGAAGCGGCGCTGGAGCAGGCGCTGCCCGAGGAGGCCAGCGATGCCCAGCTGCAAAAAGCCATTCAAATCCTGAAGGAAAAGATCCAGGGGTGACCCGTGGCGCTAAAGCTTGAGCTGTTAGACAACGAAGCGGAGATCGGCCGGATCGATCCGGCCGGCATGTTGCGCACCGCCCTCCGCCTGCCGGAGATGCTGGCGGAGGCCGAGCGGCTGACCGCTTACGTCGCGCTCCCCGCGCCGCAGAGCTTCAGCCAGGTGCTGGTGCTGGGGATGGGCGGTTCGGCGATCGCCGGCGACCTGGCGGCCGACCTTTTCCTGAAACAGGCCAGCGCCCCGCTCATTTCCCTGCGCAATTACACCCTGCCCGAGTACGTTTCGCCGGAAACGCTCGTCCTCGCCCTGTCGTATTCGGGCAACACCGAAGAGACGCTGACGGCGGTCAAAGAAGCGGCCAGAAAAGGGGCCAAGATCGTTTGCGCCACTTCGGGCGGCAAGCTCAAGGAACTGGCTGAGAACAGCAAGTTCCCTTTTTATTTGATCCCCTCCAATTACCAGCCGCGCGCCGCGCTGCCATATTTGTTCGTCCCGCTGCTGGTCGCGCTCGGGAAGCTCAAGATCGTGCCGCCGGAGAGCGGCCAGCTCAAGGAAGCGATCGCCCTGTTGGCCAAGCTGAAAGACGAGTGGGGCCCGGCCAAACCGGCGCGCGTCAACCCGGCCAAGCAGCTGGCCAAAAAACTCGCCGGCAAGATCCCGGTCATCTTTGGCGCCGCCGGGACGACCGCCGGCGCCGCCCTGCGCTGGAAGTGCCAGCTCAACGAAAATGCCAAGCTGACGGCGCTGGTCAATGTTTTCCCCGAGCTCAATCACAATGAGATCGTGAACCTCGGCGCGCTCAAGCGCGAGCAGCACAACTTTGCGCTGGTCATCCTGCGCGACGAGGACGACAACGAACGGGTCAAGAAACGGATCGAGATCACCAAGTCGCTCCTGGTCCGCCAGCTCGGCGGGGTGAGCGAGGTCGCTTCCCAGGGAAAGAGCGCGCTGGCGCGGCTGCTCTCCCTGGTCCTTTTCGGCGATCTGTTGAGCGTCTACCTGGCGGTCCTGAAAGAGACCGACCCGACGCCGGTCGAGGCGATCGCCCGGCTGAAAAAGGAGCTCAACCGATGAAAGCGGTGATCATCGCCGGCGGACTGGGAACGCGGCTGCGCCCGCTGACCTACAACACGCCCAAGCCGATCGTGCCGGTCGCCAACCGCGCTTTCGTCCTCCACCAGATCGCCCTGCTGCGCCAGCACGGCATCGACGAGGTCATCCTCAACCTGCACTATCTTTCCGACAGCATCAAGCAACTGCTCGACGACGGCAAAGAACTGGGCCTGAAGATCAGTTATTCGATCGAGGCGCGCCCGCTGGGGACGGCCGGCGCCGTCAAGAACGCCGAGGAATTCTTTGGCGACGGGCCGCTGGTCGTTTTCAACGGCGACGTGCTGACCGACATCAACATCGGGCAGATCATCGATTATCATAAGAAAAAGAAAGCGCGCGCCACGCTGACGCTGACGCGGGTCGAGGACCCGACCGCCTACGGTCTGATCCTGATCGGCGAGGACGGCCGGGTGCGGCACTTTATCGAGAAGCCGAGCTGGGAACAGCTGGCCAATCTCTCGGCCGGCGGCCCGGCCGACACGGTCAACGCCGGCATCTATGTTCTCGACCCGAAAATATTTGAAACGGTCCCGCGCGGCGTCGAGTACTCGTTCGAGCGGCAGCTTTTCCCCGAACTGCTGGCGGCGGGCGAGCCGGTCTACGGTTACGTGACCGACCGCTACTGGATCGACATCGGCAAACCGCTGCAGTACCAGCAGGCGCACGAAGCGATCCTGCGGGGAGAAGTGGCGGTCAAGGTCAGCGGCACGCGGACCGACCGCCGGGCCTGGCTCGGCGACAACTGCCGGCTCGACAAGACGGTCAAACTGCTTGGCCCGGTGATCATCGGCCGCGATGTGACGATCGGCCCGGAGACCAGGATCAAGGATTACACGGTGCTGGGCGACAGCGTGACGATCGGCCGCGAAGGGACCCTCTCCCAGGCGATCGTCTGGGAACGGACCCGCATCGGCAACCACGTCAGCCTCAACGGCTGTCTCGTCGGCTACAATTGCGTGATCGAAGACAACGTGGTGATCGGCCCCGGTGTGGTGCTGGCCGACAACACTGTCGTGAAAAGGGGCTCGCTGCTATGCTCACCATAGTTGCCGCAGAAAAGACCGAAGCCGAAGTCGCGCGGCTGATCGAGCGCAAGTCGCTTTCCCTCGACCGGCCCGAGGCAAAGGCGGTGGCGGAGATCATTGCGGCGGTCAGGGCGCGGGGCGACCGGGCGCTGGTTGAATTCACCAAGCAGTTCGACGGAGTTGAGTTAACTCCCGCCGAACTCAAGATCTCCGACGCCGTTATCAAGCAGGCCTACCAGCAGGTGAAGGACGGCTTTCTCGCTTCGCTGACCAAGGCGGTCCAGAATATCACCGCTTATCATAAGAAACAGAAGAGCGACGAATGGTTCGAGACCCTGCCGCTCGACGTCGTCCTGGGGCAGCGGCTGATCCCGCTCGAGCGGGTGGGGCTTTACGTCCCCGGCGGGCGCGCCACCTATCCTTCTTCCGTCCTGATGAACGCCATCCCGGCCAAAGTCGCCGGCGTCAAAGAGCTGGTCCTGGTCTCACCGCCGCCGGTCAGCCCGTACGTGCTGGTCGCGGCGGCCGAAGCCGGCGTCAGCGCCGTCTATCAGGCCGGCGGGGCGCAGGCGGTCGCCGCGCTCGCCTACGGCACGGAGACCGTCCCCCGCGTCGACAAGATCGTCGGCCCCGGCAATCTTTACGTGGCGCTGGCCAAGCAGGCGGTCTTCGGCGCGGTCGGCATCGAAAGTTTGGCCGGCCCGTCCGACGTCGTGATCATCGCCGATCAGGACGCCGACGCGGAGTTCATCGCCGCCGACCTGCTCGCCCAGGCCGAGCACGACCCGAGCTCGACCGCCGTGCTGATCAGCAATTCGCCGCGCGTGATCGAGCGGGTCGAAAAAGAGGTCAACAAGCAAGCGCCCAAGCTCTCCCGCAAAAAGATCATTGAAGCGGCGGAGATCGTCCTCCTGCCGGCCGAATCGATCGGCCACGCGATCGAGCTGTCGAACCGGCTCGCCCCCGAGCATTTGGAGCTCGAGGTTGGCGCGCCGCAGCGGGTGCTCGAGCAGATCAGGAACGCCGGCGCGGTCTTCATCGGCCCGCACTCGCCGGTAGCGGTGGGCGATTACATCGCCGGCCCCAGCCACGTGCTGCCGACCGGCGGCACGGCCCGCTTCGCTTCGCCGCTCGGCGTCTACGATTTCGTCAAGCACCAGAGCATCATCGGCTACACCAAGCCGGCGCTGAAAAATGTCTGGAAGGATGTAAGGCTCCTGGCGGAGATCGAGGGGCTCGACGCCCACGCCCGCTCTATCGACGTGAGATTTTCTTAACTGATCGAATAGGTTTTATGCTATAATTATTATATGTCTTCAAATAAATATAAGCAGTTTTTGCGGCGTTATCAAAGAGTTAATGACTTGATCGACAAAGAAACAAAAAGCTTATCAGCTAAAGATAAATTTAAGCAGCTTATTACGCTTAGCCAATTTGCCTCACAACTCGGGTTGGGGCTTCAAAAAGGGCCTCATTTGATGAACAACTGGGCCATCTTGAAGTCAAAAATATAAAGTGAAAAGCTCCAGCCCAACGCCAAATTCAAGTTTGGGGCAAGCGTTACACGCCCTAAAAATCCTAATGGATGATTTTGACTGCCCCTGGACGTTGATCGGGGGGATTGCCGCAGCTATTTTAGGCAAACCCCGCTTTACCGCCGATGTCGACGCCGTTGCTTTGGTAAAAAATGAAGAAATAGCTGAATTCCTAAAGATAGCGCGAAAACACGGTTTAACTCCCCGCCTTAAAGCTGCGGAGGATTTCGCCCGCAAGAATAGGGTGATTTTATTAAAACATGGGCCCAGCGGGATAGGTTTGGACATTTCTCTTGGGCGCTTGCCATTTGAAGTTGCGGCGATTAAAGGCAGCAAAAGATATAAAATCGGGGGAGTTGATCTTCGGCTGCCCCGGGTAGAGGATCTAATAATATTTAAATCCGTCGCCCATCGGCCCCAAGATATGATTGATATTCAAGAAATGATTAAACTTAATCCCAACGTTGATGAAAAATATCTCCGGGACCAGCTGCAGGAATTCAGTCGCATTCTGGATAAAGCGGAAATCTGGGATGATGTTAAGGCGATGCTGAAAAAATAACCCGCCGGGAAAGCGAGCGCCCGCTCGCTCGACGTGAGGTTTTCCTAGTCCCCGATCTTGCGGCCCTGCGCGTCGGTCCGGACCGAATCGATGACCGTCAGGCCGGGGATAACGACCGCCGCATCGAGGACCTGGCTGTCGCCTTCCGGCAGCGGGGCAAACATGTGGAACAAAAGAAGCAAGTTTGGTCTGGCCAACAATTCGTCCAGTTTGACGCTGATCCCTCTTTCTTCAAGCGGAATGATCTGCTTGGCCCCCGGCGGCCCCGACTCAAGTTTTCGGTCGCTCGAGAGCCGCCAGCCGGACGGGAGCGGACGATTTTTCAAAGCCAGCGAATTTTCAAATCTTTTTACCAATTCACCTAAAGTAGCTATGGGAACGCCGGTTATGGTTTTTACCACACCCTGATTTGACGGCAGGAAGACCGGGGCATCGGCCCTTAAAAGTCTTAACCCTTCCGATAAAATTTCCGGCGGGACGCGGGCAAGATCACTGCTCTCGATGTTAGCGGCCAGAGCGCGGGAGAATAACGGGATTTGCGCCAGTAACGGGGGCATCGGTCCGCTGAATGATTTTCGGTTGGCCGCGCTTTTTGACGACTTGGCGGCTCCCGAAGGCCCCTGTAACCCAACATAGGTAATGGGACGTAATCCGCTGATCATTTCAATTTACCCCTAATTTTTTCAGCAGTTCCTGCGGATTATCCCGGACCGTTGTTAAAGCCTCTTCGTCGGTCAGCCCCGCCTCTTTGCAGACAGCGAATGCCTGCTCCTGCGTGATCAGGTCGCTTTCGCTGTGGCTGTCGGTGTTGACCAGGAGCCGGGCGCCGTAGCGCCGGGCCAGCTCCGCCACGTGCCGGTTGCCGTCACGGTGCCCTTTGCGGGCGGAGAGCTCAAGATATACCCCGTTCTTGGCCGCCAGGATGGCATCCTCTTCGGCGAGGTTGCCGGGATGGGCGAGGATGTCGGCTACGCCGGCCTGCCGGACCGCCGCGTGATTGGTGCCGGGATAAACTTGTTCCGCCGGCGATTCGCCGTGGACGATAATGAGTTTCGCTCCCAGGCGCCGCGCCTTGCGGCAGTATTCGGCGATATCTTCCGGCCGGAGGTAGCTGATCTCGGCGCCGGGGATGAACTTGATCGGGAGTTTGCCGCTGGTCGCTCTTTCAAAATGGACGAGGGCGTTGACCACCGCCTCGATATTGGAGGGATCGACGTGGTCGGTAATGGCCAGGGCGGAACAGCCCCTCACCTCGGCTTCGCGGACGAGGGCCGCCGGCAGGAGGGCGCCGTCGCTGAAGATCGAGTGCGAGTGGAACTCAACCCGTGAGCCCAAATTGTCCATGCGTGTATTTTACCACAACGGCAATTAAATCGATAATTTAGCCTGGTTTCGGCATCTCGCTGATCATTTGTATCGATCTTGTGTCGGCCTTGAAGTGGAAAACCTCAAAATTACTTTATTATTGCTTCCAATCCATTTACGATCTTGTCCAGGTAGGGGGTTACTAGGTCAGGCAAATCAAAACAAGTAGGCTCATCTTTTTTTAAATGAAGGGGGAGCATTGGGAAAATATGATCCGCAAAATATTTTTTCTCGCTCCCTGACATTTTTATCATATTGTCCAGTATAGCCAATACCACATTAAGAGGGTGTTTTTTCGCTTCGAGATATTTATGCCTTGAGATGGCCCTTGTTATTGCGCTGAAATGATTAGTAGAATAAAACTCGGTCCGAGAAAGATATATCCCGCCAACAAATTCAGGTTTTCTTATTGCACTTTTAAGGGCATCAATAAATTGCTTGGAGATACGGTAAGAATCCTTCCCCATCGATAATTGAAAATGCGTCCCCCTGTGCACGGCCCCTGTTTTAACAGCCATTCGCATCATTCCCCCTTCTCAACGAATTAAACTTTCTCCGCATTTATTTATCGACAGGCCTTTTCGGCAATTTCACTTCTTATAAAATTCTTAAGAAAACCTCTCTAAACCAACTTAGAAAAAACGGGGAGAAGCTAGCCGGCTGCGCCAGTGTCCTGGTCGATCGACCAAAGATATAACCTATTGTATCAGGCGATCAGCAGGACGACGCAGGCGGCCGCGTGGACGAATGATTCCAGCCAGCCGGCGCCGAGTTCGCGGAACAGCTTGACCGTTCCCAGCAGTTCGGAGCGATGCTTAATGATCTTGGCTAATGTCATTTTAATTCCCTCCTATATATATATCGGCCAAAACCGGCGGGAATTTCAGGCGATCTGGCCGGGTCCAGGAAAGATAAGGCACATGGTCTACACCCTGTAACTCAGTTAGAATGTATTTCGACCAAGAAATTCAACCTACTGAGGAGGTGGAGA
>JAFGHC010000020.1 GCA_016939335.1 Candidatus Saganbacteria bacterium
AAGTGAACGCGCGACCCCGACGGAACAGTTCTACAACTATCTGGTCAAAACCGCGCGGCTTTAGGGCGGGCCAAAAGTTCGATGCGCACGCCGGAAGGGACTACTCTTCGCCTTCGCGCAGGTTCTTCTTCAGCTTGAGGGTGGCGTCTTTGCAGATGCGGGAGACCTGCGATTCGGAAAGGCCGATCTCCCTGCCGATCTCCTTGAAAGTTTTATCGTGCCTGTAATACTGTTCGATGACCGCTTTCTCCTTGGTGGAAAAATCGCTCATCGCCGAGTCGACGTGCAGGAGCTTATCGACCTCTTCGTGAACGATCTCTTTCCGGTTAAAGGCCATGTAGACGTTGGCGGCGCTGGTGATGAATTCGTACAGCCCGGCGACCGGGTCGGAGCCGCGCTTCCTTAAGTAATCCTGCATCGAACCCTTGAGCCGGACCGAAACGTAAGGCCAGAGGTCGCCTTTGCGCGGGTCCCAGGTCTTGAGGCATTCGATGAACGCGATCTTGGCCTCCGATTCCAGGTCGCCGGCCTCGGCCTTGGCGATGTGGCGGGGGAGGGTGGAAACGTACCAGCGGACGGTGGCGGTGATCTGATCTTTATATTTTTCCAGCGTTTCGGAGTTGTATTTGAGAAATTGCTCGCGGATGATCGCCACGATCCGGTCTTCGACTTCCCGGCGCGTCGTCATTGAAACCTCTTGGCCAGGTTCTTGAGCGCTTCGGCGACGAAATTGGTCTTCCGCTTGGGGTCCGGGCTTAATTCCTCGCTGAAGCGTGCCGCCGTTTTTTTGGCGAACGGCCAGGCGGCCCGGAGGATGGGGGAGAGGCCGGCTGGCGGGGCGGCTTCGGGCCCGGTGACGCCCGGGCGGCCGATCTTCCTGATCTCTTTAGATTCGATTCTTCTGATTGTCACGGTTTTTCTTGATCAGCGCGCTGGCGACGGCCAGCGTCTGGCGCCGGAGCTCGGGGTTGGTCACGATCATTTCCGCCAGCGTGCCGACCATTTTATCAAAACCGGGCGACCTTGTAAAGGCCTGGCCGTACTCGGCCTCCAGCACGGCGACGACAAAATGCTCCGCCATCTCCCGGGCGGTCAGGCTCGGGTGAAGGCTGTCGGTCATCTTGCTTTCGAACGCCGTTAAGTTTGGCATAGCTCCTGATTCTGTATCGGTAGCTTAACCTAATAATTTCACCCGGGCAAGGGGGCTTGATAAAATGTTCCGCCCGGTGTAAAATACAACCGATTGAAAGCCCCACCTTGGATTTTTGGGTGGGGTTTTTCTTGGAAATATGAGCAGCGGGGCGTTGTTATTATTACTGGCGGTTTTCGTTCCGGTCGGCGGAGCGTTTTTGCTCCCCCTGCTGGGCCGCTGGTCGGCTTCGGCCCGCAACATCATGGCGTTCCTGCTCGTGCTGGTTTCGCTCGCCTGTTCCACCCGGCTGCTCCTGACGGTCCTGACCGGCCAGACGGCCGTTTATAAATTCCCCTTTCCGCTGGGAATGAGCTTTATCCTGTCGGCCGACGGGTTGGCGGTCTTCATGGCGGTCGTTTCGGCGCTGATCGGCGCGATCATCGTCCTTTTCTCTTTCGATTACATCAGCCATTACGAGAACCAGAACGAGTATTATTTCATGGTCGTCCTCTTTCTCGGCTCGATGACCGGGCTGGTCTATTCGCAAAATCTGATCTTCCTCTACCTTTTCTGGGAACTGACCGCGTTCGCCAGCTGGCGGCTGATCGGCTTCTACCGGGGCCGGAAAGACGTCCTGCGGGCCGACAAAGCGTTCCTGGTCACTTTCTTCGGCGCGCTGGCGATGCTGATCGGCTTTGTCTTTATCTACCAGCAGACCGGCACGTTTGACCTTGCAGCAATGAAAGGACTGGCCCTGCCGGGGCTGGTGGTCGGTCTGATCCTCTGCGGCATCCTCTCGAAATCGGCGACCCTGCCGTTCCAGACCTGGCTCCCCGACGCCGGCGTCGCGCCGTCGCCCGTAACGGCGCTGCTGCACGCCGCCGTGCTCGTCAAGATCGGCGTCTATGTTTTTGCCCGGCTTTTTCTCATGACCTTTGTTCTCGGCGCGTTCTGGCATACCGCCGTGCCGGTCATTGCCGCGGCCAGCGCGCTGATCGCGGCGGGGGCGGCGCTGATCGAGACCGACATCAAACGGGTCATCGCTTACTCGACCGTCAGCCAGATCGGCTTCATTTTCCTCGGCCTGGCGACGGGGAGCCTGGTCGGCGTGGTCGGCGGACTGCTGTTCATCCTGATGCACGGGCTGGCCAAGGGGGGGCTCTTTCTTTCGGCCGGCATCATCGAGCAGAACGCCAGGACCAAAGATATCACCAGGATGGGCGGCCTGTTCGCCACGATGCCGGTAACCGCGGCGGCCTTTGCCGGCTGCGCTTTTTCCATCATGGGGATCCCTCCCTTCGGCGGCTTTTTCAGCAAGTACTTTGTCATCGCCGGCGCGGTGGACAGCGGCCAGCTCTGGCTCGCGCTGACGTTCGTTCTTGGCGCGGTCCTGACGATCATTTATCTCTTCCGTCTCTTTAACCTGATCTTCCTCGGGCCGGTAAAGGGGATCGCGGCCAGGGAAGGTTCCCGGCTGATGGTCTTCTGCGTCGTGCTGCTGGCGGTCCTTTCGCTGGGGGCGGGGGCCTTGATCAATTATCCGGCCATGGCGGTCAGGGCCGCGGTGGCGCAGATGAACGGGATCGTCAAATGAACTTGATCTTCCTGACGATCTTATTGCCGTTGGCTGCCGGCCTGCTGACGCTGGCCGTCCCCGGCCGCTGGCGCGGCGTCAGAGAGGCGCTGCTTTTGCTGGCGACGCTGGCCGGGCTGGTCAGCGCCCTGCTGTTCTATAAAACAACGCTTACCGTCAATCTCCCCTGGGTCGGCTTCGGGCTTGAACTCTCGTTCCGCCTCTACCAGTTCAGCGCGTTCATCGTCCTGGCGGTCGCCGTCTTCAGCTTTCTCGTCGCCCTGTACTCCTGCTGGTCCATGGCGGGGCGGCCGTCCGCCGGCCAGTTCTTCGCGTACCTGCTGCTGACCGTCGCTTTTACCAACGGGGCGGTCCTGGCCGACAACCTGATCCTCTTCCTCTTCTTCGGGGAAGCGCTCCTGCTGACCATTTTCGGCATGATCATCATCGGCCGGCCCGGGGCGTGGCGGACCGCCGTCAAAGCTTTCATTATCGTCGGCGCGGCCGATCTCTGCCTGATGTTCGGCGTCATTCTGACGGGGAAACTGGCCGGAACGTTCGCCATGTCGCAGATCAATCTGCCGCTCGGCGGCCCGGCCAGCCTGGCGTTCATCTTTATGATGATCGGCGCACTGGCCAAGTCCGGTTCGATGCCGTTCCACACCTGGATCCCCGACGCGGCGCTCGACGCGCCGCTGCCGTTCATGGCCTTGCTCCCGGCGGCGCTGGAAAAACTGCTCGGCATTTATTTCCTGGCCCGGCTGACGCTCGATCTTTTCCAGCTGCGGCCCGAGTCGTGGCTCTCGACCCTGCTGATGGTCATCGGCGCGCTGACGATCGTCTTGGCCGTGATGATGGCGCTGATCCAGAAGGATTATAAAAAACTCCTTTCTTATCATGCCATCAGCCAGGTCGGTTACATGATCCTCGGGATCGGCACCGCCGTCCCGGTCGGCATCGTCGGCGGGCTCTTCCATCTACTCAACAATGCAATGTACAAATCGTGCCTTTTCCTCTCCGGCGGCTCGGTCGAGGAACAGGCCGGCACGACCGATCTGACGCGCCTGGGCGGCCTGTTCTCAAAAATGCCGGTCACCGGCGCCTGTTTTGTCGTCGCGGCGCTTTCGATCTCCGGCGTCCCCCCCTTCAACGGCTTCTTTTCCAAGGAACTGGTCTACGCCGGGGCGCTGGAGCGCGGCTGGACCTTTTACGCCGCGGCGCTCGCCGGCTCGTTCCTGACCGCCGCTTCGTTCCTCAAGCTCGGCCACGCCGTCTATTTCGGCCGGGCGAGCGGCCAAGATAATCCGGTCAAGGAAGCCGCCTGGCCGGCCCTGCTGCCGATGATCGTGATCGCCGGCGGCTGCGTCCTGTTCGGCGTTTACAACGCGCTGCCGCTCCACGCGATCGAACCGGTCCTCGGCGCGCGGCTGGCCCACAGCTTCGCCGGCGGGCCGGAGAACTGGTGGCTGGTGCTGGCGACGGCCGTCGTGATCGGCCTGGCGCTCGCCAATCATTTTTACGGCGTCAAGCGGTCGGGTAAGGCGGCCGGCGCTTCCGACCATATTCATTACGCGCCGGGTTTGGCGCCGGTTTACGACCTGGCCGAGAAAAAATATTTCGATCCCTACGATCTCGGCCTGAAATTGGCCGGCGCGCTGGCGCAGTTCCTTTACTGGTGCGACCGGGCGATCGACTGGCTTTACGAGTCGCTGGCCGTCGGCCTGGCGGCGGCGTTCAGCGGGCTGCTCCGCTGGTGCCACAGCGGCAATCTTTCCAATTACGCCGTCTGGGCGCTGGCCGGCGCGGCCGCCGTTATTTATTACATAATAAGATGATCTATTTATTTATTTTTATCCCGTTCCTGGCGCTGATCGTTATCAATCTGCTGCCGCAGGGGGAGGGGGAATTCGCCGGCTGGGCGGCGCTGGCCGTTTTCTCCGCCCAGCTGGCGGCGGCGGCGCTGGCCGCCTGCGGTTTGATCGGCCTGGGGGGCGGCTGGCTTGATCAGCTCCTTCACTTCCGGCTTTTGAGCGACCGGACCGGCCTCCTCCTGCTGTTCCTGGCCGGTCTGGTCGGCGGCACGGCGCTCCTCTCCGGCTGGCGGTTGCGGGGGGCGAGCCGGTCCAACTTCATCAATTTGCTCCTGATCGCCCTGACCGGGATCAACGGCCTGGCGCTGGCGAGCGATCTGTTCTCGCTCTATGTTTTCATCGAGGTCGTGGCGGTCTCTTCCTTCGTGCTGATCGCGCTTTTCCGCGAGCGGTCGGGGCTGGAGGGGAGCTTCAAATACCTGATGATGTCGGCGCTGGCCAGCGTGCTGATGCTCTCGGCCGTCGCTTGCTTCCTGGTCGCGGCCGACGGGATGTCGTTTGCGGCGGTCCGGGCGGCGCTGGCCGTCCCCGGCAATTATCTCGCCCGGGCGGCGCTCGGCCTCTTCCTCTGCGGCCTGTTCATCAAGGGGGGGCTGGTCCCGTTCCACGGCTGGCTTCCCGACGCTTATATGAGCGCGCCAGCCCCGGTCTCCGTTTTCCTGGCCGGGATCGCGACCAAAGCCGCCGGCCTTTTTACGCTGGTCCGGCTGGTGCGCCTGGCCCCGGCCAGCGCCGATCTTTCGGCGGTCCTCCTGCTGGTCGGGACGCTCTCGATCGTCGTCGGCGCGCTGGCGGCGCTCGGCCAGCGGGACATGAAGCGGATGCTGGCTTACTCCAGCATCAGCCAGATGGGCTACATCGTCGCCGCGCTGGGAACCGGGTCGGCGCTGGGGAACGCGGCGGCGCTCTTCCACTTTTTCAACCACGCCGTTCTCAAGTCCCAGCTCTTCGTCAACGCGGCGGCCGTCGAGGAACAGACCGGGACGCGCGACATGGACCGGCTGGGCGGGCTGGCGGCGCGGCTGCCGGTGACCGGGACGACCTCGGTCATCGCCATCCTTTCGACCGCCGGGCTGCCTCCTTTGTCCGGTTTCTGGAGCAAGCTGCTGATCGTGATCGCGCTCTGGACGGCCGGCCATCAGTTTTACGCGGCCATTGCGCTGCTGGCCAGCGGCCTGACGCTGGCCTATTTTCTCTCGCTCCAGCGGCGCGTCTTCTTCGGCCGGCTGCGGCCGGAGCTGGAAAATGTCAAAGAAGCGGGAGCCGCGCTGCTCCTCCCGGCGCTCGGCCTGTCGGCGCTGACCGTCGGCGTCGGTTTGGTTTTCCCGTTCATTTTAGGGATGTTCATCAAATGATGGGGGTTAGTTAAAACCCCATACTAAAGTATGGGGTATAATAAAATGGAATATCATTGTATTTTGTTTGAAATTATTGAAAATAATTCCCCACACTTCAGTGTGGGGATCCCAATGGCTCATTCGGAGAAGAGCTTATTATGATAACGATGGCGATCTTGCTGGTCGCGATGGCGCTGGCCGCCCTCTGGACGGTGACGGCCAATCTTTACCTGCGGGCGACGATCGCCCTGGCGCTGACCAGCGTCATTCTGACCGTCATCATGTTCCGGCTCGGGGCGCCGACCGCCGCGGTCTTTGAGCTCTCCGTCTGCGCCGGGCTGATCTCGGTCATCTTTATCAGCGTCATCAGCCTGACCCACCGCCTGACGCTCCAGGAATTCTTGAGCCGCCGGCAGAACCGCTTCGCCCGTTTCCGTTACCTGCCGCCGCTGCTGATCGCCGCGGCGCTGGCAATGTATTTTGCGCGCCAGCCGCTGGGCGTCAGCCTGCCGTGGCGCGAGACGGTGACCGACGCGCGCTCCGTCATGTGGGACCTGCGGCGCTTCGACCTCTTCGGGCAGGTCATGGTCCTGCTGGCCGGCGTTTTTGGCGTCGTGACATTATTCAGGGGGGCAAAAAACCGTGATGGGCGTTGAACCGGCGACCTGGTTTTGGCTGTTCCTGACCTTTGCGGCGCTGGTCATGATCAGCGGCCTTTATTGCTTTCTAGTCACTTTTAACCTGCTGCGGATGCTGATCGGCCTCGAGATCATCATCAAGGGGGTCACTCTGCTCATCATTGCCGCCGGCTTCCTGAGCGGCCAGCTGGCGCTGGCCCAGGCGATCGTCATCACGGTGATCGTCATCGAGGTCGTCATCATGGTCGTGGCGGCCGGGCTGATCATCAATTTTCACGACCTGTTCGATTCGCTTAACGTCAAGAACACGAGGAGCTTAAAAGGCTGACATGAGAGAGTTACTGCTGTCGCCGCCGGCGGCGTTTATCGTTGTCCTCGCTTTTTTACTGCTGATGTCGCGCCTGACCGCGGCTTTGAGCTTTAAGCGCAAGGCCGGGGAGGCCGCGGCCGCGACCGAGTCGTACGCCTGCGGCGAGGATGTGCCGCCGGTCAGGGTCCAGCCCGATTACAGCCAGTTCTTCCCTTTCGCCTTTTTCTTCACCATCCTGCACGTGGTGGCGCTGGTCGTGGCGACGGTGCCGACCGCCTCGCCCGGCGCGCTGGCGCTGGCGGTCATCTACCTGGCCGGCGCGCTGCTCGGCCTCTTCATCCTTTTCGGGAGGGCGGGGCGATGAAGGTCATCGATAAGATCATCCGCTGGGGCCGGCTTAAATCGCCCTGGATCATCCACTTCAACACCGGGGCGTGCAACGCCTGCGACATCGAGATCATCGCCGCGCTGACGCCGCGCTTCGACCTGGAGCGCTTCGGCGTGCAGCTGAAGGGGACGCCGCGCCACGCCGATATCCTGGTCTGCAGCGGCCCGGTCACCCGCCAGATCAAGGACCGGCTGCAGCGGATCTACTGCCAGATGCCGGAGCCGAAGTTCGTGGTGGCGGTCGGCAGCTGCGCCACCAGCGGCGGGGTCTTCCAGGATTGTTACAACGTGCTGGGCGGCATCGACCGGGCGATCCCGGTCGACGCCTACATTCCCGGCTGCCCGGCCAGCCCGCAGGCGATCATCGACGGCGTGGTCAAACTGCTGAAAAAACTGGAGGAGTCGGAATGAACGGCAAGGAAGAAGAGATCAAGCGTAAACTGGAGCAAAAATTTCCGGCGCTCGCCGGCGCCGTCAGAGTGCAGCGGGCGCGCCGCCTCTGGCTGGAAGTGCCGCTCGATCAGTTTGCCGGCGTCTTCGACTACGCGGTCAAAGAGGCCGGCTTCACGATCCTCGGCACGATCAGCGGGGTTGACGACGGGGCGGACCTCGGCCTGCTCTACCATCTCGACCGGCCCGACGGCGTGGTCCTGAACCTCAAGACGCGGACGGCGAAGGACGGGGGGGTCATGCAGAGCGTCACCCCTTATTTTCCCGCTGCGGCGATCTACGAGCGGGAGATCATCGACCTTCTGGGCGGCCGTTTTACGGGGCTGCCCGAGGGCTTGAGTTATCCGCTCCCCGACGACTGGCCGAAAGGCCAGTGCCCCCTGCGCAAGGACTGGGACCCGTCGGTGCTGGAGCGGGGAGGTAAATAAGATGGAGGAGAGGAACCTTAAATATCCGATCGGGCCGCGGCACGAGATCAACGTCCCCTCCGATTTCAGCTTTGTCCCCCGGGCCAAGGACGAGGTCAGGGTGCCGATCGGCCCGCAGCATCCGGCGCTCAAGGAGCCGGAAAGCTTCAGCGTGGCGCTGCGCGGCGAGCGGATCATGGGGGTCGACGTCAAGATCGGTTACAACCACCGCGGCATCGAGAAAGCGTGCGAGCAGCGTTCTTACATTCAGGACCTCTACCTGGTCGAGCGGATCTGCGGCATCTGCTCGCACACCCACGCGACCTGTTTCGCCCAGGGTGTCGAAGAGCTGGCCGGACTGGCCGTCCCCAAGCGCGCGCTCTACATCCGCTCGCTGGTCGGCGAGCTGGAGCGGATACACAGCCACCTGCTCTGGCTGGGGGTGGCGGGGCACGAGATCGGCTTCGACACGCTGCTGATGTACAGCTGGCGCGACCGCGAACTGGTCATGGACGCGCTGGCGCTCCTCTCCGGCAACCGCGTCAACTACGGCATCAACCAGATCGGCGGGGTGCGCCGCGACGTGACAAAGGAACAGGCGACGGAAATCCTTAAGGCCGTCGACAAACTTGAGGAGCAGACCAAATATTACATCCAGATCGCCATGGAAGAGACGACGCTGATCCAGCGCCTCTCCGGCGTCGGCAAACTTTCCCACGACGACGCGGTCCGGCTGGGGGCGATCGGGCCGACGGGCCGCGCCTCGGGCGTCGACCGCGACGTGCGGCGCGACGATCCCTACGCCGCCTACGGCGAGCTGGCGTTCAAGGTCGTGACCGACGGCCATAACGACGTTTACGGCCGCACGATCGTGCGGCTCGGCGAGCTGCTGGAATCGTACGCGCTGATCCGCCAGATCATAAAAAACCTCCCCGACGGCCCGCTCGCGGTCCGGGCGCCGAGGAAAATACCGGCCGGTGAGGCCCTGAGCCGCTACGAGGCGCCGCGCGGCGAGGACATTCACTACATCAAATCGAACGGCGGCGAGAAGCCGGAGCGGGTCAAAGTGCGCGCCCCGACGCTGGCCAACATCCAGTCGGTCGCCAAGATGCTGGAAGACCGCTACCTGGCCGACCTGCCGATCGTGGTGGCGGCGATCGATCCCTGCTTCTCCTGCACCGACCGGACGATCGCGGTCGCCGGGCGCGGGGCCATGAACTGGGAAGAGCTGCGCCGTTACGGGATCGAATGGTACCGGGGGCAGGGGATCGATTTTTCCAGACTGTCGTCGAAATTAGGCAGGGGAGCTTAAGCGGATGCCTTACGCGTTATTCACGATCCTGGTCTTTCCCGGCTTCCTGTTCTTGAGCGCGGTCAGCCTGTTCGCCGAGTTCTTTGACCGGCGGATCTACGCCCGCCTGCAGAACCGGAAGGGGCCGCCCTGGTTCCAGCCGCTGGCCGATTTCATCAAGCTGGCGGCCAAGGAGGATATCGTGCCCAGAGAGGCCGACCTGGCGATGTTCAACCTGGCGCCGATCTTTGCCCTGACGGCGGTGGTCACCGCTTTCTTTTACATCCCGCTCTGGGGGACGCGCGCCCTCTGCTCCTTCCAGGGGGACCTGATCGTCGTCCTCTATCTCCTGACGATCCCGACGCTGACCTTTTTCCTGGGCGGCTGGTATTCGCGCTCGCTCTTCTCGGCGCTCGGCGCGGTCCGCTCGATCACCCAGCTCTTCGCTTACGAGATCCCGCTTTTCATCAGCCTGCTGGCGCCGGCGCTCCTGGCCGACACCTGGTCGCTCTCGGGCATCGCGGCTTATTACCAGGCCCATCCTTTTTACTGGCTGTTCAACCTGGTCGGCTTCGGCGTCGCCCTGGTCGCCCTGCTCGGCAAGCTGGAGCGCGTCCCCTTTGACATCCCGGAGGCGGAGACCGAGATCGTGGCCGGCAGCTTTACCGAATACGGCGGCAAGATGCTGGCCTATTTCCGCCTGGCGATCGACAGCGAAGCGGTGGTCGGGGCCTCGCTCCTGGCCGCCGTCTATCTGCCGTTCGGCCTCGGCCTTAACCCGCTCCTCGGGTTCGTCCTTTATTTGATCAAAGTTTTCTTTATCATCGGCCTGATCGCCCTGCTGCGGACCGTCTTTGCCCGGCTGCGCATCGACCAGATGATCGTCTTCTGCTGGCAGTATGTCGCGCCGATCGCTTTCCTCCAGATACTCTTCAACCTGGTCCTGAAAGGGTTCGTGCTGGGATGAGCAAGAAAAAATTCTGGGCCCACCCGGGGATGATGATCGATTTCGTCCTCAAGTCGCTGTTCAAAAAGCCGGCCACGGTCAATTATCCGTTCGAGCCGATGCCGATGCCGCCCCATTTCCGCGGCAAGCTGAAGTTCTGGCCCGAAAAGTGCATCGGCTGTTTGCTCTGCGTCAAGGATTGCCCGGCCAAGGCGATCAAGATCACCAAGGTCGGCGACAAGAAGTTCGAGGCCGAGATCGACCTCGGCAAATGCATCTATTGCGCCCAGTGCGTCGATTCCTGCCCCAAAAAAGCGCTCGAGATCACCCCGGAATTCGAACTGGCGCAGATCAGCCGCAACAAATTGAGGCTCACCTACGATGAATCCGGCTCTCATCCGACTGAAAAAAAGCCTGGTTAAGGCCGCCCGCGCCGTCCTGGTCGGCGTCGGCTCCGAGCTGCGGGGCGACGACAGGGCCGGACTGTTGGTCGCCGAAAAAATCAAAAATAAAAAATCAAAAATAAAAATTTTGGCAGGCGGGACCGCGCCCGAAAACCTCACGGGCGAGATCAAAAGGCTCAAGCCCTCGCATTTGATCATCGTCGACAGCGCCGACTTCGGGGCCGCGCCCGGGACGGTCGAGGTCATTGATTACGGCAGGATCGGCGGGCATTCTTTTTCCACCCACTCGGCCCCCCTCAAGCTGATGGTCGATTTTCTCCTGGCGGATATTTCGTTCGAGCCGATCATCATCGGTATTCAACCGAAGTCGCTTGAGTTCGGCGCGGCGGTTTCGCCGGAAGTGGAAGCGGCGGTTGACGAAGTGGTCGCGGCCCTCATCCGCTGACTCTTAACCGGCCTCCTTCTCCCAGAGGGAGAAGGTATCGCGCGAAGCAGTTGAACGTTACGCTTCCAAAAATGTAGGGACAGGGTTTATCCCTGTCCGGACTTTAATGAAAGAAATCCCCGCCGCTTGCGGCGCGGGTACCTTATGGTGGCCGAAGGGGTAAGGGGCAATAAAGGAAGGGTTTGAAACCACACACTAAAGTGTGTGGAATATTCCCCAGACTTTAGTCTGGGGTTACAGCCAAAAAACGTGAGAAGAAACGTGAAAGCTAAAGATGCCCCGCCGCTTGCGGTGGGGAGTTAGGTTATTCATGACGTCGGGAAAAATTGCAATTCAGAATCCAAAAGTTAGCGGGGCAACCAAATTATCACTTTTGACTTTCAATTTTGAACTTTGACTTTTGAATTTTGACTTAGAAGTTTAATCGATGGAGATCATCCCGATACTCTGCACCTTGACCTGCGGGACTATTTCATTGTAGGAGAGGACGGCCAGGTCGGGGAAGCTCCGCTCGATGAAGCGCTTGAAGTGCGGGCGGAGGCGGGGGGAACAAAGGATGACGGGCTTCAACTTTAACCGCTTGAAATTCTGCAGGTGGCCGGAGATCTGCACCAGGACCTTTTCGCCGACCCCCGGGTCGATCGCCAGGAACGAGCCGTACTCCGACTGGTGGATCGCCCCGATCATCGTCTCTTCGAGCGAGGGGTCGATCGTCACGACGGTGATCACCCCGCTCTTGTCGGAATAGGCCTCGCAGATCTGGCGCGCCAGCGACTGCCGCACGTATTCCGCCAGGATATTGATGTCGCGCGAGAGGTGGGCGTAGTCGGCCAGCCGCTCGAGGATCGTCGAGAGGTCGCGGATCGAAACGCGTTCCCTGACCAGCAGCTGCAGCACCTTGTGGACCTGGCCGAGCGAAAGGAGGTCGGGGATCAGCTCGCGCACGATCGCGGCGTTGGTGTTCTTGACCAGCTCGATCAGCGACTGGACGTTCTGCCGCGTCATGATCTCGTCGGCGTAACGCTTGACGACCTCGGTGAAGTGGTCGGAGATGACGTCGACCGGCGGGCGGGCCGTCAGGCCGAGCTTCTGCGCCTCCGGCAGGTATTCGTCGGGGAGCCAGGTGACCGGGTCGCCGGTCAGGGCGTCGCGCGCTTCGATGCCGTTCAATTTTCTCGCCCGGGCCTGCGCCAGCGGCAGGTCGAGCTGGTGGTGGCCGACCAGGGCGTCGGCGGTCGAGACCTTGGTGCCGCGGATCTCGATCTCATACTGGTTGGGCGGCAGGGAGAGGTCGTCCATCACCCGCACGCCGGGGATGACGAAGCCGAGCTCCTGGCCGATGTTGTAGCGGATGAGCGTGATCCGCTCGAGCAGCGGCCCCTTCTGCGACGGGTCGATCAGCGGGATCAGGTTGCGCCCGGCCTTGAGCGAGAGCGGGTCGAGCCCCAGCGTCCCGAGGATGCTCTCCGGTTTTTTCAGCACGTCCTTGGCCGTCACCTCTTCGGTCACCAGCTTCGATTCTTCCTTGGCGGTCTGCGCCCGCATCAGCGTCAGGGCGAGCACGCCGGCGGCGGAAGCCAGCGTGAGAAAAGGGATCGTCGGCAGGCCGGGGATCAGGGCGAAGGCGCCCAGGATGATCGAGACGAAAGCGAAGGCGCGCGGCTGGTTGAACAGCTGGACGGAGACGTCGGTCCCCAGGCTCATCTCCGAGGCCGATTTGGTGATGACCAGGCCGGTGGCGATGGCGATCAAGAGGGCGGTCAGCTGCGAGACGAGGCCGGCGCCGACCGTCAGCAGGGCGTAGGTGGTCAGCGCTTCCATGACCCCCATGCCGAGCTGCAGCCAGCCGACCAGGATGCCGCCGATGATATTGACCAGCACGATGATGATGCCGGCGATCGCGTCGCCGCGCACGAACTTGTTGGCGCCGTCCATGCTCCCGAAAAATGTCGCTTCCTGCTCGATCTTGCGGCGGCGGCCGCGCGCCTCGGTCGCGTCGATCAGGCCGGCGTTCAGGTCGGCGTCGATCGACATCTGCTTGCCGGGCATGGCGTCGAGGGTGAAGCGGGCGGCCACCTCGGCCACGCGCTCGGAACCGCGGGTGATGACGACGAAGTTGACGATCGTGATGATGGCGAAGATGATCACGCCGACGATGTAATTCCCTCCGACGACAAAGACGCCGAAGGCCTGGACCACCTGGCCGGCGAAGGCCTGCGTCAGCAGTAGGCGGGACGAGGCGATATTGAGCGCCAGGCGCAGGACGGTGACGACCAGGAGGATCGACGGGAAAGTGGCGAACTCGAGCGGCTCCTTCAGGTACATCGCCACCAGCAGGATGGTCAGCGAAATGGCGATGTTCATGGTCAGGAGCAGGTCGAGGATGAACGGCGGCAGCGGGACCAGCATCAGGCCGATAATGACGATCAGCAGCCCGGCGACGGCGAAGTCGCTCAAGGTGAAGAGGTTACGGATGCTCTTAAAGTCAAAGATCGGGGCGGCCATGGTTGTTTTTGATTATACCCCTAGCGCGGCGCCAGCGCAATCGAGGCTTTCCGCCGCGCCCGGCGCTCCTGCCTGATCTTGTAGACGTAAGCCAGGACCTCGGCGACCGCCTGATAAAGGTCGGCGGGGACTTCCTGGTTAACGCGCGCCCCGCGGTAGATGGAGCGGGCCAGCGTCTCGTTCTGGACGATCGAGATCTCGTGCTCCTCGGCGAGGCGCCTGATCTCCTCGGCCACTTTGCGCTCGCCCTTGGCCAGCACGACCGGCGCCTTCATCCTGGCCGGCTCGTACTTGAGCGCCACGGCCAGGTGGGTCGGGTTGGTGACGACGACGTCGGCCTGCGGCACCGCCGCCATCATCCGCTGCTGGGCGACCTGGCGCTGCAGGTCGCGCATCCGCTGCTTGACCATGGGGTCCCCCTCCAGCCGCTTGTACTCTTCCTTGATCTCCTGCTTGGTCATCTTGAGGTTCCTCATGTATTCCCAGCGCCGGTAAAGATAATCGAGAATGGCGATGAAAATATAGAAGATGCCGACGCGGATGGCGATCCGGTAGGCGATGTCGCCGCCCAGCACGATCGCCTGCCAGGGGTGCGCCTCGATCAGCACGATGATATAGGGGAGATCGTCCTTGCAGGCGTACCAGGCGATGTAGAAAACGATAATGATCTTGAGCAGCGACTTGACCAGCTCGACCAGCCCCTGGAGCGAGAACATCCGCTTGAAGCCTTCGAGCGGATTGATCCGCTCGAGTTTCGGGGCGAGCGGATCGAGCGCGACGACAAAACCGGTCTGCAGGGCTTCGGCGAGCAGGGCGGCCAGGAAAGTGATCGCGAAGATCGGCAGCAGGACAAAGCCCATGGCGCGCAGGCCGAGCAGCAGCAGGTAGCCGGCGAACGGCAGGTCGAAGCTGCGCGCCTCGGGGATCAGCTGGAAGATCGCGGCCGCCATCTCGACCAGGTTGCGCCACATGAACGGGCCGAGATAGCGGAAAAGAAAATAGGTGAGCAGCAGCAGAAAAGCCGTCGTGATCTCACGGCTTTTGGCCACCTGGCCCTTTTCCCGCGCTTCGCGCAGCCGGTGCGGGGTCGGTTCCTCGGTTTTATCGCCGCCGCTTTCGCCCATTTATTAACTCTCCTTCAAGCCCATTAAATTCGAATATCGAAATACGAAATTCGAAATAAGCCCGAAATTCGAAATTCGAATTTACCTCGAATTTCGAGATTCGAATTTCGGATTTATTCGGATTTATTTTGAGACGATCATCATCAGCTTGAGTATCTCCTGGCCGATCGTGGCGACCAGGCCATTCATGTACCTTACCAAAAAGGGCAGGGTCAGCGAAATGGCGAACAGGCCGACGATCGGCTTGACCTGGAAGCCGAGCATGAAGACGTTGACCTGCGGCGCCACGCGGGAAACGATGCCGAAGGCGAAATCGACCAGGAAAATGAGCAGGAGCGCCGGCAGCGCCAGCTTGATGGCGGTCAGCCAGAGCGCCGCGCCCAGCCCGCTCATCTGGCTGACCAGGCTATAAGAAGTGAAATTGGCGAGCTGGCCGGCCGGCAGCAGTTTGAAGCTCTGGTGAAAGGCCGAGAGCAGCAGGTGATGGCCGTCGCATTCCAGGAAAATGATCAGCGCCACGAAATAGACCAGGCGGCCGACGATCGAGATGACCGCGCCGAAGACCGGGTCGAGCGCCGAGGCGACCGAAAGCCCCATCTGCATGTCGACGATCTCGCCGGCCGACTGGAGCGCCAGGAAGAGCAGATTGGCGATGAAGCCGACGGCGAAACCGAAAGCGACCTCGCCGATCAGCGTGACGGCGAAGCCGAGCAGCGTGGCCGGCAGCGGCTGAAAGACCGGGGTGACGAACCAGAGCAGGAGCGTCAGCCAGACGCAGAAGGCGATCTTGGCCGGGGCGGCGAAGCTGCGCGCGCTCAGGACCGGCGCCTGGATAAAGACCCCGGCCAGCCGGGCCAGAATAAAAAAGAAAACCTCTAACTGGGTGACCGTTAAGATCATTTCACCGGACCATGCTGGGAATCGTCGCCCAGAGGGTGGTGGTGAAGTCGACCATCATCGAAATGATCCAGGGGGAAGTGAAGGCGATGACCAGCAGGACCGAGACCACCTTGGGGACGAAGGTCAGCGTTTGCTCCTGGATCTGCGTGACCGCCTGGAACAAACTGATCAGGAAGCCGACCAGGAGGCCGACGCCGACCGCCGGCAGGGAGATGAGGATCGTCAGATTGACCCCCTGGAACATGACCTGAACGACAAAATCCTGGCTCATTTTTTTAACACGCTCACTTTGTTCGCTACAACACGTCCGCCGGAGTCCTTGAGGTCACTGGCGGACTACGACACGCTCACTTCGTTCGCTACAACTTACAACTTATAACCGATAACTTATAACTCATTAACGAAAGCTTAAGAGCAAGCCCCGGGTCAGCAGGTTCCAGCCGTCGACCAGCACGAAGAGCAGGATCTTGAACGGCAGCGAGACCATGACCGGCGAGAGCATGAACATGCCGAGCGAAAGCAGGATGTTGGCCACGACCAGGTCAATGATGATGAACGGCACGAAGAGCAGGAAGCCGATCTGAAAGGCGGTCTTCAGTTCCGAGATCATGAAAGCGGGGATCAGGACGTAAGACGGGATATCGCTCGGCGCTTTGGGCGCCGGGATCCTGGCGAACTGAACGAAGAGCGCCAGATCTTTTTCCCTGGTCTGGCGCAGCATGAACTGCGAGAGCGGCTTCAGGCCGGTCTCCCAGGCCTGCGCCTGCGAGATCTTCCCCTGGTTGTAAGGGGTGAGCGCTTTGGTATTGACCTCCTGCCAGACCGGGGACATGACAAAGACGGTCATGAAGAGGGCCAGCCCGACCAGCACCGAGCCGGGCGGCACCTGCTGGGTGCCAATCGCCGTGCGCAGGAGCGAAAAGACGATGATGATCCGCAAAAAGGCGGTCACCGACATCAGGAAGAAGGGGACCAGGGAGATGAGCGCGAGCGTCAGCATCAGCTGGACGTTGGTGGAAAATTGCGGCGCCGCCAGCAGCGAGTTGAGGTCCAGGCTGGCGGTGAGCGGCGCGGCCGGCCGGGCCGCCGCGGCAGCGGAGGCCAGCAGCCAGCAGACGGCCAGCAGGCTGAAGGTCCGTTTCATCAGCGGGCGCTTTCCGGCGGCCGTCCTTCAGGCAGTTCCGCCAGCTCCGCGATCTTTTCGACGTTCTTGTTGCTGGAAACGATCAGCCAGTTCTGATGGCCGACCTTGAGTATGTAGGCGGAAACCTGGGGCTCGATCATCACCCGGTCAAGCACCCGGATCAGGCGGCCCTGGCCGGCGACCTTGAGCTTGGGCAGCAGGAAACGGGCGATGACGTAGATCAGCGCCACGACGATCGCCAGCGAGAAGATCACCTGCATCACGTAGCCGGCGGTGATGATCGGCGACGACTGGAGGACCAGGGGCTCTGACGTCATTTCATCACCACGTTGGTGATGCGCAGGCCGTAAGAGTCATCGACCGCCACGACCTCCCCCTGGGCGACCAGCTGGCCGCCGACCTTGAGGTCGAGCGGTTCCCCGGCCAGGCGGTTGAGCTCGATGATCGAGCCTTCCGCGAGCTCGAGGATCTCCTTGAGCGACAGTTCGGTCGCTCCCAGTTCGACCGTGACCTGGACCGGGATATCGCCGAGCAGGCGCTGGTCCATCCGTTCGCCTTTTTCTCCCGCTTCAAAATCAGGGAACCTGACATTCTTAACGTCCATTTTAGCCTCCCTTTTCTTCCTCTTCCAGAAAAATGTCGGAAAAATCTTCGTCGGTCAGCTCATCTTCTTCCGCGCCCGCGGTCTCTTCCGGGACCTCCGCGGCGGGCGGCGGCGCCCCGGCCGCCGGAGCCGGCTCTTCCGCCATCACCGGCGGTGGCGCGGTCACGGCCGCCGCCTCGCCCGGCTCCGCCAGGGCGACCGGCGGCAGGATCGTGATCTCGTCTTCGTGGTTGAAACTCGTCAGCCGGACGGCCCGTTTTTTGTTGGTCATGATCCCCGGCTGGACCTTGAAGCTAAGCCGCTGGCCGAGCTGCAGCGCGACCGGCGAGTTGATCGAAGTTTCCAGCGCGACCACGTCGCCCGTTTCCAGCTGGTTGAGCTCGGAGGCCTTGAGCGCGGTCCGGCCGAGCGCGGCGGAGAGAGCGACCATTATTTTGTTCAGCGCCGGGGCGGGCAGCCGCCCGAAATTGAGCGGTCTCGTTTTGCTCCTGGCTTCGTAATCCTTAAGCAGGGTCTTGAGCGAATTGCCCGGGTAGCCGAACATGATCCGGCCGGGCAGATCGTTCAGCGCGATCTCGGCGGCGAAGAAGACAAAAGTCGAGGCGGGATTGATCGCCGGCTCAAGCGTCACGTCGGGCGAGCCAACGAAGGTGAAAGCCGGCGCCGGGAAAGTATTGGCGAAAGCGGCCGCGAAGTAGGGGAGGTACTCGGTCAAGGCGAGCGTGAAAGCGGCGCTCTCCGCTTCGGTCAGCGCGCGGGCCAGCGGTTCCAGGTCGCAGCTGCCCAGCGCGTGGTTGATGAGCGAATTGGCCAGGTTAAGGTCAAGCAGCAGCTGGATGTTCTCGTGCAGGTTGGGGAGGTTGAGGCGGGACTGGGCGAGCGGCCCCGTCAGCGCGCGCAAAAAGTTAAGATAGGTCGTCTGTTCGGCCTGGCAGGCGAGGAATTCAACGCCCAGACCGAGATCGATCTTGAAACGGCGCAGCAGGTCCTGGACAAAGCGGTAGTGGATCAGCAGGGCTTCGTTGAGCTCCTCTTTGGAGAGCCGGTCGAAGCCGTAAAGACCCGATTTGACCTTTTTGACCAGCACCTTGGGCGGCCGGTAAGTGGTCCAGTCGCCGATGGCCGGCGGCAGTTTGATCGCCCGCCGCTGCGAGGCGATCTCCGGTTTAGCTGTTGCTTGTCTTTCCGCCATTAACTCCCGTTACCCTAATTTCTGGATGAAACTTGAGATCGTGTCGGACGCCAGTTTGACGATGCTCAAGTTGGCGCTGATCGCCCGCTGGATCTCCAGCGATTGCACCGACTCGCCGAGGAAGAAGACGTTCGATTGCTCGATCTGTCCCGGCTTGACCGTGCCGGCGCCGCCGCCCGGCCCCTGGGCGGTCGCCGCCTGGCCGGAGGCGAGCGTGGCGGCGAACGACGTCCCCTGCGCCTGGGCCAGGCCGCCCGGATTGGCGAAGTAGGTCAGGGCGATCGAATAGCCGGTGTTGACATAAGCGGGAGTGGCGGCGGTGGGATCGGAGGTGTACTGCAGGGTGCCGTCCTGCTGCCAGCGGAAATTGGTCGTATTGCCGGAAGGCAGGCTGGAGATCGGCACCAGATTGCCGCCGCTGTCGAGGCCGTAGACCTGCAGGTTGTTCGAGGTGAGGTTATTATTGGAATCGATCCTGAAATTGCCGGCCCGGGTGTACAGGAAAGTGTTGCCGCCGTCCGGCGAAACGATGAAGAGGCCGGAGCCCGCGATGGCCAGGTCAAGGCTGCCGCCGGTCGCGTACTCGCCGTTGGAAAAATCGACGGTGGTGCCGGAAATGCTCATCCCCGAGCCGAACTGCAGCGGATTGGTGCCGCCGATGTTCGTCTGCGCCGCCGACCCCTGCGACAGCACCTTGGCGAAGACCGACTCGAAAGAAACGCTGATCTTCTTGTAGCCGGAGACGTCCATGTTGGCGATATTGGCGGAACTGGCGGTCAGCGCCTGGTTGTAAGCTTCGATCGCGTTCTGGGCCTGGGACATGATGTCTAACATGTTTTTACCTCCTCGATCACGACTCGATCAAGCGGGATGTTGGCTTTTTTCAGCGCCCGCTCCAGCGCCGGCTTTTGCGCCTCGAACGAGCGCCTGGCTTCGGCCGAGGCGGTGATCAGCACCGAGACCCGGCCGGCGACCGACGTCAGCTTCAGGAAAATATCGCCCAGCTCTTCCTGGCTCAGCGTCAGCGACAGCTCGGCCCGGTCCTTGCTCCTGACCAGGCCGGCCTGCTTGACGATCTGGTCGATCAGCGCCTGCAGGTCATAGCCCGGCTTCAGCTCGCCGGCCTGGAACGCCTGGTTCAGCCGCGGCTGGGCCGCTAAATTGGGGACGAGCAGATCGGTCTTGGTCAGCAGTTCCTGTAAGAATTGGCGGCTCAGCGTTTGTGCCGGGGCCGTTGTCCTCATCCGGGCAAAGAGAGAGCCGGCCGCCTCTTCCGGCGCGGGGTTTGTGTGAGCCGGGCGCGACGACGGCAGATCGTTCTTTGACCGTTCGCCGCGCTCCTGGTTGCTGACTTCGGGTTCGTTTTGATCCTGTGCCCAGGTCAGCTCGAGCGGCGAGGTAAAGAACGAAGCGAACTGGGAGAGCGGCGAGAAGAGGAGCCCGAGGCGCTCTTTTTCGGTCTCGAGCTTTTCGGCGAACGAGCTGTCGGCGGCGGTGGGCTTGCAGGAGTCCGTTAACAGACGGGGGTCACTGGATTCGAGCGCCGGCAGTTGGATCGTCACGGCTCCTCCCTTCTTTAGGTCGTAATCATAAATAAAAATCTTGCGCCAGTCAACCGGACGAAAGGAAAATGCCGAGGAGGAGACTCGAACTCCTACGCTTTTGAAGGCGCCAGCCCCTCAAGCTGGTGCGTCTGCCAGTTCCGCCACCTCGGCATCAATCACACTCAACGGCGGCACGGCCGCCGCAGAGCGTCGACCACTTCTTCCATCCGCGTTCCGCGCGACCCTTTGACGAGAATTATATCACGCGGACGGAGATATTGCTTGAGCTTTTTTACGAGTATTTTTTTGCTTTTTTCCGGGCGGGCCCGCCTGGGCCAGAGCCGGCCGAAAGTGAAAATCTTATCTAGCCGGAGCTCCTGCGCCAGCCGGAACGTCCGCCGGTGGGCCGGGCGGGCGGCGCGGCCCAGCTCCAGCATGTCGCCCAGGACGGCGATCCGCCGGCTGCCGGGGCGGCCGGTGGCCACGAGCACCTTTAAGGCCGCCGCCATCGACTGCGGGTTGGCGTTGTAGGTGTCGTTGATGATCTTGGCGTGATCGGCGCAATTGAGCACTTCCAGCCGGTTGCCGGCCGGGTGAAAATCTTCCAGCCCGGCCTTGAGCGAGGCGGGTTTGAGCCCCAATATTTTAGCCACCGCGAGCGCGGCCAGCGCGTCGTAAATAATGTGTTCGCCGGGGAGGGGGAGCTTGATCCCGGCCAGCTCCGCCGGCCCGACGTCCGCCATTTCCAGTATGCCGAAAGTTTTGACCCGCGACCCGCGACCCGCGACCCGCGACTTGAGATGTTCAAAGTACTCATCGTCCTGGTTGATGACGGCCCAGCCGCCCTGGCGGAGGAAAGAAAATATCTCCGCCTTGGCCCGGGCCACGTTCTTTTTGGTCTTGAGGTATTCCAAGTGCGCCTCGCCGATATTGGTGACGACGGCGACCGTCGGGCGGGCGAGCTTTGCCAGCAGTTTGATCTCTCCCAGCCCCTGCATCCCCATTTCGATGACGGCCGCTTTATGCTTTCCGGTCAGCTTGAGGAGGGTGAGGGGGACGCCGATCTCGTTGTTGAAGTTCTCTTCGTTCTTGAGGACCGGCATTTCTCGCGAAATGATCGAGGCGATCATCTCTTTGGTGGTTGTTTTGCCCACGCTGCCGGTGACGCCGATGACGGGGATGTTGAATTTACTCCGGTGACAGGCGGCCAGGGTTTGCAGCGCTTTCAGGCCGTCTTTGACGTCAAGAACGAGGCCCCCCTTTTTCAGGACCGCGGGGATGAATTTGCGGCCGTCGAATTTCGACCCTCGCAAAGGGATAAAAAGCTCGCCGGGCTTGACGGTCCGGCTGTCCGTGGAAACGCCTTTAATCCTCCAATTTCCCCGCACCCCATACCCCATACCCTGTCCCTTAACCTTTGCTCCCTTGACCACCCTTAAGATTTCCCTGATCGTGAACATAAGGGAATTATATCAAATCGCGCCAAGAGACTCAAAAAGTGAAATTTGGGCCGGGACTTGACGATAATAGAACATGGCAAGCGTATCGAAACCAGCGCGCGTCCCGGCGCCTATTTCCCCCCGTGAGTTGAACAGGCCGATCAGCGCCAGATTGGCGTCAATGGCTTGCTATATCCATCCTTCGGCGATCAGGGATGGCAATCTGATCGTCGGCGCCGAGTTGAGAGGCGTGCGCGCCGTGTTAAAAGGGGAAACGGCGACGGTCGGCGTCATCTGCGCCAAAAGTCATGTTCTGGAATCACAGGAACTGAGCGTTTTATTCCGGAAAAAGTCCATAATTCTCCAGCTGGCCGGCACAACTGCGGAGGCGGCGGAGATTAAGCGGGAGATCCCCCAAAATTTGACTTTGACAGGTCTGCCGGTCTCGCCCGGTTTTGCGGCCGGGCCCGCCAGTATCCTGATCCCCGGGGAAAAAGCGCCTCAGGTCAGGCGTGAATTGACCGACGGCCAGATCGGGCCGGAGATCGGGAGATTGCAAAAGGCCGTTACTGCCGTTGTCGCCGATTACTCGGAACTGATCGCTAAAGCCGAGGGAGAAGGCGCCAAAGCGCTGCTGGAAGCGCATGTGGCGATGCTGATGGAGGCGGTCGGCCAGATCGAGGAATACATCCGCAGTGAAAAATGCAACGCGGAATATGCCGTCCACGTGGGTATTTCCCGCCGGGTGACGACGTTCAATAAAATGAGCGATCCCGCCTTCAGGGAAAAAGCGCTTGATTACCAGGGGTTTAGTACGAGGCTGAACAAATATTTATCGGGCGCGCCGGTTGCGCGCAGAGACAAGGCCGACGGCGAACCGGTCGTTTTGGTGGCGGAGGAATTTACGCCGGATGAAGTGATGGACGGCAAAAATATTGCGGCGATGGTGGCGGAGAAGGGCGGGCCGACTTCCCACGCGGCGGTCGTGGCCAAGGGTTTGAGGATCCCGTGCGTGCTTGGGATCGGCGGTTTGCTGAGCAAAATCGGCGAAGGGATGACGGCCGCGGTTAACGGCATCAAAGGCGAGGTGGTGCTGAACCCATCGCCCGAAAGAATGGGAGAGATACACGCGCAAAAACAGCGGCATGACGCTTATACGGCCAAGGTCAGGGACGTTGTCGCGGGGCGCAAATCCGCCACGGCCGACGGTCACGAGGTCAGGCTGGGAGCGAACCTTTTCAGCGTCAGGGAATACCCGGTGGCCAAAACGTTCGGGATTGACAACGTCGGCCTGGTCAGGACCGAGGGGGACGTTTTGAACCGCGCGGCCCTGCCGTCGGAAGACGAATTGGCCAGGGAATATTCTTCCATCGACGGCGAAGTCAAATTCCGGGCCCTCGACCTGGGGGGCGACAAGATCACGGATGCTCTCGCTTTGACAATGGGGATCGACATGGGCGAGGAAAACCCGCTGCTGGGCCTGCGGGGCATCCGCCTGATGGACCACAATGACGTCTTACGGGAGGTCTTCAAGTCCCAGATCAGGGCGTTCCTGCGCGCCAGCGGCCGAAATCCGCTGGCTTCCATCATGTTCCCGATGGTCAGCAGATTGCATGAGTTTGCCGACGCCAAAAAACTGGTGCGCCGGCAAATGGAAGAACTGACGGCGAAAAGGGTCAAATTCAATCCGAATATCAAGATCGGGGTCATGGCCGAAGTGCCGTCGGTCATCTTCTTTGCCGATCAGCTGGCGAAAGAAGCGGATTATATCAATATCGGGACCAATGACATGAGCCAGTACATGTTCGCCATCGACCGGGGCAATGCCGGCGTGGCGGGCCTGTACGATCCTTATCATATTTCCCTGCTGGCCGGCGTCAGGCTGCTGATCGAGGCGGCCCACCGTCAGAAAAAAACCGTTTGCCTTTGCGGCGACATGGGAGCGGACCCGGTCGCGGTCCCGATCCTGGTCGGACTGGGCGTTAATGACTTGAGCATGAGCCCGTCAGAGGTCCCGAACGTTAAATATATTCTCAATTCGTTGCATTACAAGCAGATGAGGGACTTCACCATGAAATTGTTCGAGGAGGGGAGCCCCTTGCTGCCCGGCGACGGCAAAACGTCGGCCCGGAACAAATTACTGGAGATAATGCTCGCTCAATTTCCGCTGGATGCCGTGGAAAGAATTACTTTGGTCTCCGGCAAACTTCTTTCCAAGCCGGTCTAGCCTACTTAGCGTCCGCCGACTCCATGAACGCCTTGTTCGTCTTGAACTGCTTGAGCCGCTCGATCAGCTGTTCGGTGGCGTCGACCGTCTCGTAGCTGTCCATCACCTTGCGCAGCAGCCACATCTTCTTGAGGTCCTTGTCCTCCATCAGCAGCTCTTCGCGCCGCGTGCCGGACAGCCGGACGTCGATCGCCGGGAAGATCCGCCGGTCGGCCAGCTTCCGGTTCAGGTGCAGTTCCATGTTGCCGGTCCCCTTGAATTCCTCGTAAATGATGTCGTCCATGCGCGAGCCGGTCTCGACCAAGGCCGTGGCGATGATCGTCAGGCTTCCCCCTTCCTCGATGTTGCGCGCCGCGCCGAAGAAGCGCTTCGGGCGGTGGAGCGAGGTCGGGTCGAGGCCGCCGGAGAGCGTCCGGCCGGACGGCGGGCAGACCAGGTTGTAGGCGCGGGCGAGGCGGGTGATCGAGTCGAGCAGGATGACGACGTCCTTGCCGGCCTCGACGATCCGCTTGGTCGATTCGAGCAGGAGCTCGGCGATCCGGATATGGTCCTCCGGCGGCTCGTCGAACGTCGAAGCGACGACTTCGCCCTTGACCGAGCGCTGCATGTCGGTCACTTCCTCCGGCCGCTCGTCGACCAGCAGGACCTTGATGACCGCGTCGGGGAAGTTATGGGTGATGCTGTTGGCGATGTTCTTCAGGACCGTCGTCTTGCCGGCCTTGGGGGGCGAGACGATCATGGCGCGCTGGCCGGCGCCGATCGGCGAGACCATGTCGATCAGGCGGGAGGCCATCGGGCAGCCCGGATATTCCAATGTATAGCGGCGGTTGGGGAAGATCGGCGTCAGGTTGTCGAACGGGACCCGCTGGCGGGCCTCTTCGGGGTTGACGCTGTTGATCGCCTCGATCTTGAGCAGGCTGTAATATTTTTCCCCTTCTTTCGGCGGGCGGACCTGGCCGGTGACGTAATCGCCGTTCTGCATGTCGAAGCGGCGGATCTGCGTCTGCGAAACGTAAACGTCCTCGCGGCTGGGGAGGTACCCCGCGGTGCGCAGGAAGCCGTAGTTCTCCGGCAGGATCTCCAGCACCCCTTTGGCGAACATGAAGCCGTTCTTTTCGGTCTGGGCTTCGAGGATCTTGAAAATCAGGTCGTGTTTCTTGAGCTGGCGCAGGTTGGAGATGTTCAGGTCCTTGGCGATGACGTAAAGCTCCTGCAGCGTTTTGCCTTCCAGTTCGACGATATCCATTTTAACCCCCCTTAGTTCTAATGAACAATTAACAATGACACAATGAACAACAAGGTTTTTATTGAATAATATCGCGAAGCGATACCGCGTTGTTAATTGAGTGATTATTCATCGTTAATTTTGCCTGTTTTTTTGGGTCGAATAACATTATTATTTGCTGATTTGGGAAAAATTAGGACTCAAAAAAGAGGCCTTCGGGCCCGGAACAGTTATAATAGTAACTTGCCCGAGCCGGTTTGTCAAGCGTGATTTGAGTTTATAACAAAAAGCGCGCTTATTGGAGGTCTGCGACTAAGGAATGGGCTTGAGACCCCACACTAAAGTGTGTGGAATATAAGGCAAATAATTCCCCATACTTCAGTATGGGGTCCCGGATCTTACTTTTTGCAGGCATAAAGGGGGTGAGACCACACACTAAAGTGTGTGGAATATAGGGCAAATAATTACCCATACTTCAGTATGGGGTCCCGGATCTTACTTTTTGCAGGCATAAAGGGAGTGAGACCACACACTGAAGTGTGTGGAATATTCCCCAGACTTTAGTCTGGGGTTACAGCCAAAAAACATGAGAAGAAACGTGAAAGTTAAAGATATCCCCGCCGCTTGCGGTGCGGGTTACCTTATGGTGGCCGAAGGGGTAAGGGGCAATAAAGAAAGGGCTTGAAACCACACACTGAAGTGTGTGGAATATTCCCCAGACTTTAGTCTGGGGTTGCAAGCCTAAGAATTGGGAAAGAAACGGGAAGCTAAAGATACCCCACCGCTTGCGGTGGGGAGTTAGGTCATTGTGTGCGGGAGAACCGGCACGGGGATAAACCCCACCTGATTTTGAGCCATAAAAATGCCGCCGGTCGGAGTTGAACCGACACGAGGATAAACCCCACCAGATTTTGAGTCTAGCGCGTCTGCCAGTTCCGCCACGGCGGCATGCCAAGGCCCCGTCCGGTCCCAATTATACCTGATTTACACGCCGCCCGGCAAGCGGCTCCGCGTTCGGACGAATCGGTGAAATTCTCTCTGCCGTTTTACGATGGATTTATGGCATGAATCGCTTTATCAATTTAGCGCTCTCTCCGTTCCCGGTGGCGCGCGGTTTTGCGGAAATCGCCGGCTATTCATGGAGGAACAGGAGAGCAATTCGGAGGGACGAGGCCAAGAGCCCAACTCTTCAGGAGCAAAAGGTTGCGAGCGCGGTCCATAAGGCGGTTGCCGCGGGGGCGGCAATTGCCGACGCGATCTCCGCTTCAAATGAGGCAAACGAATTCCTGTCTGCTAACGGCCCGCGTTCCATGGCGGCAATACTGCATCGTCATCCCAGCCTGGGCCGTGAACCGGCCCAGGTTGAGGCAATTGAAAATTGGGTTTCCGCAAAATGTTGGGATGACAGCTATGCCAAGTTTGGTGACCCGGGGAACTTGGCCAGTGAATATGTCGTGGAGAATTACCAAAGAAGTTCTTTCGAGGCATTTGACGGGATTATACCGTCCCCTCCAGCAACGAAAAAAATCATGGAAGCGGGTTGCGGGACCGCGAAAGTATTGTTGGGCTGGCTTGAGCGGCATCGGGCGGCGGGGGTTTCCGGGGTGGGGATCGATATGTCCGGGAAGGCGGTGGAAGTCGCGCGCCGGGGCGCCAAGCTTAAGGGGCTGGGGGATGAGACGGTCAGGATCGAACAAGGCAATATTTTTGAATTGGCCGAGAAACATAGAGAAAGTTACGACGTTGTTTTCAATAACGGGGTGATCGAGCATTACCGCTCCGGTTATGACGAAGTGATCCGGCAGATGGCCGCGGCGGTCAAACCGGGTGGGTCGGTCATAGTCGCGGTTCCCAGTTGGCATTCTTTTTCGGGAAGAATGCGTTTCTTTTCTTACGGCTTAAACCCCCGGAAATTCAAAGCCGACAAAAGATATATCTACGCTCCTTTTCGCTACGAAGTGCCGCAAACCATCGGAGAGTTAAGGACTGTGATGGAAGCGCAGGGATTAAGGGGATTTGAATTTGCCGGATGGTCGCCGCTGAAACATTTTCGGCGGGGCTTCCCCGTCTGGAAAAACTGGGAAAATACCGGGCCGAAGAAGATAGTCACTCCCAAAGACAAAGACGCATTGAAGGCCTGGGGCGAAAGAAGCGAAGAATGGCTGGCGAAGCATGTGGCGCCGGTTTTTTCAAGCCGTTCGGTGAAAAAGGCGCTGGAAGAGTATTTTAAAGGCACGAGTAAAGATTGGTTTTTGGCTTTATTTGGGAATTCTTTTATTGTCAGAGGGCTCAAGCCCTAGTCAAGATATCGTATTTATTCGCCGCTCATTCCGCGATCTCGATCTTTCTGACCGCGTAATACCGCTTCGGGTCCAGCCGCAGCGCTCCTTTGACCGAATATTTGCCCGGTTTGACCCGGGCGGTCCCGGCCCAGCCCGCCTCATAGCTGGCCGTTCCTCCCGGCCCCAGTTTAAACGGCGTGATCATCAGGGCGAAGACTTTGCCGGCCGACCAGCGCCAGACAACCTTGCCCGCTTTGTCGGTAATGATAAAATCGTATTTTTGCGCGGAGCTTAATCGGCCGGCAACCGGTCGGCCCGATCTGTTTTTCACGGAGAGCGTCATTTTGACCGGTTCGCCGGCGCGGTAAACGCTTTTATCGGTCAGCAGTTTGAGCGTTAGCGGGGAGTTTTTAGCCGCGCCGGCCGGCCATGACGCCAGCAGAAGCAGAAAGATCGCCGACCGGACCAGGATATGACCGAAATTTCTTTGCACCGTTAGCCCCCGGGGCTTATTGTAGCATGGTTTTTAACTTGACCCCGGCTCGTAAATAACCAATAACCAAGGGACAATAACCAAACAAAATTCAAGCGCCAAAAAACACTACACAGAAGGTAGGTTTGTCGAAGCAGCGGTTTTTTCTCCCCCATACGTCGAAAAAACCGCTTCTAACATGAAAATATTATATTTCAAAGTGTTGTGGCGAGAAGTCCGCAACTCGTTTAACAACTTCACTATTCTGTTTGCGCATATCTAGCCATCTTGTGCGCCAATATTTAACCAGCTTTCTGAGGGGGATATTCCTATAAATTGGATTCACCGTATCATCGTTTAGAAATCTTTTCCAATTCACCATTAGAGGCATTGCGAATAATCCTCGTTTAAATGAATGTTTTAAAATTACATCGGGATTCATATTAAGCATGTCACATGCTGTTCGGATAACCCGCATGCGCCAATTAGGGCCTTCTCCAAACTTATGAGATATATCATACCCTTTGTCTTTTAACATCTCTCGCATTGAAGAAAATGTCTCATTTGAAATATGCAGAGAACCAAATCCAGAGGTTGTCCCGATGGGCTTAAATAGCAATGAGCCTTGATATTTTAATCGGTTATACTGCGAACTATTCAACCCATAGAGACTTGTTGTCATTATCATGGCCAAATCGGATACCCGGCTCCGCCCACTAATTATTGTTTTGGCATTTGCATATTTCTTCTTATATATTTCCCTTAGCTCGTTTGATGATAATAAATATGAGATCAATTTTCCGCCGAGCAAATCATTATATGGTGGTAGTGCACCCACAACATATGCGTCCATCAAGTAAATAATTCTATTGGTCCTCATATTAATTTTCCAGCCGATCCATTTATCTCGCGCTGGAATATGAATAATACTGCTCCCAATTGCTGCTATTCCTATAACAGGGGTATTAGGAAGCCCCTTGTCTCTAATCAATATTCTAATTCTGCGTCCAACATAATCTGACGAAGGAGAACTCCAATAGTAACGAAACATTCTAAACAAATCGTTTTGCTTTTGTGTTTCGCATACTTCAATAATAGGGTCTATTACTGACTTGAGGGCATCCATGCCAGTTGCTAAATTCTGTCGCGCAAATTCAATATGTTTATCAATCCACGTTCTATTGTCTCGAATCATTTCATCCCGCTTAAAAGCCATTCCTTTCTTGACGACAACTTTTTCATATCCATCGGGAGGGATAAGCTCAAAAGAATTGCTTGAATTCGAATTAAACGACCACCCCAATCTAAGCAAATCGCGAATAAGTAAGAGGGTTGTTTTTTCAGCAAGCGGGCTATTTTCAGGTATTCCTGATAAAAAGATATTATCAATAGCTGTGCGCAAGCTGGATCGGGGCTCTATTAGATCATTTGGGACGGTTAACCCACTCATATTATTTTGCGAATTTATCCCCATTATATATTTTGCTCTCAACAAGTTTTTCAAATTCTAATACTCGTAAAGGTGCAACAAATGCCCTATCAGAAGAAACCATGTACAAATTTCCTCGGATATTTTCACTTTGTATGAACTTAGAAATAACACCCTCATAATGTATATTTGACTTAATAAGAGCCTTAATATCATCTGAATTGCCCATGTAAAAAGCAAAAAAGTTTTCCGCTTGCGTTCTAATTTCATCTGATATCGCGGATGGCCTTTGCGTAATGGCGACCATGCCAAGCTTAAATTTTCGGCCTTCTTTTGCGCATCTTACAAAAGGATTCGCATTAGATCTAACTAATTCATCTGACAATACATTTTGTGCTTCTTCAACAAATATTACTGTTTCAATAACATCTTTAGGCGTGTTACTAGTGAATTTAGCTTTATTATGCTCAAATAGCTTGCGCACTAATATTGTTGAAATAATGCTTGCATCTGCGCTATCATGTAGTGAAAGATCGACTATTATTGTCTTTCCCTGTTTGAGCTGCAGGAATATATTTTCTATCATTACGGATTTGTCGTTGTGTAGCCCACGCCCTTCCTCGATTAAATATGCAATGCGTTTTCTGATAGCAGCCACTGTATTTCTTGTGCTTGCTTCTTTCTTTGCATCCCAAAAATCAGGGTATTTCTTGTGTAGTGACTGAGGGTCTTTTACATAATCGTCAATGTTCGAGATAAAGTCCTTCACATCAGATTCATCTAGGTAAAGTAAAAATGCCTTCATTACCTCAGAAAAGCCTGTCGAAAAATTTAGTATATCTCCAATGGTAAGGTGCTCATGCATATTAATTTTAACTTTACCCCCGAAGATAAACTTATCTTTGTAAGAGGAAATATCTTTGTCGGAATAAACAACAACATTGTCTTTGACCTTCTGCTCATTAATATTGCCAAGGCCATAGGTGCTTTGCCCACGCAGAAAATACTCGCCATTTAAATCGAAGATCAGTTTTCCGTAGCTTGTGTCCCCAATTATATGATAAAGTAATACTTTGATGAGATTCGTCTTGCCGAATCCGGATTGCGCAAATACCATTGTTCGCCGTTCTTTTAGGCGGGATATATCAAATAAAATATCACCCTTGTCTAATTGAACATCTTCACCAATGCATAAATGTCCAATAGGGGCGCCATCAGAGTCGTCACGATTGATTATGGCATTAACTTCTCTTTTTGAAAGGTGGCGTGCATGATAAGAAACAACTGGTAGTTTTCTGACAGCGGTGGTAAATGATATTGTTGTACCATTGTCTGTAAATGTACCGAGCATCTGGACCTTGTAAGTGTAGCTAAACATTTTTTGTTTATCTCGTTCAGAAAGCTCTCTTTCCGCAATCCTCGCATAATGAACTGCAACTAAAGTTTTATCTTGTGATCGGAATATTGGGTCCTCGTCATATATTTCCGCTTCTACTCTTGTAAGGAATTTTTGTCCGTCTTCGTTCTTAGGGGTTAAAATAATGAAATCCCCTTTTTTGGGGCTCGCCTTTGCATCCTCATATGATGAATATATTAATAAAGCATCTTCTGTTGTCTTTTGCCCATAAAGCACTCCGAAATCAGTTTTTTCTACCATAACGCTCCTCCTTAAAACCTAGAATGAATATCTAAAAACATATTTTCAATATCAATATTATCCATATGCTGAGTTTGATACATCGAATGCTTAACCCTATTAATGACTTCTTCCTGAAGGTCTTTTTTTAGTGTCACAAAATTATGTACCTCAACTAATGGGTAGGGATAGCCAAGAATATAATGTTCTTGAGTAAGCCGTGTGAGATTGAAAAATATGGCTTTTAGCTTATTAATGTCGCGCGTTTGATTGTTTTGCTCAATTCCAGGAATGGCATCGAATACATTTAGATCAGCTACGAGCCAATCATAGTTTTGGAGCTTTTCAACATAGTCTAAGCGCGCAGCAAAAAACAGGCCTGTGCCTCTTCCTCCAGTTACCCCTTTATGAGCAAACATCCCGCCACCCTGATAAGCATTCGTCAACACTGGATCTGAAACCTCAAACCAAGCGCATAACTTTTGCCTTAACGGGTCTTTTTGCTTAAAGGGATATTTAGGCCTTAATTTGTCTTGCAGATAACTATCAATTTGCTTAAATGTATATGACAGTTCCAATTTAATCGATGATTTCTTCGTGATTCCAATTAACCTTACATCTTTATCTAATGCCGCACACTTGCCCAATTTGACTAAATATTTCTGTTTAATATTTAGTGAGCGAAGCGGCCCGTCTTTGAGAACAAAATCCCCAGCTTTTATTTTGTCACCGCTTATTATTTCGTAAATTAAAGACCACTCTAGCACATCCTGACAGAAATCTAATAACGTTGATAGTGAACGACATAAATTTTTCTTGTCCCAATCAAATATCTCTGTGACAGGATCGGAGAGGAAGCGAATAAGCGCCTTCACCGGGGCAAGCTCTAAAAACTCATCATAAATCGCACAAAGGTGTTCGTCACAAGTGACTAAAACATTCGTTGGAGAATATGATTTGCCCAATATAATGGGGTCATCGGAGTCATTTAATCTGATTTGTTTGCCATGATTAAAGCATATATAGCCAGCTCTGTACAAGCCGATCGATACGCCATTGAAAAAAGTATGACTGTTTTTGCTTCCATCAACCGCGAATGTTTTTAATTCAGTATTGTCGATTTCGTCGAAGGGTATAATTTCGAAAATCTGCGGAGTCTCAATGTTGGTTTCTATACCAACAGTAGGGATGCCATAAGGTTTATTATTTCGTTCATTAATGTGCTTCGCTATCAGCTCAATTGCTTCTTGTTGAATTTTAAAATCCATATTATATTTATGCCTACGAAGCCATTTGTTGCTAACGTTTGAATTATAACATATTTGTGGTTATATCAAGGAATATTAGAAAATTCTATCCAGCGGGCGCGCATTTATTTGAATGGGGCTGAATGTATCCGCCTCCGGCGGACAAGCGCGCCCGCTTGGCGCGGCGCTAAATGGTTTGAAAATTTAATAAATGCTTAGGAAGGGGTTTTGAGCCCCCATGGCTGTACCTTTGCTAGCTTCAAGGGCTAGTGCACTTCGAAATCATTGTAAGGGGTGCTTAGCGCAAATGCGGTGTATATCTCTAAGAGAGCCTGGTTAATCGGCTTTTCTTCTTTAACATATCTGACATCCATTTTTTTTATCTTCTTCTGAGCTTCGGCATAAGCGGCTCTAAATTTTGGGTCTTTCCACAATTCATTTCGCGATCCTTTAGTTCTATAAGTAGGAGGGCGCTTAGTTTTCTTACGGGCAAGCCTAAAAGCAAAAGGCGCATCCTTTACAGACGGCATTGAATGGCAGATAACTCGCCTTTTAAGATTCTTTGCCCGACCAACATATTTGTGCTTCTTCCCTTTAGAAAATAAATATACACCGCCTTTAATGGGGATTTTCGATCGCTCAGCAGGTTGCGAGCTAATGAGACGGCGATATTTGTCTTCAATTGATTTAATGATTTTTCTAAACCTTGAATTCATAAGTTCAGCTCAACCTCCTTAACCTCTTTGTCTCTCCCGTTTTAAGAAAAGTCAGCGATGGTTCACTGTAAAGGGAAAATGCCTCGACCCGATGATCTTCAAGCCATTCCGCGCCGGGCCATCTCACTGATTATACCCAACCCTCCTACGGCGGGCAAGCACTATTCATGGATGCAAGAACAAAGACCTACACAGAATGTAGGTTTGTCGAAGAAGCGGTTTTTTCTCCCCCATACGTTGAAAAAAACCGCTGCTTGAAGTATCTGGCGGAAGATGCTATTTGCATTTTTGTGTTATAATATCTATGTTTCAGTGAAGAAAAGTAAAAGAAAGCTGGTCCCCTTTCAATGATGGCGGGCTGTTTTTAAGGGGACTTGAAATTTAATTATTTTTAAGGAAATATTTTTGTGATCATTAAAATGAATAGATTATTTATTTTATTTTTCGCCTTATTCCTAATTTGTGGATGCGCAGATACCAATGTAACATCTTTTAGAGACCCTGATTTTAAAGACACAGTTTATAAAAAACTGCTTATTGTTGTGCCTTTTTCTGATTTAGATCTGAAGAAAACAGCTGAAGAGTCCTTGCAGAAGGCATTTCAAGCAAAAGAGATTGAAGTATTAATTGGCTTCCAAACCATTCCGCCCACAAGGGATTTTTCTTATGAGGAATTAAGCAAAATATTGAAAACAAATGGCATTGATGGCGTTTTAATCCTAGCGGTATCGGATTATTGGAAGGATCAGGCATATGTCCCTGAAACCTCGACAAGTAGGGGGAGCGCTTATATAATTGGCAACTCAATACAATATAATAGCACAACTAATAAAAGCGGTGGTTATTATATTTCTAAACCAAGAATCAAGTTTGAATGTAGATTATTTGATGTAAAAACGGGGAAAGTCGCATGGATGGCTACTTCAATGACGCGCGGTAATGCGTTTGCTAATTTTACGGTCTTAGCAGATTCTTTAGCGGAAAAGATCGTGCAATACTTAATAGACGAAAAAGTAGTTGAGTGATTATTCAGCGCACAGGCTGCCTACATGACAATTTCCAATGGGCTAATTAATAAGCTCAAGAGCTACCCCTTTTTAAATTATTGTTTTGAAGAATATTTGCGTTATGTTTTATCAAGCATTAATAATGAGTCTAATTTAATGAGATATGACTTGATATTTTATTTGCATGAATCTATGTTCGGAGATGGGGATGCTGAAAAGAAATTGCAGTTACTTGAAGATCGTTTCAATGCATCAAAAGATATATTAAAACTCTCTGGCGCAGCATTTAAGAGCAGATTTAACTTTTCCAATGGTTTATTGACTGACGATCCAGATAAATTTCACGATATTATAGCGGAGCCATTATTTGTTTTAGATTTAAACAATAACGGGTTTAATGATATAGAAAAGCTCCCAATGTTCATAAAATGTAATGGTATGACAAAGAAAAATGCTGATTTCAAGGCAGAACATCATGGGGTATTTTATGCTATTGAAATGAAAACCATAAGAACGGAAAGTTGGGCCGAAGAAGGCAAATTGCTTGGGGACTCAAAAAAAGCGGCTTGGTGGAAAGAAATGGTCTTTAATAATTGTAAAACAAAAATAGAAGATAAAAATGGAAAATTATTTGAGCAATTAAAAAATGCTTGCGATTATTATAATTGTGACAAGAAAATCGCATTTTTTTATACCCGAAGACTTGGCCCTTCTACATTGATGGGGGATGGCGATTATGTTGAAGTATTAAAACGCCTTCATAAGGAATATTCTGAAATTGATCATTATGGTTCAAAAAACTATTTTGCGGATGTAGTTGTATTCTATCCAAGCCTTGTTAATTAATATTATTTTATTAAATGATAAGCGGGCGCACATCTATCTGAATGGGGCTGGGAAGGGATGGGGATAAGAATGAGGAATGAGGCCGGAAAGGAATAGGAAGAGGGATGAGGAATTAGGTGCTTAAAAAACGTTATCTTTGGGAATTAATAAGGCCAGAAATCATTTTCGACAATTCTTCAAGTCTGTTATAAAAACCTGTTTTTTTAACCCCATCTATCTGGCCCATGTCAAACAAGATGTCAATTATTGCTACACACTCAAAAACAGACCCGCGCGCAATGACATAGAAGTTCTTTTTGTCCGCCTTAGAATAACGGCCAGCCCCTTCTGCGATGTTTAACGGGATTGAAAGCGCGGCTCTTTGCAGCTGGTCGATGAGGCGAGGGTGGACGTTTTTCAGGCCGGACAATAAATTGGATATATCTTTGGTGAACAACTTGGCTTTTATATAAACATCGAACTTTTCAAAATCAAACATATTTTGCCTCGCAGGAATGAGGGATAAGAATGAGGGAAATTTTACTGCGTAATGTATCCCGCCTCATTCCTGTCCCTCTTCCTCATTCTTAAATTTTACGCAGTAAAATTTGCCGCGGAGAGGACTTTCCCGATGGACATTATTTTCGAATAATAATGAAATCATCGGGATCCCGCATATTCCGAAATATTATTGTG
>JAFGHC010000021.1 GCA_016939335.1 Candidatus Saganbacteria bacterium
GGAGTTTCCCCGGAATTTGGCCAAAGCGAATAAGATTGAAACCACACACTAAAGTGTGTGGAATTTATCGTCGATAATTATTCCCCACACTTTAGTGTGGGGACCCATAGCAAATAATAGTAAGAAAGGGGCTAAACACCGAGGTCGGTCGGGGCTCGCCCTAAGGAATAAAGCAACTCTAAAGTTGTCTTGATCTGTTCCTCGATCGTCTCTTCGGTGTGGGCGCGGTCGGGATAGATGTCGTAGAGCTTTCTGAACTTCAGCGGCGTCACGTTGAGCATGACCGAATTGGCCCCGGCTAAAAGGCCCAGACGCCTGGCCTGCGGGTCAAGCGTTTCGAACCCGGTCGTCACGACGATCTTGGCGTTCTGCGGGTCGATCAATCTGCTGACGGCCAGGACTTTCAGGACAAGTTCAGTCTTCGGACCGTCTGGCAAAACGGGGCCGAACGAATACATCTCCGTCTTCAGCTCTTTGGTCAGCAGGATGTCATTAAGCAGACTCTCAAGCGACTGGCCCGGCAGGCCGATCAGGCCGCCGGTCAGGATGAGATAGCCGAGTTCGTACGCGTCGCGCAAATCCCGCAACCTGTCTTCCAGCTCATCGCCGCAGTGCAGGTTGGCGTAAAGTTTGGGATCGCCGGTCTCAAAACGCAGCAACAGCCCCCGCGCCCCCGCTTCGTACAGCTTCTTCAAGCCCGCCCGCCCGATCTCACCGACCGAGATGAAGATCAGGACGGCGTGGCGTTTTTTGATCTCCCGGATCAGGTTATCCAGCCGGTCAACGCTGAACTCGGGGTCTTCACCTGACTGCAGGACAAGCGCCTTGAAGCCGTGCTTTTCCACCGCCTCGGCGACCGCCGCCAGGATCTCGTCATCGGTCATCCGGTAGCGCTCGAGGATCGTATTGCTCCGCCTGATGCCGCAGTAAACGCAATCGTTTTTGCAATGATTGGAGAATTCGATGATCCCGTGGACACAGCAGGAATTGGCAAGATATTTCTGGCGGAGGAAGTTGGCGGTCTTGTAAAGCTGGTCGAGTTCCGCCGGGTTTTCAAGCAAGAAAAGTTTGTGGAGTTCTTCCCGTTTCAGCTCGCGCCCCTCCGCCGCTCTGTCGAGTATCAACGAAACCTCCCGGCTGACGCCGGTCTCTTCGGCCGGCCGGCGGGAAAGCCTGACGTCGGTCTCCCGCAGTTCGAAGAAGAGCTCTTTCCAGGTCTCAAGGGTCTCGACCGCCTCTTTGGCCGGCACCGTCTGGATGACGTAGCCCCCCTGGGCATAAATATAATCGCCTAACTTCAAATTGACGATCTCGTTGATCGCTTTTTTCTTTTCGCCGAAATAATCTACGGTGACCGTCTTGCCGCTGATCGCCGTGACTTTGCCCGGTATCGCGTAGCACATATTTTAATTATACCAAGGCCCGGAGCAATTTGAGCAGCGCGGCGGCCGGCAGGCCGACGACATTGTCGAAATCGCCGTCGATCCTCTCGACGAACATCGCCTCGATCTCCTGGATGCCGTAGGCGCCGGCCTTGTCCAGCGGGCTGCCGGTCATCACATAACCGATGATATCTTCGATCGGTAATTTCTTCATCTTTACTTTGGTCGTTTCGTGATGGGTCAGTAGCTTCCCGCTCTTCGTGTCAAGGACCGCCAAGCCGGTGATCACCCGGTGAGTTTTGCCCGAAAGCGACTTGAGTATCTTCACGGCGTCCGGCGCGTCTTTCGGCTTACCGAGAATCTTTCTGCCCAAAACCACGACCGTGTCAGCGCCGATCACGACCGCGTTCTTCTTTTTTTTCCCGATCTCTCTCGCTTTGGCGGCCGCCGCTTTGACCGCGAACGCCTCGGGCGTTCTCGCCCTGATCCCCGCCTCATCGATCCGGCTCGGCACGATCTCAACGTTAGCGAGGATATTTTTCAGCAACTCGGCGCGGCGCGGCGAGGCCGACGCTAAAACGACTTTCCTCATGCCGGGATCGCCTCCGTTAGTTCAAGCAGTTCTTCGTAGCTGCCGGCGCGGGTGACCCGGTCGCGCCAGTGGGCGGCGCCGTGGAATTTTTTCAGGTACCAGATGGCGATCTTGCGCATCACGCCGACCCGGTTCCTGGCCGCCGGGCTGAAGTACCGGTCGGCGTAGGCCAGATGCCGCTTGAGCGCCTCTTTCCGCTCCCGCCGGCTCGGCTCGGGCAGCAGGCGGCCGGTCTTTAAATAAAAATCGATTTCTTTGAAGATGAACGGGTTGCCCAGCCCGCCGCGCGCCACCATCACGCCGTCGCAGCCGGTCAGGTCGAGCATTTTTTTCGCCAGTTCCGGCGACATGATATTGCCGGAACCGAAGACCGGCACGCCCGCGTGGTCTTTCACTGCTTTGATCGCCTCATAATTGACTTCGCTGTGGTAGAGCTGGGCCACGGTCCGCCCGTGAACGAAGATCGCCGCCGCCCCCGCCTGCTCGCATTTTTTGACGATACGGATAAGCTCTCTTTCGTTGCAGCGCTGATAGCCGGTCCGCAGTTTGACGGTGATCGGCAGGTGGAATTCCTCTCCCAGCCGCCTGATGATCAGGGCCAGTTGCTCCGGCCTGGTCAGCAAGTAGGCCCCGGCTTTTTTCTTGGTGACTTTTTTCACGGGGCAGGCGGCGTTGACATCGAGGAACGGGACGGCGCTGCGCTCCAGCAGTATCCGCGCCCCCGCCACCATCGCCTCCGGCTCGGCGCCGACCAGCTGGGCGGCGACCGGCCGGTCGCGCGGTTCGCTCCGCAGCAAAGTTTTGAGCGTCCGCTCGGCGCAGTGGGTCAGCGCGTTGCAGTCGATCATTTCGAAAAAGCAGAGTGCCGCGCCGGCCTCGCGGGCGATCAGCCGGAAAGGGAGGTCGGTGCAGCCCGACATCGGCGCCACCAGGATATTGGAGGGGAGTTCGTACGAGCCAATTTTTAGCATGGGGGGAACTTCACTTAAAATAGCCGCTGATGATAATATCTTCGTCCTGCCGTTCGATGTGAATTTTCTTCAGCCGGCGCGCCTGCGCCGGAAAGGCGATCCCGTTCCCTTCGACATTGGTCTTGGCTGCCCGGCCGCCGAAAAACTTGGGGGCGATGGTGATGATCGCTTTGTCGACCAGCCCGGCCTCGATAAAGGAAGCGTTGACCTCGCCGCCGCCTTCGACCATGACGCTGGTGATCTTCATTTTATAAAGCTCTTTCATCAGCCGCTTCAGGTCGATCTTGCCGTCCGGCGCCGGGACGGTCAGCATCTCCGCGCCTTTCGCCTGCAGCGCTTTGACGCGTGACCGGGGCGCTTGCGGGCCGGCGACAATGATCGTTCTCTGGCCGCCGGAAAGCACCCTGGCCCGCAGCGGCGTCCGGGCATTCGCATCAAGCACGATCCGGACCGGGTTTTTGATCTTCTTGACCAGGCGGACGTTCAGTTTCGGATTATCGATCAGCACGGTGCCGACACCGACCAGAATGGAGTCGTAAAGATTGCGCAAATGGTGGGCGAAACGCAGCGAGGTCGGCCCCGCCACCCAGCGGCTGGCGCCGGTCCGCGTGGCGATCTTGCCGTCGAGGGTGATCGCCGATTTCATCAGGACGAACGGCGTCTTTTTGGTGATCGCCCTGATAAAGACTTCGTTCATCTGTCTGGCCTCGTCCTCGAGCAGCCCGACCCTGACTTTCACTCCGCCTTGCTGCAAGAGCTTCAGGCCCCGGCCGTTGACAAGGGGATTGGGGTCTTTCGTGGCGACGACGACTTCTTTGACGCCGGCGTTGACGATCAGGTGGGCGCAGGGCGGGTTGTTGCCGTAATGGGCGCACGGTTCGAAGTTGACATAGAGAGTGGCGCCTTTGGTCGCTTCGCCGGCCTTCTGGATCGCCCAGGCCTCGGCGTGGGGAGTGGCGACCTCGCCGTGGTAGCCGACGGAGATGATCCGGCCTCCTTTGACCAGCACGGCGCCGACCATCGGGTCGGGGGTAGTCCGGCCTTCGGCCGATTTGGCCAGATCGAGCGCCTCGCGCATGAACCTGACGTCGTCTTCGGTCCACATGTCAGCCTCTTAAGCCTTTGATCGCCGCCGCGTAATCCTTGGAATAGAAGATCGACGAACCGGCGACCAGCACGTTCGCGCCGGCCTTGATGACCAGCTTTGCAGTCTCAGGAGTGATGCCTCCGTCGACTTCTATGTCGGGAGGCATATTATTCCCCTCATTTAAATGCGGGGAATTAGTTATTTTCTCTCTCAGCTTTCTGATCTTCTCTAACACTTCCGGCATGAACTTTTGCCCGGCAAAACCGGGACTGACCGACATCAGGAGGACCATGTTCACTTTATCCAATACGCGAAAAATGCTCTCGACCGGCGTGGCGGGATTGACGACCACCCCCGGCTGGGCGCCGTTCATTTTGATCAGTTCAATGTCCTCGTCAAGGTTTTTGGAGGTTTCCACATGGATAGTAATGATGTCGGCGCCGGCCCGGGCAAAATCAGGGATAAAGCGGTCGGGATTTTCGATCATCAGATGAACATCTAGCGGCAGCTTGGTGGCTTTCCGCGCGGCTTTGACGATCAGCGGCCCGACCGTGATGTTGGGGACAAAATGCCCGTCCATCACGTCAACGTGGATCAGGTCGGCGCCGGCCCGCTCCACCGCCGCGATCTCTTCCGCTAACCTGGTGAAATCGGCCGAAAGGAGCGAAGGCGCGATCAGCAATTTATTCCCTTTCATTTAACTTCTTCCCTTCCTCCGAACTTTCTTCGGTAATGACCTCGGCGCTGGTGGCCGCCAGCAGGTCGACCCGCGAGCCAAAGACAGCCTGCTCGCCCGGCATCGGCTCCTGCGCGATGATCGTCCCCTCGGCCTGCCCCGGATTTTTTTCCCAGCGGATGTCGCCGATGCGCAGCTGCGCGGCCTGCAGGATCCCGCCCGCCTGCGAGATCAGCTGACCGATCACGTTCGGCACCGGCACCTTGCTCTCCCCCGAGTTGATCATTAAGTTGACGACGCGGCCGACCTTGACGTTGCGCCCCGCCTCGGGGCGCTGTGAAATGATAATGCCTTCCGGATATTTCGGCTCGTAGACCTGGCCCGCCTCCCGGCCCTGCAGGTCAACGGCCGCCAGCCGTTCGCGGGCCACCTCGAGCGTCACCCCGGTCACCGCCGGCACGATCACTTCCGGCAGCGAATCGAAATAAACCACGTAAAGGTAGCCGACGACCAGCGGCGACAGGATCAGGATCACAAAGAGCGTGACGATCAGCCGCGGCGCCGGCAAGCCAAGGCGGGCCGTCAGCAGGCTGACCACCAGGCTGGCCACGATCACCAGCACCAGATACCAGCTTAAATAAGCCGCGATCATTTTTACCTCCCCATCAAAAAGGCGTAAAGCACGCCGACCGCCACCGCCACCAGCAAGACCGCCGCCAGTATCCAGTTGCGGTGCTTCTCCTGCCCCCAGCGCAGGCGCAGCCGCCCGACATCCTGGAGCGCCTCATGCTCGATGGTGATCTCTTCGCCGCCGTATTGAGTGACAACGCTCTCGAAGATCCGGACCAGTTCCTGATCGCCGCGCCGGCGCCGCAGGATCGTTTTGTGCGCCAGGCTTTCACGAAACTCGGCGGCGGAGGCAAAGCGGAGCAGCGGATCGCGCTGCAGCGCCTTGACGACGATCTCCCGCAAATAGTTCGGCAGGCGGCCAAGCTCGGCGGCGTCGGGCAGGCCGCCGCGGAGTTTCGCCAGGTTGCCGCCGACGCCGGCCACGGCCGGCTGGCCGGTCGCCAGTTCAAAAAGGACCAGCCCCAGCGCGTAAAGGTCGGAGGCCGCGCCGGCCGGCTGGCCGGCCAGCTCCTCGGGCGAAGCGTAGCACGCGTTCTCCAGCACCTCGATCACCCGCTGCGGCAGGGCGCTCTTGATCTCGCCTTCGACGACAAAATCGGCCAGTTTGACCAGCCCCTGCCGGTCGATGAAAATATTTGACGGCTTGAGCGCGCCGTGCACGATCCCCTTGGCGTGCGTCAGCGCCAGCGTTTCCAGCACTTCGCCGGCGACCGCCTGCGCCTTCTCGGCGCCGAGCTTCCCGTCACGGGACAGCATTTCCTCCAGGCTCGAGCCATCGATAAACTCGCGCACGAAATAGAAGCCCTGCCAGCCGTAATCGCCGTCGAGCAGCCTGGCGATGCCGTGGTGGCTCAGGAGGGAAAAGTCCCTCACCCGCTGCTTCATGCTCTTGATCAGCGAGGAATTGAGCGTGCCGCGCTTGTAGATCTTGATGACGACCGGCTTTTCGCCGCCGATCAAACTGCCGCGGTAAGTGACGCTGAAGGGGTTTTCCGACAATTTCTGGCCGGTGCGGTATTTGCTTTTCAGCAACTGGTCCATGGGTAAATTATAGCACAATAAAGTGAAATTTCCGCCCGAACCTGTCGATATATATATGGGAAAGGAAGAGGGCAAGAAAGGGCAAGAGAAGGCGGAAGAAAATGGACAACCAGGAACACAAACATCAATACGACGTCGCTTCGATCTCCCAGGCAGGGCAGGAAAAGCGCGTCAACCATGTCCAGCGCGCCCTCTGGATGAGCAAAGTCGAGGGGCCGTCCGGCCAGTTCGTCAGGGTTTTTGCCGATATCTTTTTAAAACGCGAGGCCGGCAAACGCAGCTATTTTTAAGGGGTGAAGAGCATGAACATCCAGAACAATGCCAAAGTTATCGAGACCGCGGAACGCAGCGCGCTCTTCACTTATTTTGAGAAATTGATCGAGGCCAAAACGGTCAAGCTGACGCTTTTCCCGGTCTTCCCCTATACCGCCGCCGCCAATCTTTCGGAGCCGCGCAGTTTCTTCCTGATCCAGAATCTTGATTGTTTAGCCGCCTTGAACGGCGGCCGGCCCCGCAATTAATCGGCGCCGGCGAAGCCGAAGGTTTCCCGCGCCCGCCCGAAAAAATCGTATTCTTTCAAACGGATGAACCGCGTCTTCAAGGCCGAGCGGGCTATCACTACCCGCTGGCCCGGCTTGACCGGCGCCACCTGCTGGCCGTCGGCGGTCAGGATCACTTCGTCCCCCCGCCGCAGCTTAAAATTGACCGGCCCGTCCAGCACCAGCGAGCGGTTGCTCAAGCTGTGCGGACAGATCGCCGAAACGACCAGGCTGGGGGAGTCAGGCGACAGCAGCGGCCCGCCGGCCGCCAGATTATAGGCCGTTGAGCCGGAAGCGGTCGAGATGATCAGTCCGTCCGCCGCGTACCCTCCGATATTTTCCAGTTCGAACTTGATCACCCGCGAGATCCCGCTCTTGCCGATGACCACGTCGTTCAGGGCAAGCAGCTTCTTGGCGCCGAGCCGTGCCTCGACCATCGTCCGTTCGTCAAGCTGTGATTTCCCCCTCTTGATCCGGCCGAGCGCCTCTTTCAGTTCGGTCAGCTGGAGCTCGGAAAGGAAACCGACCCCGCCCAGATGAACGCTTAAGATGGGGATTTTCCTGGCCGCCAAGAGCCGCGCCGCCCGCAGGATCGTCCCGTCTCCGCCGAGCGTGATGACAAATTCGGCCCGGGAGAGATCGACCCGGTAGCCGAGTTTTTTCAGGTCTCGGGCGACCTGCTCCGCCGTGGCGGCGATCAGCCTGTCCTCTTTTTTATAAATGATCCCGACTGTCGTCATTTTTTCCTTTCCCTTTTTACTTAAAAAAGCCTAACGGCGACCATCAGCCAGATTATACCAATTACCAGCGCGACAATAAACAGCGCGCCGAAAAAATGGAAGTAGAGATCGAGATCGCGCTCGCGCGGATATTTGAAGCTGACCTCGCTGATCTTTCCCGTCCCGGGATCAACAAGCAAAATCCCGTTCAGGCCGAAGGCGCGGTCAAGTTCGATCAGCCGGCGGCGCAGCGCCGGCTCCGTCGGATCACTTGGCTCCTCCCCCCTCATACCCCATACCACATACCTCTTGCCGTTTTTAGAAACAGTGTATTCGGCTACTGATTCGCCCAGATGTTCCCGCCCGTCCTGCCTGACGATCACGCTTTCCTTCTGGCCGATCCCCAGTATCTGGTAACCGCGCTTTCTTAATAGCTCACTTAATGAGCCGGATGAGGTATTCGACATTGCCGTCCGCTCCTTTGATCGGCGACTGGGTCAGGCCGCCCAGTTTGAGGCCCGTGCCGGCCGCCGCGGCCTGGATTTTCGCGATCGTCTCGTCCCGCACCGCCTGGTCGCGGATCACGCCGCCGCGCGGCACCTGCTCGCGGCGGGCCTCGAACTGCGGCTTGATCAGGGCGACAACTTCGGCCTGTTCCGCCAGCAAATTATATACCACCGGCAGGACCCTGGTCAGAGAAATAAATGAAACGTCGATGACTCCGAGTCCGATGTCCGACGTCGTCAGTCCCAGGTCTTTCAGGGTCAGGAAACGGATATTTTTGCGTTCAATGACCTTGACCCTGGGGTCCTGGCGCAGTTTCCAGGCCAGCTGGCCGTAACTGACGTCGACCGTGTAAACCTTGGCCGCGCCGCGCTGCAGCAGACAGTCGGTGAAGCCGCCCGTCGCCGCCCCAATGTCAATGGCGATCCGGCCCGCGACAGTGATTTGAAATTCTTGTAATGCGTGATCGAGCTTCAGCCCGCCGCGGCTGACGAAGGGGAGCGGCCCCTTTTTCTTCATTCAAACGGGGTTTCGCGCAGGAATTTGGCGGCGCTTTCGGGAATGACCGTATTAATGTAAATCCCCGAACCGAGCTCGAAGCCGGCCACCGCCGCGACGCGCGGCAGGATCATGATGTACCAGTGGTAGTATTCGAGCGAGCGCTCGTGGCAGGGCGAGGAAAAAACTATATAATTATAGTCGGGGCTGTTGAGCGAGCGGGAAAGCTTGACCAGCGTCAGCCGCATGACGTAGGCCAGTTCCTTGCAGCGTTCGGGCGGGATCGAATCAAAGGTCGAAGCATGGGTCTTGGGGATCACTACCGTTTCAAACGGCGTGCGCGCGGCGAACGGCTCTAACACTATGAAATTTTCCGTCTCGGCCACGACCCGGTCACCCAGCTTGCGCTCTTTTTCGATGATGTCGCAGTAAACGCAGCTGCCGTGATCGTCGAAATAGCGCATCGCTTCCTGGATGCGGTGGCGGATATGCATCGGCGTGATCGGCGTGGCGATGATCTGCGAGTGGGGATGGTGGAGCGAAGTGCCGGCGTTCAGCCCGTGGTTCTTGAAGATGGTGATCATTTCGAAGCGCGGGTCCTGGCTCATGGCAATGTAGCGCTCGCGGTAGGCGAGAAAGATCTCTTCGATCTGCTTTTGCGACATGGTGGCGAGCGAATCCGTGTGTTCGGGTGATTCGATCAGGACCTCGTGCTCGCCGATGCCGTTCATGCACAGGAAAAGGTTCTCGATCTCCACCCGGTCGGGGTTGCCCTGCGGCTGGAGCGCGGGGTACATGTTCGGGATCACGCGGATCCACCAGCCGGGAGTGTCGGGCGCGGTGCCGTAAGTCCGGTAAGAGAACAGCTCGTGCGGGGTCATTTTTTCGTTGCCGGGGCAGAAAGGGCAGCTGTCTTTAGCGTTCGGGGGAGTGTTAATCACGCCGGTGCCGAGTTCTTCGGGGCGTTTGGCCCGCTCTGTGGCAATGATGACCCATTCCTTGGTCGCCGGGTTTTGCCGGAGTTCTGGCATGCTGTAATTATACTACAGTTGATGCTATAATGGTCAAGACAAACGCCATGCGGCTTAAGATCACGGCCATAATTTTACTCTTACTTTTCGCCACGCCGCTCTTCGCGCAATCAGCTGAGGGGGGGAGCGGCGCCGCCGCGCCGGACAGCACGGCCATCTTCGCCCGGGCCGTGGCGCTGCGGGCGGCCGGCAGCGCCGAAGCCGCCCTCCCCCTGCTGCGGGCTTGCGCCGCCGACGAAGATTTCGCCCTGCGCGACTACGCCCGCTTCGAGATCGGCAAAATCTATTTTGACCGGGGGGACGACCGGCCCGCCGCCGCTGAATTCAAAACTTTCCTGAACGACTTTACGGACAGCCTGCTTGCGCCCCAGGCCGCTCTGGCGCTGGGTAAAAGTCACTTTCACCTGAAGAATTACCCGCGGGCGATCAAGGTTTTCCGCGACTCGATCGATAAAACGCCGGACGCGGAGACCGCGCCGGAAGCAAGCTACCTGATCGGCCTCACCGCCGAAAGGCAAAAGAACTGGGCGGCGGCCTACCTGGCTTACGAAACGACCGACCTCAATTATCCGTTGAGCTCCTTCGGCAAACAAGCGCGCCTGGCGATCAAGCGGTTAAAAAGAAGCCACCGGGGAAAACTGCCCAGGTTTCAGGCCAGCGCCCACGCCCTTTTCAAGCAGGGGATGAGTTATTTTGACGATGGTGCCTACGAAACGGCCACCAATGTTTTTGGCAAACTGGCCAGGGAGTTCCCCGGGAGCAAATACAACGGCGAAGCCATGCTGATGCTGGGCCGCGCGGAAATCCAGATGAACAACCCGGCGGCGATCAGCGACCTGGAAAAAGCGGCCCGGGGGCCGGCGAACCTGGCCGGCCGCGCCACCTACTATCTTGGCCTGGCTTACGGGCGGAGAGGCCGCTACGAACGGGCGATTAAAACTCTGGAAAAGGTCCCGGCCTGTTATCCGGGCTCAGGCCTGTGCGATGATGCCATCTACTGGGCGGCCTATTATAAAGAACTTAACGGCGACCTGACCGGCGCGCTGAACTCCTATTACGAAATCATCACCAAGTACCCCCGCAGCCAGTCGGTCTCGGCCGCGATCTGGCGCCTCGGCAAAGTCTATTACTGGGGCGGCGATTTCAAGAACGCCGCCGCTTATTTCCATCTTGCGCAGTCAGCGGAGTCTTACCGGCCCGGGGCCGACACTCCCCGCTGCGCTTTTTTCGAAGCGAAGGCCGAGGAGCGACTGGGCAACCGGACGGCCGCCCTGAACATCTACGATCAGCTAGCCAAACGCTTTGACCATACCTATTATGCTTACCGCGCCAAAGAAAAACTGAAGGAGGCGGGGCGTGACGTCCCCGAACAGCCGACCTTTGACGGCGACGAGTTTTCCCAGGCCCTCTCCAACCTGGACGAAAAAGACCAGGAGGGGCTGGCCGCCGTCATGGAGATCTGGGAACAGATCCGGGCCGGCTCGACCGCGGTGGCTAGCAGCCGGGAGGTCCAGGCACATCTGGCCAGGTACAAGGCTTTGATGGATCTCGGCCTGTCCGCCTACGCCGCAGGCGAGGCCAAGTATCTGGTTGACCTGACCTCAGATGTCGAAAAGGATTCCGCCCAGACCAGGCTCGGGGAACTGCTCGTCCACTCCGGCGAGTACAAGACGCCGATCAAGTTCGCCGACCGTAAGGTGAAGGCGGCGGTCATCGCCGGCCAGCCCTCGGCCGTCCCCCGGAAGATCTGGCAGCTGGCTTATCCCAAAGGTTACTGGAACAATGTCAGCGCCAAGGCCGGCGCGCTCGGCCTTGATCCCTATCTCGTCCTGGCGGTCATCAGGGAAGAGAGCCGGTTCAATCCGCGGGCCGTTTCCCGCTCCGGCGCGCGCGGCCTGATGCAGATCATGCCGCGGACCGGCCGGGCGATCGCCAGGGACCTGGACAAGAGCCATTACCGGACCTCAAAACTGTTCACACCCGTCCTGAACATCGAAATGGGAATTTATTATCTCTCCAACCTGGTCAAGAACTTCCAGGGCAATGTTTACCTTTCGCTCGCCGGCTATAACGGCGGGCCCAATAAGGTCAAAAAATACGTCAAAAACTGGTATAATGACAGTCTGGGCCTGGTCGATGTCGATGAGTTCGTGGAGAGCATCCCTTCCCGGGAAACGCGTCTCTACGTGCAAAAAGTGATGGGGAGTTACTTTGAATACAAACGGCTCTACTCCGGAAAAGGCGGTTAGCCTGACCTCGCTGGCGGCGCGCGAGGAAGACCTCGCCTGCGCCAGCCTGCGCCCCCGCCGTTTCGACAATTTCATCGGCCAGTCACCGATCAAGAAAAACCTGCAGATCCATATCGACGCCGCCCGGGCACGCGGCGAGGCGCTTGAGCACCTCCTCTTTTACGGCCCGCCCGGCCTCGGCAAGACGACGCTGGCGGGCATTATCGCCAACGAGATCAGCGCCAGCATCAAGATCACCGCCGGCCCGGCGATCGAGCGGCCCGGCGACCTGGCCGCCATCCTGACCAACCTCAAGGCGCACGACATCCTTTTTATCGACGAGATCCACCGTTTGAACAAGGTGGTCGAGGAAGTGCTCTATCCGGCCATGGAAGACTTCGGGCTCGACATCATCATCGGCAAGGGGCCGAGCGCCCGCTCGATCCGCCTCGAACTGCCGCGCTTCACGCTGGTCGGCGCCACCACGCGCATCGGCCTCCTCTCCGCCCCGCTGCGCGACCGCTTCGGCATCGTCAGCCGGCTGGAATTCTACGCGCCCGAAGAATTAAAAGAGATCGTCGTCCGGGCGGCCGGTTCGCTCGGCATCGCCATAGACGACCGGGGCGCGGTCGAGATCGCCAAGCGCGCGCGCGGCACGCCGCGCATCGCCATCCGCTTCCTGCGCCGCGTGCGCGATTACACGCAGGTCAAGGGGACCGGCAAGATCAATTTGGAGATCGCCCAGCAGTGCCTCAATTCCATGGAGGTCGATGAGTTCGGGCTCGACAAGATCGACCGCAAATACCTGATCACGATCATCGATAAGTTCGGCGGCGGGCCGGTCGGGGTGGAAACGCTCTCCGCCGGCATTTCCGAAGAGGTCGAGACGATCGAGGACGTCTACGAACCGTACCTGATGCAGATCGGCTTCATCGAGCGGACGCCGCGCGGCCGGCTGGTCACCCCGGCCGGCGCCACCCATGTCGGGAAGAAACTGAAGAGCGGCAGGACGAGAGAACAGGGAAAACTTTTTCAATAAATAAAGGCGGGGGAAATGGGAAGAAGAGTTAAACTGCTCAGAAAGACCAAAGAGACCGACATCAAAATCGACCTTAACATCGACGGTTCCGGCCGGGGGCAGCTCGATTATCCGATCCCCTTCATCGGCCATATGCTGACGCTCTTCGCCAAACACGGCCTCTTTGACCTGAAGCTGACGGCCAAAGGCGACCTGGAGGTCGACCTCCATCACCTGGTCGAGGACACCGGCCTGGCCCTGGGCGAAGCGTTCGCCAGGGCGCTCGGCAAGAAATTGCGGATCGAGCGCTACGGCCACGCTTATCTGCCGATGGACGAAGCGCTGGCCGAGGTCAAAGCGGCGGTCGACATCTCCGGCCGGCCCCACTTTACCTTCAAAGCCAAATTTCCCAAGGAACTGATCTACGCCAAGACGGGCGAAGGGGTGATCAAGCTTTATCTTGACGCCGAACTGCTCCGGGAATTTTTCGAATCGTTCGTCTACAAAGCCGGCATCTCGCTCCATATCGACCTGGTGCGCGGCAAGAACACTCACCACAAGCTGGAAGCCATCTTCAAGGCCTTTGGCGTCGCGCTGTCGCAGGCCTGCGCGATCAACCCGAGGAAAAAAGGAGTGCCGTCGACCAAAGGGGTGCTCTGATGGCCTACGAGGAACGGGCCTACCGCAACTACGTCCGGGCCGACAACCTCGTCAAGTTCGAGGTGATCGAGAAAGAGACCGACCTCCTGATCCTGGCCGAGAGCAACCTCTGCGACAAAGCCATGGCCGCCGTGCTGAAATACCGGCAGCAGCTGGAAGCCTACATCGCCACCGACCGGAAATTCCGGGACACCCTTTCCGTCCACCGCGTCCAGTACCACGCCCCGCCGATCGCCAGAGAGATGGCCGACGCCGCCCGCCGGGTGCGGGTCGGGCCGATGGCGGCGGTGGCGGGGGCACTCGCCCAGTTCGTCGGCCGCGAGCTGCGGCAATTCAGCGATGAGCTGATCGTGGAGAACGGCGGCGACATTTATTTGAAAATAAACCAGCCGCGCAAGGTCGGCATTTTTGCCGGGCCGTCGCCTTTCTCGGAAAAGATCGCCCTCGAGCTTGAGCCGCGGCCGCGCCCTTTTTCCGTCTGCACCTCTTCCGGCACCGTCGGCCCTTCGTTCAGCTTCGGCAAAGCCGACGCGGTGGTCGTCATCGCTGAAAACGCTTTGCTGGCCGACGCGGCCGCCACCGCCGTCGGCAACGCCGTCACGGAAGCGGCCGACATCGAAAAAGGGCTCAAGCTGGCAAAGAAGATCCGGGGGCTGGACGGGGTTTTGATCATTAAAGGCGACCAGCTGGGAGCCTTGGGCAAGATCAGGATTGTTCCGCTATAAACTTCCAACATCCAACTTCAAACTTCCAACCCCCAAACAAATGACAAACAACAAATGCCAATTTACAATCTGAATTGATACCCAAGCTTTTTTAGTATTGCACTTAAAATACAGATGATTTCTTCCGCCTCCTTGATATCCTGTTCAATCAACTCCTTGGCCAAATAATTACCCGCGATTATTTTAAGCCAATATTTTGTTTCTTTTGCCTCTTTTCTGGCAATCGCGACCTTATTGATAAAATCTTTTTTCGTCAGTGCGCCATCTGCCTCCTCAAAATTAGCCCCTATCGAAGTCCCCGATTTAACCATCTGCTTGATAATCACTTCGCTGTCGATTGTTCGTGGCAATGATTTCGTTAAAGAAATTATCCTCCGGGAAAAGCGCAACAATCTTTCTCTAATATCGTATACCTTATCCCCTTGATTGTTGTTCATTGTCATTTGCCTTTTGTTTGGAAGTTTGAAGTTGGATGTTTGAGGTTGATTCATATAATGTGCGGCGTGATCATAAAGATGATCTCCGTTTTTTCCTTTTCCGCGCTCTGGCTCTGGAATAGCAGGCCGACAACGGGCAGATAACCGAGGACCGGGACGCGCGTCACGTTTTTCCTTTCGCTGTCCGACAACAAGCCGCCGATGACGATCGATTCCCCGTCTTTAACGCGGACGGTCGCCGAGGCGTTGCGGCTGGAAATGACCGGGAACTCGCCGGCCGCCGTTGTCCGCCATTCGGAGACCGAGGAAACTTCCGGTTGGATGAACGTCCGGATATACCCCGCCTCGCCCAGCTGGGGCGTGATCTTCAGTTTGACCCCCGCGTCGATGTATTCGACCGCCCACTGGACCGCCGCCCCGCCGCCGCTCACCGGCACCGCATAGGGGATCCGGCTGCCGATATTGATGACCGCCTCCTGGTTGTCCAGGGTGGCGATCCGCGGGCTGGCCACGACATTGGCCCGGCCGCCGGCAATTAGGACGTTCAGGCTTGAAGTTAAGTCCTCGGCCAGGGAAGTTTTGCGGGTCTCTTTGGCCGTGGTGAATTTGAACGTCCCGTTGCCGTAAGAAATGCCGAGCCGCCGCGAATCGCTGCTGCTGATCTCGATCACTTTGCTTTCGATCAGGATTTGCGGCGCCAGTTTGTCGAGCGAGTCAATGACCGCCCTGGCGTCCTTGATCTCCGCCGGGCGGCCGCGCATGATCAGCGCCGCCGCCCGCTCGCCGGCCTGAAAGTTGGCCGACGGCATCAGCCTGGCCAGCAATTCGGCGGCCTTGCCGGCGGGGAGGTGCTTGAGCTTGACGACTTCCGTCGCGGCGGGGTAGCCGGTTGGCGACAGGTCCTGGGGCAAAGTGGACACCAATAAAACATTGCCTTTTCTTTCGTAATTAAATCCGTTCGTCCGCAGGATGCTGTCGAGCGCCTCTTCAGGCGCGATATCTTTCAAATGAATCGTGGCTTTCTTGTTCTGCATCAGCGCCTGATCGCCGGACAGCACCACGTCGCAACCGGCGCTCTTGGCCAGCGTCTGGACGACACTGATGACTGGGGCGTCCTCGAAGTCGATGCGGCTGATCAACGGCTCGGCAGCAACCTCCAACTTCAAACATCCAACCTCCAAACAAATGGCAATCAACAAATAACAAACACCAATTTTGTTATTTGCCTTTTGGCTTTTGCCTTTTGTTTTGAAGTTGGAAGTTGGAGGTTTGAAGTTATTTCCCATTAGTGCGTCCTCTCAAGTACGAGACGATCGCCAGCAATCCTAACAATTCGATAATCATCAACACTTTCTCCTTCCCCCAGGGCAAGCCCCCTCCCCCCGATCTCCAGGCACGCCGTCGGCTTTCCCCTGCCTGCCGGCAGGCAGGGCCCACTGACCACCCCAACTAACCGAATGTAGCCGGACGGGAGAAGGCGGGGCTCACCCGTTAAAGATAAAACCAGGCGCGAAGGCGGATTTTTATTACTACTGTAAACAAAGAGCGCTTCGCGGCTGGCGGCCGGCGGCGCTTCGACTTCGGCGGAGACCGCCGGTTCATAACTGTCAACGGCAACCGCAGCGGGTTGCGGCGCGCAGGCGGAGAGACCGAGGAGGACAAAACCCAGGAAAAGCAGAGTGAACGTTTTCATGCGGGAGAAGCAGCAATCTCATTGCCATGTCAATAACACGCTCGTCCGCCTACGGCGGACTCGCTACAACTAACGACTAACAACTTACGACTATTTATTATAAAACAGCTAATTTTGCCCTTGTTGTCAGTTGTAGTCCGCCGCAGGCGGACGTGTTGTAGCAAAGCGTGTTGTCAGTTAATAATGACGGATTTCCGCCGCCTATCGGCCGGTAAACTCCTGTTTCAGCCGTTTGACGATGCTCTGGGCAATAAACCCGAGGTCGCGGCGGTTCTTGAGGAGTTCGTAAACCGCTTTGAGCACTTCTCTGGCTGCGGGCGAAGTATCTTTGCGCCAGCGGTCGTAGGCGCTGCTGAAGGCCGCCTCGGCCTCTTCCTTCATCTGATCGATGCGCCGCTCTTTTGCTTCAAAATCTTCGCGCTGTACCGCCGGGTAAAGCTGGCGGTTAAGCGTGCGCCGCCACTCCTCCGCCCAGTTCCACTGGCTCAAGTAGGCCCGGGCGATGCGCCGTCCTTCCTCACTGGGGTTGAATTCCGCTTCCGCCATCAGAATAAGCTGGTGGTCGAAGTGGTGACCGTCGTCGGCGTGTAGAGGGTGAAGTTCTGCGTCGTCGTCTGGCCCTGGAGGATCACGACCTCCGCCGTGCCGCCGGCGGTTGAGCCGCGGGAATCGATAGCGGCCTCGTAGGTGCCGGCCGGGATCTCGGAGATCGTGTAATTGCCGCTGGAGTCCGTCTCGTCGCCCAGCACAGCCAGTTGTTTAAGATATACTCTGATCCCGACAACCAATCCGCTGTTCGTGTCCTTGACGTTGCCGGTCAGCCACCCCTTGACCGTGATCGTCACGGCTGATGTTCCCGTCAGATCGCCCGAGGCCGCCTCCACCGTCCCCGTCCCTTCCGCCGAAGCGGCGGTAAACAGGCCGGTGAGCGCGTTGATCGTGCCGATCGCTCCCCGGACGCTCCAGGTCGGGGTGATATTGACCAGTTTGCCGGAACTGTCGCGGCCGAGCGCCGTAAATAATTGCGCCCGGTTGATGCCGACCGTCACCGGCGCCGGCGTGACAATGATGCTGCCGATCTCGCCGGACAGATCGCCGCAGCCGGGCAGCAGAACAACCGAAAGGAGGCAAAGAACGGCCAACAGCCGAAAGTTAAGCGACAAGTTTGCCATCGCGCACCACGATCTTGCCGCCCACGATGGTTTGCAGGACCCGGCCCTTAAGCGTCCAGCCGCTGAACGGCGTGTTCCGGCCCTTGGAGGCGAATTTAGCCGCGTCGACGGTCCACTCGGCGTGCGGGTCAACGACAATTAGGTCAGCGTCGCTCCCCGGCCGGAGCGAGCCCTTGCCGGCCAGGTTCAGGATCCGGGCGGGCGCGGCGGCCAGTTTTTCCACCGCCTGCGCGGGGGAAAGGACATTCGGTATGATCAGCTTGGTGATGACCAGGGCGAGCGCCGTCTCCAGCCCGACCAGGCCGCTCTTCGCCAGGCTGAATTCGATCGTTTTTTCTTCGAGAGTATGCGGCGCGTGGTCGGTCGCGATCACGTCGATCGTCCCGTCTTTCAGCCCCTGGACGACCGCCGTCACGTCGCCGGCCGAGCGCAGCGGCGGGTTGACTTTGGCGTTCGTGTCGTACTCTTTGACCGCCGCTTCGGTCAGGCTGAAATAGTGCGGACAGGTCTCGCAGGTCACGGGCACCCCTTCGACTTTCGCCTGGCGGACCAGCCGGACCGCGCCGGCGGTGGAAATGTGGGCAAGGTGGACCAGGCCGAACTGCCGGGCCAGCATAATGTCGCGCGCCACCATTATTTCTTCCGCCAGATGGCTGACCCCCGGCAAGCCAATTTCGGTCGAGAGCGCGCCTTCGTTCATCACGCCGTCGGCCGAGAGGTTGCTGTCCTCGCAATGGGAGATGATCGGCACGGCGAACTGTTTGGCGTACTCAAGCGCCCGGCGCATCAGGTCGGCGCGCATCACCGGCTGCCCGTCGTCGGAGAAGGCGACCGCCCCTTCGGCGCGGCAGCGCCCCATTTCGGCCAGCTCTTCCCCTTTCAGCCCTTTGGTCACCGCGGCGATCGGCCGGACGTTAACGACCGCCTCTCTGGCCGCCTTGGCCACGACATACTCGACCACCGCCGGGTTATCGACCGGCGGGTTGGTGTTGGCCATGCAGCAGACCGTCGTGAAGCCGCCGAGCGCCGCCGCCCGCGAGCCGCTGGCGATCGTTTCTTTGTCCGGGCGGCCCGGGTCGCGCAGGTGGGCGTGCATGTCGATCAGTCCGGGCAGCACCCACTTGCCTTTTGCTTCAATGACTTCCTGACCCGTGACCCGTGACCCGTGACCCGCGACTATTTTACCGTCCTCGATCAAGATGTCCTTGACCTCGTCGGTATTATTGGCCGGATCGATCACCCGGCCGCCCTTGATCAAAATCCTTGTCATTGCAGTTTTATTTTTTTCCTCACGCGCGAGATCAGGCCGCGCAGCCCGCTGCCGGTCTCCTTTTCCTTGCGGGGTTCGGGCGCCGGACGGGACGGGGGACGTGACGGGGGCGGCGGGCCGCCCTTTTCCTCAAGCTTCAGGGACTTGAGCGCCATGGCCGCGGCCCGCTGCTCGGCCTCTTTTTTGTTGCCGCCGCGGCCGAGCCCGTATTTCTTCCCCCGCAGACGGACCTCGATCCAGAAGACGCGGCGGTGCCGCGGGCCGGACTCTTTGATCACCCGGTAATGGGGAAGCTGGTGCTTGTGCTTCTGCGCGTACTCCTGGAGCGCCGACTTATAGTCGGCAATGTAGCCGGCGCGCGAGACCGTCTCGATCTCCCCTCGCAGCAGTTCGACGATCAGATCGCGCGCCTTGCCGAGCCCGCCGTCAAGATAGAGGGCGCCGATCAGCGCCTCGAAAGCGTTGGCCACGTTCGATTTGCGCCGCTGGCCGCCGCTTCTCTTTTCGTTGGGGCTGAGGAGCAGCATCTCGCCGAGGCCGAGCCTGGCGCCGACCCTGGCGAAAGTCTCATCGGAGATGACGGTGGCGCGGATCTTGGTCAGGTCGCCCTCGGCGTGGCCGGGGAACTTGTTGTAAAGATATTCGGTCGCCGCCAGCTTGAGCACCGCGTCGCCCAGGAATTCCAGGCGCTCGTTGTCGGGCAGGTTCTTTTCGTGGCCGTAGGAGCTGTGGGTCAGCGATTGGTTGAGCAGGTTGCGGTTGAGGAATGAAACACCGAGCCTACTTTCGAACTCCTGCAGCTCTTTTTCGCGTTCGGGATGAAGTAGCTCCATTTGACAATATATTTTACATTAGATAGAATGCAATTGCAAACCCGCGCAGGGGGCTTGCAGGTGGTAAAAACATGGCAATTTTGTCTCCGGTCATGAGCTACATCGTCGATAAAGAGGTCGGTTTCCCCATCCCCTCGGAAAAAGAAAAGATCAACCGCCTGCTCCGCCGCTACCGCAACATTCTGGCGCAGCACCCCAGCCGCTCCGACACGCCGGAGATCATGTTCGGCATCGCCGACCTGCTGGTCGGCCGGGGTGAGCTGGGCGACCACACCGAGGCGCTGCGGATCTACGACGAGATCCTGCTGCGCAACCCGCCCGATTATCTCAAGTCCCGTGCGCTGATCGGCAAGGCGGAACTTTTGATCGGCGTCCCCCAGGACTTCGGCAACGCCATCTCGCTCTGCGAGAAGGCCCGCGCCATCCTCGGCCGCAACGTGGCCGAGTTTTTCGACGCCAAGACCTACATCGTCGAGGCGGAGCTGCGGCTGGCCCGGCGGGACAAGGGCGACTGGGCCAGGGCGCTCGAACTGATCAACCACGTGGTCAAGGAAAAAGGGGCGCACTGGTATTTCCGCGGCCGCGCCCTCCTTTCCAAAGCGGAGATCATCCTTTACCGCAATCCCAACGACCTCGCCTCCGCGCTCAAGACCGTTGATTTTTCGCTCAAAGAGCTCGCTTCCCGGCCGGACGATTACTTCACCAATAAGGGGAAGATCGTCAAGTCCGAGATCCTGACCCGCCGCGCCAGGAAGGGCGACCTGCCGAAAGCGGAAAAACTGCTGAGCGAAGTGGTCAAGATGTCGTTCAGCTACCGCGACCTGATCGCCCGCGCCAAGCTCGACCTGGCCGACATCGTCGCCCATCCCAAGGCGGCCAAGCTGTTAAAAGATGTCCACGAGATGGAAGGGCTCGATCCTTATCTGACCGAAAAGGCCAGCCTGGTCGAGCAGGCGCTCAAAGAGAAGAAGAAAAAGTAGCTTCTATTAACTCTGCCCGACGGTGACCAACAAAAAAAGGCGTTCTGCGGTCGTGAGCCACGTATCCCCGGTTTCCAGATTTCTTATCCATTCGTTGGGGATGCCATCCAGGCCGACCATGGCTCCTTTGACGCTGCCGGCATGCGCGCCCAGCTTATAACAACTATCCTTTTGCATCTTTATTTCATGCTCTCTCTCGGCGGCATCTTCAACCTGTTCGGCTTCGGCCATTTTCTCGGCCGTTTCCGCATCGAGCACATCTAGCATTTCTTCATAAGTCGTGCACTTCATCGCCAAGTAAATCCCTTTGGGGACAACCACGAGCGCCGACCGTTTATATCTTCTGACTTCTCTGCTTCTCGCCCCGATCTCCGCCTTGGTCCTTGTCTCTCCCTTAAATACCGCCGCCTTCAATATCTCCTTTTCCAGAAGTTTCAAACCCTCGGCCGCATCGATATTTTGCCGAAAAACATTTCCGATCTTTCCCATGGCATCGATCATCACAACAGGAAAGCCGTTGCTCCGTTGCGACAAGAGCACGATCTCTTCGTTCAGCTGGAACAGAATGGCCGAAGGGTCGTTGCCATGGATTATTGATAACCTGAGTGCATCAGCAGTTACCTGGCAAGCAGATACCGCCACCTTGTTGAGGCGATGCATTACTCTGCCGACCCAGAAAGCCTCCTTAAAAAGAGTCTCGACCGCGTTGTAATGGATATAAGATAGTGTGCCGATATGCACAGACGATCCTGGCCCGCCGAGCTGCAACGACCTGAGCGGGACATAATCGAGCACTGCCCCCGGGGTTGCTTTGAACCGCTCGTATGCTTCAGCCATCCTTTCCAGTTCCGCTATTTCTTCGGGCAACAATTCTTGCGCCCGTTCGAAAGCCCACCCGGTGCCCAGCAAGACAAGCCCGAGGCTCAAGAGGTTCAGTCTGCCCCCGTTTTGGATATAATGGTCAGCTGTGTACTTCTGATAATCCAATTCATGCGCGTCGACCGGCAATTCAATATTTTTTTCCACTTCCGCCCAGGTCTTCTTTTCTGCCGCGTAATAAGCCCTGGCCGCAGCGATCACATGGCCCGCAATGCTGCCGGTAATTCTCGATCTTACATTGACTTTTCCCGTTCCGCTTAACAACATAATGACTAAACATTTATCAACGCTTTTCCCGATTAATTTCACTTTTTTATGCTAAAATAGCAGTTGATGGGCAAAACTATCGCCGAGAAAATACTCTCCAACCATTCCGGCCGGGACGCCAAGGCCGGTGACATCGTCATCGCCGACCTCGATTTCATGATCGGCCAGGACGGGACCTCGGGCGTGGCGATCGACTCGTTCCGCAAGATGGGGGCAAAAAAAGTCGCTGACCCGTCTAAGATTGCCATCATCATCGACCATTCTTCCCCCTCCCCCAACGAAGGTGTTTCGGCCATCCATAAAAAGATCCGCGAGTTCGCCAGTGAACAGGGGCTCACGCTTTACGACATCGGCTGCGGCGTCTGCCACCAGCTGACGCCGGAACAGGGGCACGTCGTCCCGGGCGACCTCGTCATCGGCGCCGACTCGCACACCTGCACCTACGGCGCGCTCAATGTTTTCTCGACCGGGATCGGCTCGACCGACCTCGCCGCCGGGATGATCTCCGGTAAGCTCTGGTTCAAGGTGCCGGAGACGATGAAGGTCGTCTATAAAGGAAAACTGCCCAAAGGGACCTCTTCGAAAGACCTGATTTTGGCGTTAATCGGCAAGATCGGGGCGGACGGCGCCACCTATCTGGCGCTCGAACTGTACGGCGCCGCGATCGATGAGCTGTCGGTTGACGCCCGCTTCACCCTTTCCAATATGGCGATCGAATGCGGCGCCAAGGCCGGCCTGATGGCCGCCGACGACAAAGTCATGGCCTGGGTCAAACAGCACAGTCAGAAAAAACCTGACCCGCAGGCGGCGGACAAAGACGCGGTCTATAAACAGACGATCGAGCTCGACGCGGCAAAGCTGGAACCGCAGATCGCCAAGCCGCACACGGTCGATAACGTTTGCCCCATTTCCAAGGTCCTGGGGACGCCAATTCAACAGGGCTATATCGGCACCTGCACCAACGGCCGGCTGGAGGATTTCCAGATCGCCGCTAAAATTTTGAAAAGAAAGAAAGTCAAGGACGGCACCAGGCTGATCATCGCCCCCGCCTCAAAAGATATTCTGATGGCGATGATCGCGGACGGGACCTATGAATCATTGCTTGAGAGCGGCGCGGTCGCCGTCACGCCCGGCTGCGGCCCGTGCGTCGGCACGCACAACGGCGTTCCCTCTGACGGCGAGAACGTCATCTCGACCGCTAACCGGAACTTCAAGGGGAGAATGGGCAACCCCAACGCCTTCATTTATCTGGCATCGCCCGCCACCGTGGCCGCTTCGATGATTGAGGGAAAAATCGCCGATCCGAGGAACTATCTCTAGTTATAAAATCCGAAACTCGAATTTCGAAGCTCGAAGGAAATACGAACGGGAAAATTCGAACAGTTTAACCTGGGCAACTTTTGCGGTAAATGGCGCCAAAAATGTTCATTAACTCGTTTGCCTCTTTGATTAATTGTAACTTTTCTTCTTGACCAGCCCCGCTTGGTTTTGATAAAAGAAGCCAATAGCGGCTTTCTTTGGCCTCTTTTCGTGAAATTTTAATATGCATCACGAAGTCCTTTCTGCCAAGTGATTCATTGGCTTCAATATAATTAGCACCGATAGAGCCAGCTGAACGAACAAGTTGTTTGCTTATTTCCAGATTAGATATTGTCTTTGGCAGATAGCTAATATAGTCATTAATCCTCAGCGCAAATGTCATTGATCTATCCTCCAGATCATAACCTTTCGCGGTTCGAATTTCGAGATTCTTTCGTATTTCGAGATTCGGATTTCGAATTTCATCTCCAGCCATACTATTTGCCCTCTAGCAATTTTGTTGCCATCTTTGAGATGTGTTAACCAAGGCAAGCATTTTTTGCACATGTGGCAACAAAATTATAAGACTTAAATCATATGACCGGTGCCATTTTGTCACCGGCTCAAACTAAAAATGGCGGATTTTCGCCACTATGTTATAATTATTCTATGAATCTGAACGGCAAAGCGCGGCGCCTGCCGCAAAACGACGACATTAATACCGACTACATCATTTCCGGCCGGTACAAATTCAAGATCCAGGACCCGGTCGAGCTGGCCAAGCACGTGATGGAAGACGTTGACCCGGCCTTTTACGGACGCCTGCAGGAGGGTGATTTTCTGGTCGCCGGCAGGAACTTCGGCTGCGGCTCCTCCCGCGAACAGGCGCCGATGGCGATCAAATATGCCGGCATTTCGGCCGTCCTGGCCAAATCTTTTGCCCGGATCTTTTACCGCAACTGTTTCAATCTCGGCCTGCCGGCGATCGAGGTCGACACCGATAAATTTGCCGAGGGAGACGAGCTGGAAGTTGACCTTGATAATGGCCTCATTCGTGATAAGACCAAAAATATCGAACTGAAGATCGCCCCGCTTCCGCCGACGATGCAAACGCTGCTGGGCGACGGCGGGCTGGTCGAACATTTCAAGAAACACGGAGGTTTTGCGTTATGAGCGAAGTCACGGCCACGGTCAATCTGTTCCTCGCTTTTATCCTCGGCGGCAGCATCGGCTGGTTCCGGGAAAAGGAGCGCAAGACCGCCGGCATGCGCACCCACATCCTGGTCTGCCTCGGCTCGGCGCTCTTCATGGTCCTGTCGGCCAAGATGATGCAATTCTCGGGAAGCGCCGATCCCGGCCGCCTGGCCGCCGGCATCGCCACCGGCATCGGCTTTATCGGCGCGGGCTGCATCGTTCAGACCGGCAGCGGCGTCAGAGGCATCACCACCGCCGCCTCGATCTGGGTCACTGCCGCCATCGGCATCGCCGCCGGCGCCTGTTTTTATATCGAAGCGATTATCACCACGCTGATGACCGTCGCCGCCCTGCAGATGATCCGCGCGTTCGAGACCCATTACTTCAAGACCAAGGAAGAATGACGGCGTTCGACCTCCGCGGTTTTCTCGAGACCTCGTTTCTCGACTGGGACGGCAAGGTCAGTTCGGTCGTTTTTCTGCCGGAGTGCAACTTCAACTGCCCCTGCTGCAGCAACTGGCTGCTGGTCCATGAGCCGGGCAGCCTGCCGGCAGTCGAACTGGAAAAGATCGAGCGGTTCCTGACGGAGCGGAAGGATTTTATCGACGGCGTGGTCATCACGGGGGGCGAGCCGACCGTCCACCCCTGGTTACCAGAGCTAATTAAGCATTTTAAAGACCTGGGCTTGTCGGTAAAGCTTGATACTAACGGCACGAACCCGAAAATGCTACAGCGACTCGTGGCCCGCGACTCGCGACTCGTAGACTATGTAGCCATGGACATCAAAGCGCCGCTCAATGAGAAATATGAAGCGGCGGCCGGGGTCAAAGTCGACCTGGCCAAGATCAGGGAGAGCATCAAACTAATAATGAATTCAGGCATCGATTACGAATTCCGGACGACGGTGGTGCCGAACGTCATCGGAAAAATGGAGATCGAAGAGATCGCGGCAGCGATCGCCGGGGCAAAGAAATACGCCCTCCAGCAGTTCGTCCCCGCCCACTCGCTGATCAAGGAGATGCAGGCGCTTGATCCGCATCCCGGCGAGACGATCAAGGAAATGGCCGAGCTCGCCAAAAAATACGTCGCCAACACGATTGTCCGCGGCGTCTGATTTTGTTATAATACAAGCATGTTTTACGATCCGACGTTCATTTTGTTGATCCCCGCCGTTCTGCTGGCGTTTTACGCCCAGTGGAAGGTCAAGGGAACTTACGAAAAATACTCGCAGATCGCCTGTTCGCGCGGCTACACCGGCGCGCAGGTGGCGCGCTATATCCTTGACGACTACCGCCTGCAGCAGATCGAGGTGGTGCCGACCCCGGGGGACTTGACCGATAACTATGACCCGCGCACCGGCAAGCTCAATCTGTCGGAAAGCGTTTACAGCGGCAATTCGGTGGCGGCGCTCGGCGTGGCGGCGCACGAAGCCGGCCACGCCATCCAGGACGCCAACGCTTATGCGCCGCTCAAGCTGAGGAACGGCCTGGTCCCCGTAACCAATTTGGGAACGACCTTGGCCTTTCCGCTCTTTCTGCTCGGCCTGTTCGCCGGCCTGCCGGTTTTCATGGATATCGGCATCGTCCTGTTCTCCCTGGCCGTGGTCTTCTCGCTCGTGACGCTGCCGGTCGAGTTCAACGCCAGCCGGCGGGCGCTGCGTGTCCTGGCCGACGGCAATTTCCTGACCGCGCAGGAGCTGCCGATGGCCAAATCGGTCCTCGACGCCGCCGCGCTGACCTACGTCGCCGCGACCGCCATGGCGGTCCTCAACCTGGTCCGCCTCCTCGCCCTGCGCAGCCAAAGAGACTAGTGGCCGTCCCGGTAATCTTCGGCCCCACTGCCGTCGGCAAAACCAAACTGGCGATCGAACTCGCCCAAAAGATCAACGGCGAAATAATCTCGGCCGACTCGATGCAGGTCTACCGCGGCATGGACATCGGCACCGCCAAACCTACGCTGGAGGAACGGCAGGGGATCCCCCATCATTTAATCGACATCCGCGACCCCGACGAAGAGTGGACGGTCTCCGACTTCATCGGAGAAAGTCAAAATTCAAAAGTCAAAATTCAAAATAAAGGTAAAATCCCGATAATAGTCGGCGGCACCGGGCTTTATCTCTGGTCGCTGCTCGAGGGTTTTGCTTTTCCGATCACGCCGGGGGATAAAGAGTTGCGGGAAAGATTGGAAAAGGCCCCTGCCCCTACGCTCTACGCTCGACTTTCTGCTATCGATCCGGTCGCCGCCGCCAAGATCCACGCCAACGACAAAAAAAGGATCATCCGGGCGCTCGAGGTTTATGAGTTGACCGGCGAGCCGATCACGGAATTGCAGAAAATTAGAGTTAATTCCCCACATTTAAATGTGGGGAATTATGATTATTTACTTATCGGCCTTGATCTTCCGAGGCCAGAATTATACGAAAGGATCAACGCCCGCGTCGACAACATGATCGCCGGGGGCTTGATCGACGAAGTTAGGGGCTTGTTGGACAAAGGTTATTCCAAAGAGCTCAACTCTTTCCAGGCGCTCGGCTATAAGGAAGCGGTCGAATATCTGGACGGCGGCTGGACGAAGGAGCAAATGACCGATGAATTGAAGAAGCGGACGCGGGCCTTTGCCCGCCGCCAGCTGACCTGGTTCCGGCGCTTTAAGGATGTTCATTGGTTTGAAGCTAATACGTTATCCCTTAGTGATCTTTGCGCCTTAGTGCCTTAGTGGTTAATCGGAAAATTTTACCACCAAGGCACAAAGACACTCAACTACTACCGCCTGAAGGCGGTAGGTTGCCAGTGGTATTGCGAAAGCTGAAGCTTCCGCTTAAAACCCAGTAATTGTAAA
>JAFGHC010000022.1 GCA_016939335.1 Candidatus Saganbacteria bacterium
ATTCCTAAGGACGGAGTCCTTAGGCAGTTTCTTTTCTCTCCACTTTTCTTTGCTGCCAAAGAAAAGTGGAGAAAGCGGCGGCGGCCAATACAAACCGCCGAAGTATCCCGGGTTTGGGCAGTGAGGGCTCAGCTGCTGCAGATCGACAATTCTAAAGACTATTATTTGCGAAAGAATGCGAAAAAGCCGTGATCGAGCGCGGCCAAGACAAATTATAAAAAAGCAGAATGTTGAATTATAGTATTCGGATCCACCATTCTTTTTCTATTGATTACTTCTGTTGCATACAAAAATGCTGCTTTATGATAAACCTTTTTTGATTTAATCATTTGTTTTAGCTTTTTATAGTTATCGGGCTGAGGATTTGCGCCAAAAACATAATAGATAGATGGGGGCACAAATCCAGCGCCAAGATTGGAGTAAGCAAAACAATACAATCCATTTATGTAACCATCAAGATATGCGACGTCATGATAAATACGCACCCTTAACTTCTTTTTTCTGATTGCTTCATGTGATTTAATGGCATCTGATAACCAACGTATATCGGAATATTCGCCTGTGTTTCGCCTTGAAACTATCCTTTCTAATGAGTGAATAAGCCCGTCCTGATATGATAACGAGTATAATAAATACGGATAGTCTAGGATTTTTAGGTTATCGCTAACTTTCCCATGATGCTCTAATACAACAGCAAGCAGCATTTCAATATTTACATACATATCATCATTTAACAATAATTTCTCTTTGCATAAAATATTTTTAAGCGAATGAAGAAAATATGTGGCATCAGTTATTATAGGGGTTGTGTTTAGGTGCCTATATTTGCTCGTATTTTGATCTAAAGTTATTAGATACGAGTGAGGGATTAATCTGCCCAAATCCTTTGCAAGATATTTATAAATCCGAGAAAAGTCTTCGTCTCCAAAAGAATAACCGACAAAAACAATGGTTTTTGTAGCCAAGGCCATTCTCAAATGACTCCCCATAATGTTCCCGCGTAATCTTCGATAACACCTGTTGTAATCATCCTTTGTGGCAATTAGCGACCCAACATTATTAATTGAACCATGAATTTTGAATACTTTTCGATCAGGTAAATCCCAAAAAGTAAAATCCTCTGGCCCAACAATAGGAATTGCCCCGCATTCTTTTTCAAATAAATCATCCCAATTAGTTGTTATTATGGTTTTAATATAAAAAATTGTCGATAATTCTACATGGAAGCTTGAGGCCTGCCTATATATTTCAGGGAATGAATACATATAATCCATTCTTTTTTTTATTTTGTGAATTAATTCTTTTCGACCATTTGGCTTTGATGTATATCTGCCCACTAATTCAGAAAAGCTTAATTTATTTGACTTGATCTTTAACTCGTCGCGGATATCTTCATAAAAAGAGGTTAAGAAAACCCCTTTTTTTTCTGTGCTTATTCCTGCTCCTGCAAAAATGATTAGATTGCCATTAAGGGTTTCCTTGACTATTTCATCGGGCATCTTAAAAGGAATTTTATTTTTGCAGATGTCACAATCACAATTTTGTTTCATATTATAACTAATTTTATCATTTTCTTGTTTTTTCGCAATACAACCCAATAAATCGAGTGGTTTCGCTTAAATATATTCTATTGAACAAACCCCCAAAACACGCTAAAATTAACAAACTATGGCCGAACAGAAAATCCCCCCCCAAAACCTAGCCGCGGAACAGTCGGTTATCGGCTCGATGCTGCTCGATAAGAACGCGGTCGTCCGCGGGATCGAACTCCTTGGCCCCGAAAGCTTTTACCGCGACGCCCACCGCTTTATCTACGAAGCGATCCTCGAGCTCTTCGACCGGGGTGAGCCGGTTGACCTGGTGACGGTTACGGAAGCCTTGAGGAAATCGGGCAAACTGGACGCCGTCGGCGGCTCGGTCTACGTTGCCGACCTGATCAATTCCGTCCCGACCGCCGCCAACGTCGAGCATTACGCCAAGATCGTCGAGGAAAAATATGTCCTGCGCCGGCTGATCGAGGCGGGGACCGGCGTCGTCTCCAGCGCCTTCTCCGATCCCGAGGACGTCGACCAGGTCCTCGACACCGCCGAACAGAGCATCTTCGACATCGCCCTCAAGCGTTCGCGGGAAGGGTTCCATAAGATCGACAGCGTCATCAAGCGGGTGCTCGACAAGATCGACGCGCTCTACAGCAAGAAAGAATCGATCACCGGCACCCCCTCCGGCTTCCCCGACCTCGACCAGCTGACCGCCGGCTTCCAGAACGCCGACCTGATCATCATCGCGGCGCGGCCGTCGGTCGGCAAGACCGCCTTCGCCCTCAATATCGCCCAGCAGGTGGCGATCAAGCACAATGTCCCGATCGCCATCTTCTCGCTCGAAATGAGCAAGGAACAGCTCGCCCAGCGCATGCTCTGCTCGGAGGCCGAGGTCGACGCCCAGAAGCTCAAGACCGCCAGCCTCTCCGACACCGGCTGGAAAAAACTGACGCGCGCCCTCGGCAAGCTTTCCGAAGCGCCGATCTTCATCGACGATTCGGCCTCGATCACCGCCACCGAGATCCGCGCCAAGGCGCGCCGGCTCAAGATCGAGCGGGGGCTGGGGCTCGTGATCGTCGATTACCTCCAGCTGATGCGGGGGCGGAACCGGATCGAGAACCGCGTCCAGGAAATTTCGGACATTGCCCGCTCGCTCAAAACGCTGGCGCGGGAGCTCGAAGTGCCGGTGGTGGCGCTCTCCCAGCTCTCCCGCGCCGTCGAACAGCGCCCCGACCGGATCCCCCGGCTCTCCGACCTGCGCGAATCGGGCGAGATCGAGCAGACGGCCGACCTGGTAATGTTCATCCACCGCGAGGATTATTATAACCCGCAGTCGGAGCGGGGGAACGTCGCCGAGATCATCATCGCCAAACAGCGGAACGGCCCCGTCGGCTCGATCGAGCTCGTCTTCCGCAAGGAGATCGCCAAGTTCTGCAGCAAAGAAACCCGTTATGAAGAAGTGGCTTAGCGCGGGACTGCTGGCGCTAACTTTAACCTTTCCCCTTTATGCCCAGATCAAGGACTTGACGATCAACGGAGACAAGTTGTCCTACGACCGCGCCGGCCAGCGGGTCGAAGCGACCGGCTCGGTCGAAGCGACCTACAAGGACGTGGTCCTGCGCGGCCACCACCTCATCTATAACACTTCGGCGGAGGCGTTCCACGCCGACCAGGGGTTCACTTTCCTGTACGGCGGCATGACGTTCGAAGGGCAGGCCCTCGATTATGAGCTGAACAGCCGGGCGGGGACGGCGGAGGGAGCGAATTTCTTTTACCAGGGGGTCTTTCTGGGCGGCAAAAGGCTGATTTTCAATTCGGAAAAATTCGAACTGAAAGACGCTTATTTCACCAACTGCGACCTGCCGCAGCCGCATTACCATATCACTTCGTCCGATATCCAGCTCTATCCGCAGGATCGCTGGATGGTCTCTTACTGGGGGCTTTTCTGGCTGGGGCGCGTGCCGGTGGCGCTCATGCCGACCTATATTTACGATTTCACCGGGACGACCCGCCAGCAGACGCCGTTCCCCGACATCGGGTCGAACGGCGAAGACGGCAATTACCTGACCGAAACGCTCGCCTGGAACCTGGGGCGCTCGCTCAACGGTACCTATTCGCTCAGTTATTTTTCCAATAAGGGGGTGGGGCTGGGCGGCACGGCCAATTACCAGCTGAACGGCTGGAACAGCGGCAACGCCCGCCTTAACTGGAACGCCAAGGACAACACCACCGGCGGGCTGACCCACGTCGTTTCGTTCGGCGACCGGCTGCGCGAGACGCCCAGAACAACGCTCGATTTCGGCCTGTTTCCCAGCCACCGCCAGTACGAGCTCCAGCTGACGCTCTCGTCGCGCGAGCGGATCAACTACCAGCGGGTCAGCTTCCTCCCCGACCTCCGCTTCGTGTCGCGCGGCGGCAGCGTCGGCCGTTCGAACGTCAAATATGATTATGAGCTCAACGCCGGCCGCGTCGACGAGGAGAACAACGTCCGCCTGAAGCGCGGCGGGGGAAAGCTCCGGTTCTATGAGGACTTTCCCGACACGCCCGCCGGCCTGCTGACGCCGTCGCTCGCCTGGGACGCGCTTTATTATTCCAACAACACGAAATGGCTGAAGCCGTCGGCCGGCCTCGACCTGACGCGGAGCTTCAACAAAGACCTGGCCCTCCAGCTCAATTACCTGCATTTCCTGCAGATCGACGGCGCCAGCCCGTTCCTTTATGAAAATTACCGCTACCGCGCCGCGGACACGCTGGGGTCGAGCCTGCTCCTGAAGATCGGCGAGACCCGGGCCAAGGTCGGCGCGGTCTATTATCTCGACAACTGGTCGCCCGAGGACATAGATTACACTTTATTTTTTATCCTCCACTGCTATAATTTAGAGGTCACTTATCGCTCGCTGCGCGGCGAGTTTTTGCTCGGTTTTAGCCTGGCGGCGCCGTGAGTTGGCCGGCAATTGTTTGTAAAGTGTGACCCCATACTAAAGTATGGGGAATATTATTGAATTAATTCCCCACACTTCAGTGTGGGGTTTTAGCCAAGAAAAGACTTCAATAAGGAGAAACCAATGTTCATCACGTTCGAAGGGCCGGAAGGGTGCGGCAAATCGACCCACGCCAAACGGCTGAAAGCGCACCTGGAGGGGAAAGGGGAGCGCGTCCTGCTGACCTGCGAGCCGGGCGGCACCCAGGCCGGCAAGGAGATCAGGGAACTGCTTCTCAAGCCGGAGAGCGTGCTTGACGAAACGACCGAGGTCTATCTTTTCGCCGCCGACCGCTCCGAGCATGTCAGCAAGGTCATCCGGCCGGCGCTGGCCGAGGGGAAGACCGTCGTCTGCGACCGTTTTCTCGATTCGACGCTGGCCTACCAGGTCGGCGGGCGGGGCCTGCCCGAAGATTTGGTCCGCTACCTTAACATGATCTCGTCCAAAGGGCTGATCCCCGACCTGACCTTCCTGCTTGACGTCACGCCCGAGACCGGGCTGCGGCGGGCGGCGGAGAAGGGGGGGGCCGACCGCTTCGAGCGTGAGGCGCTCGAGTTCCACCGCCGGGTGCGCGAATATTACCGGCGGCTGGCGCGCGACAACCAGGCGCGGATCGCCGTCATCGATACCGAAGACAAAACGATCGAGGCGGTCCAGGACTTGATCAGGGAGAAATTGAGTGAAAAGTTCGGAGATTAGGGAAAAATTCCTGCGCTTTTTCGAGTCCAAGGGGCACCGGCGGCTGCCGGGCTCCTCGCTGGTGCCGGCCGACCCGACGGTCCTGCTGACGCTGGCCGGCATGCTCCAGTTCAAGCCGGTCTTCCTGGGCCAGGAAAAGCCGGCCCAGCGCCGCGTCACGACGGTGCAGAAGTGCCTGCGGATGAACGACCTCGAGAACGTCGGCGCGACGCCGCGCCACCACACTTTTTTCGAGATGCTCGGCAACTTCTCGTTCGGCGACTATTTCAAGAAAGAAGCGATCCAGTTCGCCTGGGAGTTCCTGACCAAGGAGCTCAAACTGCCGGTGCAGAAGCTGAAGATCGCCGTTTACGAGAAAGACGACGAGGCCTTCAAGATCTGGCACGAGGACCTCGGCCTGCCCAAGGAGATCATCTTCCGCCTCGGCGAGGAGAACAACTTCTGGGCGGTCGGGCCGACCGGGCCGTGCGGGCCGTGCTCCGAGATCTATTACGACCTGGGCGAAGAGCGCGGCTGCGGCAAGCCGGACTGCTCTCCCGGCTGCGACTGCGACCGGTTCCTCGAGATCTGGAACCTGGTCTTCATCTCCTATAACCGGAACGAGAAAGGGGAACTTTTGCCGCTCAAGCAGAAGGGGATCGACACCGGCATGGGGCTCGAGCGGATCAGCGCCGTGCTTCAGGGGGTTGACGACAATTTCGAGACCGACCTGTTCGCCCCGCTGATCAGGAAGCTCGAGGCGCTCCGGACCGCCGGCTCACCGGTCTCCGTCCGGATCATCGCCGACCACACCCGCGCCATCACCCACCTGATCGCCGACGGCGTTTTCCCGTCTAACCTGGGGCGCGGCTACGTCCTGCGGCGGCTGGTCCGCCGCGCCATCTCGCACGGCCGGCGGCTGGGGATCGGGCGCCCCTTCCTCCACGAGCTCTGCCGCGAGGTGGTCAGCGACATGAAAGACGCTTATCCCCGCCTGGCCGAGAAAGAAGCGGAGATCGCCGCCACGGTCAAGGAAGAGGAGGAGAACTTTTTCGCCACGCTCGACCAGGGAATGAAGTGGTTCGCCGCGACGGCCGAGCGCCACCGCGGCGACAAGCTGATCTCGGGGGCGGAAGCTTTTAAACTGCACGACACTTACGGTTTCCCGGTCGAGCTGACCGTCGAGCTGGCGAAAGAAAAGGGGATCGCCATCGACGGCGCCGGCTTCGAACGCGAGATGGAGGCGCAGCGCGAGCGGGCGCGCCAGGGGCAGCAGGCGGAAAAGAAGGCCGACCTGACGACGCTTGACCTCGGCGTCTGCCCGCCGACCGATTTCACCGGCTACGAAAAAACGGCCGAGGAGGCGAAGGTCATGGCCGTTTTCCCGTCGCATAATGTCGTGGTGCTGGACAAGACCCCTTTCTACGGCGAGAGCGGCGGCCAGTGCGGCGACAGCGGCCTGCTCGCCTGGAACAAGGGCGAAGTGCGCGTGCTCAATACCTATCTTTCGCCCGGGGGGGTCGTGCTCCACGTCGTTGACAGCTTCAAAGAGCTGACGCCCGGCCTCAAGGTCGAGGCGCGGATCGACGCCGCCCGGCGCCAGGCGATCGCGGCGCACCACACGGCGACCCACCTGCTGCACAGGGCGCTGCGCGACCAGCTCGGCGAGCACGTCAAGCAGGCCGGTTCGCACGTCGGGCCCGACAAGCTGCGCTTCGACTTCAGCCATTTCCACGCCGTCAGCCAGGAGGAGCTGCAAAAGATCGAGCAGACGGTCAACCAGAAGATCGCCGCAAAGCTCAAGGTCGAAGTGCTGCGCAAATCGTACCGGGAAGCGGTCGCCCTCGGCGCCATGGCGCTTTTCGGCGAAAAATACGGCGAAGAGGTGCGGGTGCTCAAGATCGGCGGCTACAGTCTGGAGCTCTGCGGCGGCACGCACGTCAGATCGACCGGCGAGATCCAGTTCTTTAAGATCGTTTCGGAGAGCGCGCTCGGCTCGGGCGTGCGCCGGATCGAGGCGCTGGCCGGACAGGCGGCCAAGGTCCACGTTATCTACCGGGTCAAGGCGCTGCATGACGAGATCGGGGCGCTGATCGGCCGCTGCCGCCGCCAGCAGGCCGAAAGGGAAAAACTGGGGTCGGAAGAGCGGCAGGAGACCAACATCTTTGAGGTCGAGCCGACCGAGATCGAGCGCCTCTCCAAGGCGGTCGACGCCCACGACTCGGTCAGCGTCGATAAGTTCCTCGAACATTTGAGCGGCCGCGTCGACTGGCTCAAGGAGCGCCTGGCCAAGTCGGAAAAAGAGATCCTTGATCTCAAGGAACGGCAGGCGAGCCGCGAGGCGGCCGGTTATCTTTCGCAGTTGAGCGAGCTGAAGGGGGTCAGGGTCCTGTTCAAGGAATTCGACGGCTACGGCATGGAGATGCTCCGCACCGTTTCCGACACACTGCAAAACCAGGCGAAATCGTGCGTCCTGGTCCTCGCTTCGACTTTTCCCGGCCGGCTCATCTACTTGATAACCGTCACGCCCGACCTGACGGCCAAAGGCCTGTCAGCCTGCAAGCTGGCGGAGGCGTTCACCGCGGTGGTCGGCGGCAAGGGCGGGGGGAAAGAGACCAAGGTCGAAGGGGGCGGCAAAGACCCGGCCCGCGTCCAGGAAGGTTTTGCCGCTGTCCGGAAACTGATCGCGGGCTGATAATGAGGACACTGGGGATCGATTTCGGCGACCGGCGGCTTGGCGTGGCGATCTCCGACCCCTCGGGCCTGATCGCCAGCGGCATCGCCGTGATCGGCAAGGGAGAGACGTTCGAGCAGGACATCCGCGAGCTGAAGCGGCTGGTCAGGAAATACGACGGGATCGGGGCGATCGTCGTCGGCCTCCCCAAAACGCTCTCGGGCGGGCTCGGCCGCCAGGCGGGAAAAGTGCTGGAGTTCGTCGCGGCGCTCCAGCGCGAATTCAACCTCAAGATCGAAACTTACGACGAACGGCTGACGACGGCGGCGGCCGAGCGCGACCTGATCGCCGCGGGGCTCTCCCGGGAAAAGCGGAAAAAGGTGATCGACCGGTCGGCCGCTGCCAACATCTTGCAAAGCTACCTCGACCGGCAGAAGAAATGAAACGTTATATTATTCACTGGGCTTTATTAGCCGTCGTGCTGATCGCCGCGCTGGTCATTGGCCGGCCGGCCAACCCGTTCAATCACGCCCAGATCAAGGTGACGGTGCCGGCCGGCGCTTCGGCGCGCTCGGTCGCGCAACTGTTGAGAGAGAATAAGCTTCTGCCGGGCGGGAGCCCGTTCTTGCTGGCGGTCAAGCTGTTCGGCCTGGCCGGCAACCTGAAAGCCGGCGATTATTACCTCTCGCCGGCCGACCCCTTGCCGGCGGTCCTTTATAAACTGGCGGCCGGCCAGACGGTGCCGCCCGATGAGATCAGGGTCGCTTTTCCCGAGGGGGCCTCGATCTACCGGATGGGGCTGATCCTGAAGGAACACGGTTTCAAGCGCTGGGCCGGCTTCCAGCGGCTGGTCGACGAGGGGATCGGCGCCGGGCTGCGCGAGCGCCACTGGGGGCTGTTCAAGTACGTTCCGTCGGAGTCGCTGGAGGGGTATCTCTTTCCCGACACTTACAATGTTTACGCCGACGCCTCGCCCGAGGCGCTGGCCGAGATCATGCTCAAGCGCTTCGAAGCGGTGGTGGTGCCGTTCTGGGAGAAAGCCAAGCGCGACACCAAGCTGACCCTGCACGAGGTCCTGACGCTCGCTTCGATCGTCGAAAAAGAAGCAAGAAAGCCGGAAGAGCGGCCGGTCATCGCTTCGGTCTTCTACAACCGGCTGAAGCTCGGGATGCCGCTGGCGGCCGACCCGACGGTCAAGTACGCGCTCGAGCGGCCGAGCAAGATCGTTTATCTCGACCAGCTCTCGGTCAAATCGCCTTATAATACATATAAACGGAGAGGACTGCCGCCGGGACCGATCTGTAATCCCGGCCTGGATTCGATCAAAGCGGCGGTCTACCCGGCCAAAACGAATTACTTGTTCTTCGTGGCGAAAAAGGACGGCAGCCATAGCTTCTCTAAAACCTGGCAGGAACATCAGAGGGCTCGCTTGAAAGCGTTATAAACTTCAAACCTCCAACTTCCAACTTCAAAACAATAAACAAACTCCAAATCCTAACTTCCAATTGGAAATTGAGATTTGATCGTTGATGTTTGTTTGGAGGTTTGAGGTTTGAAGTTGGAAGTTTTGCCCCAGGCCTATTCCCACTCGATCGTGGACGGCGGCTTGGAGGAGATATCGTAGACCACGCGGTTGACCTCGGGGGTTTCGTTGACGATCCGGTTCGAGATCTTCTCGAGTAATTCGTAAGGCAATCTCGCCCAGTCGGCGGTCATCGCGTCGAGCGAGGTGACGGCGCGGATGGCGACGGTATTGAGATAGGTCCGTTTGTCGCCCATCACGCCGACGGTCCTGATGGGCAAAAGAACGGCGAACGACTGCCAGACTTTCTTATAGAAACCGGCCGCCTTGATCTCCGAGACGACAATATCGTCAACGACCTGCAAGATTTTGACCCGCTCTTCCGTCACCTCGCCGATGATCCGGATCGCCAGGCCGGGGCCGGGGAACGGCTGGCGGGTGACGATATCTTCGGGGACGCCGAGCTCTTTGCCGAGCAGGCGGACCTCGTCCTTGAAGAGGAGCCGGAGCGGCTCGATCAATTTAAAGCCCATCTTTTCCGGCAGGCCGCCGACATTGTGGTGGGTCTTGATCTTTTTAGCGGCCTTGCCGGTCGTCGTCCCCGGCACCGCGCTCTCGATCACGTCGGGGTAGAGGGTCCCCTGGGCAAGATAAGGGATGCGGCCGAGCTTTTTCGCCTCTTCCTCGAACGTGCGGATGAAGTTTTCGCCGATGATCTTCCGTTTCTGCTCGGGGTCAACGACCCCCTTAAGCTGGCCGAAGAACCGCCGGGCGGCGTTGATATTGAGAAAGTTGACCTTGAAGCGGTTGACGAACAGGTCATCGATCTTTTTGGCCTCGTTCTTGCGCATAAAGCCCTGGTCGATGAACATGCAGATCAGCTGGTCGCCGATCGCCTTGCTGATCAGCGCGGCGACGGTCGTCGAATCGACCCCGCCGGAGAGGGCGAGCAGAACTTTGTCCTTGCCGACCTTCTCGCGGATCTCTTTGATCTGTTCTTCAATAAAATTGGCGGTCGTCCAGGTCGGCTGGCAGCCGCAGACGATATAAGCGAAGTTCTTGATGATCTCGATCCCCTTGGGGGTATGGACGACTTCGGGGTGGAACTGGACGCCGTAAATTTTCTTCTCGGGATCGCCGGCGGCGGCGAATTTCGTGTTGTCGGTGTGGGCCAGCTGCTTGAAGCCGGGCGGCAGGCCCATCACGGTATCGCCGTGGCTCATCCAGCTGTGGATCTGCCGGTCGAGCCCGGCGAAGATATTCGACTGGTCGTCGATCAAAAGGTCGGCCTTGCCGTATTCCCGCTTGCTCCCCGGCTTGACTTCGCCGCCGAGCTCTTTGGCCATCAGCTGCATCCCGTAGCAGATGCCGAGGACCGGAATGCCCGAGGTCCAGAGCTTGGCGTCGGCCATGGGCGCGTCTTTGTCGTAAACCGAGGCGGGGCCGCCGGAAACGATCACCCCTTTGACGTTCTTCTTCTTCAGCTCGGCGACGGAAATATCGTGGGGATAGACTTCGCAGTAGACATTGCACTCCCTGATGCGGCGGGCGATCAGCATCGAGTACTGGGCGCCGAAATCAAGGACGACGATCAGGTCGTGTTTCTTGCTTGCCATGACGAATTATAACACAAAAGGCCTGAAATTCTCAATTCGGACTGCCGATATCTTTTAGGGAGGAACGCTATGTTATTTTTTGGTGCGTCCAAGAGTCCTGCGGTCCGCGCCGGCCTGCCCGGCACGCGTAACCGCGTGTTAAGAAGCTACCTTCTAAAGCCCGGGATCAAACCGGAAGTCAAAGAAACAGCTTATAAGAATGCCTTGGACAGGCTTCCCACAGATCCCGAGCTGGCCATTGATATTTTAGCCGGGAATTTCCCGTTTGAGAGTAAAATAAAAATTATTGAGGCGTTGTTCGGCTCGAACGATTTCCGTCGCCTGACGGCAACCTTTGAAGACATCGACCGTCAGCCGCAGCCGCCGCGGTTTTTTTCTCTGCTGGCCAAACGGCCGGAAAGAGTGGCCGAGAGCGTGGCCGTCTGCTGGCGGCAAGCCATCGCGGAACCCGGTCCGGAAGGGGCGCTGGTTGACAAGACGAGCAAGCCGGCAGGCAAAAATTTGATAGCGGTCGTGAAATCTTCGTACCGGTCGGAAATCGCCACTTTTACCCATCAGGTCGTCGGTTACGAGGTCGGCAAAGCCAGAAACTTATTCCGGCTTTTTGATTAAAAGGAACCAGCTATCTGATGTTCTGATCCTCTGATAATCTGATATTCTCTACTTGTACATCCCCAGCTGCTGGGCCTTCTGATAGACCTTGCCTTCGGTCAGGATCGACGGGGCGATCACCACTTCGACCTGCTGCATCTCTTTTAAATTAGCCGCGCCGAGCGTCCCCATCGAGGTCCGCAGGGCGCCGACGAAGTTCATCGAGCCGTCGTCAAACTTGGCCGGGCCGAGCAGAATTTCTTTGAGCGAACCGATCGTGCCGACCTTGATGCGCGAGCCGCGCGGCAGGGTCGGGGAAGGGGTCGCCATCCCCCAGTGGAACCCTTTGCCCGGCGCTTCGGCCGCCTTGGCGATCGGCGAGCCGATCATTACCGCGTCGGCGCCGCAGGCGATCGCTTTGCAGATGTCGCCGCCGGCCACCATGCCGCCGTCGGCGATGATCGGGACATAAACGTTGTTCTCTTTGAAATAAGCGTCGCGCGCCGCCGCGCAGTCGGCGATGGCGGTCGCCATCGGCACGCCGACCCCGAGCACGCCGCGGGAAGTGCAGGCGGCGCCCGGCCCGATGCCGACGAGGACGCCGGCGACGCCGGTCCCCATCAGGGTCAAAGCGACCTCATAGGAAACGCAGTTGCCGACCAGGACGGGGACCTTCATCTCGGCGCAGAACTTTTTCAGGTCGAGCGGGGCGGAGCTTTTCGACTTGTGTTTGGTGGAGAGGACGGTCGACTGGACGACGAAAATGTCGGCGCCGGCGTCGCGGGCGACCGGGCCGAGCTCCAGCGCCTCCTGGGGGATCGACGAGACCGCGGCCACCGCGCCCGCCGCTTTGATCTCCTTGATCCGCTTGACCGTCAGCTCTTTTTTGGCCGGTTCGAGATAGAGTTTCTGCATCAGGGGGACGTACTCTTCTTTGGCAACGGCGGCGATCTTGGCGAGCACGCTGTCGGCGTCTTCGTACCTGGCCCAGACCCCCTGCAGGTTGAGGACGCCGAACCCGCCGAGCTGGCTCATCAGCACGGCCGTTTTCGGGCTGACGACGCCGTCCATGGCCGAAGCGATGATCGGGAGCTCGAACTTGCGCCCGCCGATCCTGACCGAGATGTCGGTGTCCTCCGGGTTGATCGTGATGATCGAAGGGGAAAGGGAAATTTCGTCGAAACCGTACGCCCGCCGGGTCTTTTTCGCTCGGCCAAGTTCAATGTCCATTTACTTGCTCCTTCTTATATTCTTATCTTGTGATCATATTTAATTCCCCACACTTAAGTGTGGGGAATTATTATTTTTTTATTCTTCGCTTGGCGGCCGTTTTGGCTTTCGCCGTCTCGATCATTTTTTCAAACTCGGCCATGATCGGCTCGGGGACCCAGATCTCCTGGCATTCCTGGCAGACGTAAGCGGGAATGCCCTCCATCATGTACAGCTTGCCGTCCTGGTAATCTTCGAGGTTGACTTTTTCCAGCTCGAGGTGTCCGCCGCAGGCCGCGCATTCCTCTTCCGCTTCACCCAGGAGGTCCTTGTACCGTTCCAGCTCCTCGTCTTTTTTATGCTTGCCGCCGTGGTCGTCAGGCATGTTGTTCGGTTGATTATACCTCAGATTAATTTTCTTGGCAAGAAAGCGAGCATTATGATATACTTTATTTTGGAAGCGAGACTTTCAGTCGCAGGGAAAAGGAAATTAGTGTGATGAATTCCCCATACTAAAGTATGGGGAATTATGAAATTGATGCTTATTCCCCACACTTTAGTGTGGGGTTTCCGACAGAAAAGGAAGGAAACACCATGCACTTCGGCATCGACCACGTGAGAAAAACCGACCCCGAGATCGCCGCTTTGCTCGACCAGGAGCTTGACCGCCAGCAGCATAAGCTGGAGATGATCGCCTCGGAAAATTTCACCTCCCGTGCCGTGCTGGAGGCGTGCGGCTCGGTCATGACCAACAAGTACGCCGAGGGTTATCCCGGCAAACGCTACTACGGCGGCTGCCAGAACGTCGACGCCTCGGAAACCTTGGCGATCGAGCGGGCCAAAAAGCTCTTCGGGGCCGACCACGCCAACGTCCAGCCGCACTCCGGTTCGCAGGCCAACTTCGCGGTCTATGTTGCCCTCCTCAAGCCGGGCGACACGGTGATGGGACTCAACCTGTCGCACGGCGGCCATCTGACCCACGGCAGCCCGGTCAACGTTTCGGGGCTCTATTTCAAGTTCTGTTCCTACGGCGTGCGCCAGGACAATGAGCTGATCGACTACGACCAGCTGCGCGCGCTGGCCAGGGAGCACAGACCGAAATTGATCGTCACCGGCGCGACCGCTTATCCGCGGACCATTGATTTTGCCAAGTTCCGGGAGATCTGCGACGAGGTCGGGGCGGTGCTGATGGTCGACATGGCGCACATCGCCGGGCTGGTCGCGGCGGGGCTCCATCCGTCGCCGGTGCCGCCGGCCGAGATCGTCACCTCGACGACCCACAAGACGCTGCGCGGGCCGCGCGCCGGCCTTATTTTATGTAAAGAGGCCTACGCCAAAGCGGTCGACAAGGCCGTTTTCCCCGGCATCCAGGGCGGGCCGCTCGAACACATTATCGCCGCCAAGGCGGTCTGCTTCAAAGAAGCGCTGGCCCCCGAATTCAAAAAGTACCAGGAGCAGATCGTCAGGAACGCGCAGGCGCTGGCCGCCGGGCTGCTGGCCGCCGGGCTGCGGCTGGTCTCGGGCGGGACCGACACCCACCTGGTGCTGGTCGATCTGCGCCCCTATAAGGTCACCGGCAAAGCGGCGGAGACGGTGCTCGACGAGGTCGGCATTACCGTCAACAAGAACACGATCCCCTTCGATCCGGAAAAACCGTTCGTCACCTCGGGCATCCGGCTCGGCACGCCGGCGCTGACCACGCGTGGAATGAAAGAAGCGGAAATGAAAACGATCGCCGGCCTGATCGGCCTGGTGCTGAAGGACGTGACCGACGCAGCCAAGAAAAAACAGGCGAGGGGGGCGGTCGCCGAGCTCTGCCGGCAATTCCCGCTCTATGCTTAGGCAGCCGGGGCAGACCAGAGCTTAGCATGATCGAACTCATCAACGTCTCCAAGAATTACCCGAACGGCATCGACGCGCTCAACAACATCAGCCTGACGATCGGCAAAGAGGAGTTCATCTTCCTGGTCGGCTCGTCGGGCGCCGGCAAGACCACGCTGCTCAAGCTCCTGTACCGGGCGGAAAAGCCGAGCGCCGGCAAGGTCATGGTCGACCGGGTCAATGTCGTCGAGCTTAACGCGGGCCAGGTCCCTTATCTGCGGCGCAACATCGGTGTCGTCTTCCAGGACTTTAAGCTCCTGCCCAAGCGGACCGTTTACGAGAACGTCGCTTTCGCCCTGCGCGTGACCGGCGCGCCGCGCTCGACCATCCGGCGCAAAGCGATGCAGGCGCTCGAGCTGGTCGGCCTGTTGCGCCGGGTCAACTCGTTCCCCGACGAGCTGTCGGGCGGAGAAAAGCAGCGCGCCTGCATCGCCCGCGCCATCGTCAACAACCCGCCGATCCTCCTGGCCGACGAGCCGACCGGCAACCTCGACCCGACCACTTCCTGGGACATCCTGCAGCTGCTTGACAAGATCAACCGGCGCAACACCACGGTGGTGGTCGCCACCCACAATAAGAGCATCGTCGACGAGATGAAGCGGCGGGTGGTCGAACTGGAGGGGGGGCGGCTGGTGCGCGACCAGCAGCTGGGGACCTACCATGTTTAGCAGCCTGGAATTTTTCATCATCGAGGCGTTCCGTTCGTTCCGGCGCTCCGCGCTGATGACCACGGTGGCGATCGTCACCATCACCGTTTCGCTGACGATCTTCGGCGCCTTCCTCCTGCTGATCCTGAACCTGGGGAACGTGGTCGGCACCATTTCCTCGCGGCTCGACCTGGTCGCCTATACCGGCAAGAACCTGTCGCTGGAAGAGGCGGGAGCGATCCAGGTCAGGCTGGCCAAGCTGCCCGGCGTGGAGCGGGTCGAGTTCACCTCCAAGACCGAGGCCTGGAAAAAATTCAGGGAGGATTTCGGCGGCCAGCTCAATCTCGAAGAGACGGTGCATGACAACCCGCTGCCGCACGCGTTCGCGCTCTCGGTCCGCACCCCCGAGCTGCTGCCGGTGGTGGCCAAAGAGGTGGCCGACCTCGGCGTGATCGAGGAAGTGCGCTACAGCGGCCGCCTGATCGACCAGATGCGCTCGCTGGTCAGCGCCGTGCGGGTCGGCGGCCTCTCGCTGATCGTCCTCCTTTCGTTCGCCACGCTGCTGATCGTGGTCAACACGATCCGTTTGACGGTGCTCGCGCGCGAGACCGACATTTACATCATGAAACTGGTTGGCGCCACCGACACCTTCGTCAAATGGCCGTTCATCATCGAAGGGGTGATGATCGGCCTGATCGGGGGCGGGGCCTCCTGCCTGATCCTGAAGCTGTCGTACGAATCGGTGGCCGCGCGGCTGGCGCTGGCGCTCCCTTTCCTGCCGATCTTTACCAACCAGCTGGTCCTGACGCTGATCTACGCCGCGGTCATCCTGGGCGGCACGGCGCTGGGGATGCTGGGAGGCCAGATCTCGGTCTCGCGGGCCTTGAAGAATGAGAGTTAAAAGGAGTGAATTGAAATGCTGACCTGGTTAAGGAAAAAGATGAAGACGATCATGGTCGTGGTGGTGGTGCTTTTTGCCGGTTCGATGTTCTACGGCCTCGGTTACCGCGGCTTGAAGGGCGATTCTGACGGAGGTAAAAGCACGGAACTGGCGAAAGTCAACGGCCGCGGCGTCGATCCGCTCCGCTACCAGGAGATGGTCAACCAGCTGGCGCAGGGCTACGGCCCGACCATCAGCCCTGCCGACATGGCAAAGATCGACAGCCTGGCGCTCGGCCAGACGATCGATTTCACCCTGATGCGGCAGGCCGCGAACGGCAAGGTCAAAGTTTCGGGCGGCGAGATCGACGGCGCGGTCGATAACGTCATGCAGCAGCAGAAGCTGGCCTCCAAAAAAGAGCTGGAAATGGCGCTCAAGCGGATGGGGCTGTCGCTTGGCCGGTTCCGCGATTACATCAAGGACGACCTTATGGTCCAGAAGCTCCAGACCAAACTGCAGGAAGAGGTAACGCTGACCCCCGACGACCTGCGCGAGGTGCGCGCCAGCCATATTCTGGTCTCGAGCGAAGCAACGGCCAAAGACTTGCTTCAGCAATTAAAGGGCGGCGCCGGCTTTGCCGCGCTGGCAAAGAAATATTCGCTGGATACGGCCAGCGCCAGCAAGGGAGGGGACCTTGGTTACTTCTCGGCCGGGACGATGGTCGAGTCGTTCGACAAAGCGGTCTTCTCCCTTAAGCCGGGGGAGTTGAGCGGCATCGTCCAGTCCCCCTACGGTTATCATGTTTTTCTGGTCGCCGATTCGCGGCTGCGCAAGTTCCCGGCCGGCCAGGAGATGGAGAAAGCGGCGCTGGCGGACAAACAGCAGAAGACCTTCCGCCGCTGGTACTTCGCGGTGCGCAGCAAGGCCAAGATCGAAGTGCTCAATCCGGCGCTCAAAGGGCACGGCCTGCGTTTCCAGGGGCACCTGTCCGAAGCGGCCGAAGAGTACAAGCGGGCGATCAGGGAAACGCCGGCCAATCCTTACCTTCATCTTTACCTTGGCGATACTTATCTGGCGCTGGGGCAGCGCGCCCTGGCGCTGGCCGAGTATGACAACGCGATCGGCGTGGCGGGGGGGAATCCCGAACTTTATCTGGTCCTCGGCAATGTTTATGACAAGATCGGCGAGAAGCAATTGGCGGCCGAGCAGTTCCGCAAGGCCTCGCTGATCGCCGGTGACAACAAAGAACTGCACGAGCGGCTGCTCAAGATCTTCCAGCAGATGAAGCGGCCGGCTGAAGCCAGCCGCGAGCGCTCGGAACTGGCGCGGCTGGCCAAACGGGAACAGTTTGAAAAAGAGTTGACCGGCGGGAAATAAATCAGGCGTTGCGCTTAACGAAGTCCTCGCCGGCGCCGAGGAGCGCTTTAAGCCGGGCGGCGCTCCGCCCTTCGCAGTAGACGCGGAGCAGCGGTTCGGTGCCGGAAGCGCGGAAAAGGATCCAGCTTTCGTCCTCAAAATTGAGCTTCAGGCCGTCGAGCGTCTCGACCCGCGTGATCTTCTGCCCCGCGAACTCGTGCGGCGGGACGGCCGACAGCCGGGCGACGAGCGGCCAGGCCTGCTCGGTATGGAGGTCAAGCCGGTCGTAGTAAAAATGGCCGAGCTCATTCATCATCTCTTCCAGGATCGCCGCCAGCGTCCGCTTTTCATAAGCGACCAGCTCAAGCAGGGTCAGGCCGGCCAGAATGCCGTCCCGTTCCGGGATGAAGCCCTTGATCCCCATGCCGCCCGATTCCTCACCTCCCAGCATGATATCATTTGCCAGCATCTGCCTGGCGATATGCTTGAAGCCGATCGGCGTCACGGTCAGCGCCTGACCATACTTGGCACAGAGCTTATCGATCAGGTTGGTCAGGTTAAAAGTCTTCACCACGTTGCCGGACAGCCGCCGGTTGACCTTGAGGTGGCGGAGCAGGAGGCAAAAAACGTTGTGGGTGTTGAGGAAACGCCCCGAACCGTCGATCGCCGCCAGCCGGTCGGCGTCGCCGTCGAGCACGATGCAGGCGGTCAGTTCGTTGGCGTAGCGGAGCGCCGTTTCCCGGACGAAAGAGAGCGACTCCTCCAGGTTAGCCGGCAGCGGTTCGGGGTTGACCCCGCCGAAAAGCGGGTCGCGCCGCCCGCGGATTTCGCTGACCGGCAGCCCTAACTTGGTAAAATAACCGGCGCCGCTGCCGTGCATCGGGTCGATCACGATCTTCAGCTTACGGCTCTTGAGCGCCTCCAGTTCGACCAGCGACCTGATCTTGGCCAGATATTCCGGGTCGGGATCGAAAAGCTCGAGCCGCGCAGCCGAGGGGGCGATCTTCAGCTTCGGCTGGAGGTGTTCTTCGACCGCCCGGGTCGTTTCGGGAAAGGCCGAGCCGCCGAAATTCTCCTTGATCTTAAAGCCGTTCCAGTCGGGCGGGTTGTGGGAAGCGGTGATCATGATGCCGAGCCCCAGGCCGCGGTTTTTGACGGCGTACGACAAAACAGGCGAAGGGACGGCGTGCCCGGCCAGGAGCGTGGCGATCCCGGCGCCGGAGCAGACCTCGGCGGCGGCCCGGGCGAACGCTGCCGACTGAAAACGGTTATCATAGCCGACCGCCACGCCGCGGCCGGCCAGGCCGCGCTCCTGCAGATAAGCGGCCAGCGCCTGGGTCACGAGCCTGACGTTGTCAAAAGTGAATTCCTCGGCGATGCGCGCCCGCCAGCCGTCAGTGCCGAATTGGATGGTCATTCGACCACCTGTTCCTCGACCTCTTCGCTCACCAGGTTGTTTTCGTCACCCGGCTTGTGGAAGTCGCAGTAGGCGCGGGGCACGTCTTTCGCCCAGAGAGTCGCCCAGCGGACCCGGCCCGGCGGACAGTTGGGGCCGGCCAGCTTGCCGCTGTTAGCGCAGATCCTCACTTCCAGCAGGCCTTCAGGCCGGGGGAAATCGATCACCGGCTGGCCCGCCAGGGCGATCTCGTTGTACGCTTTCCAGATGCGCGGGCAGGTGCCGACTTCGGCCACCCCTTTCATCGGGGCGTTATCATCGTTGCCGAGCCAGATCCCGGTCACCAGTTGCGGCACGAAGCCGATGAACCAGGCGTCCTTGAAGTCCTGCGAAGTGCCGGTCTTGGCGGCCGCAGGCCGGCTGAGCTGGGCGCGCATACCCGTGCCTCTCGTGATCACGCCTTTCATCATGTCGGCCATCACGGCGGCCACGTTCTCGTCGAGCACCCGCTTCTCCACCACCGGGTGGTTGTAGAGCAGGACGCCGTCGCGGCTCTCGATCCGGGTGATCGCCGTCGGCTCGACCCTGACCCCCGCGTTGGCAAAGACGCCAAAGGCGGAGGTCAGTTCCAGCAAATTGACCTCCGAAGCGCCCAGCGCCAGCGAAAGGGCCGGCTCCAGCCGGCTCTTGACCCCCAGCCGCCGGGCGACGTCGATCGCGCTCTGGACGCCGACGCGCTCGAGCAGGCGGATTGAGGGGAGGTTGAGCGATTTCTCCAGCGCGTAGCGCATCGTCACGTTGCCGCGGAACTTCCCGTCGAAATTCTGCGGCTGCCAGATGCCGCCCGGGTTCCATTCGCTCGGCCAGACCTGGAAAGCGGTCGGCACGTCGGGCAGGATGGTGCCGGGCGACAGGCCTTGTTCGATCGCCGCCGCGTAGATGAACGGCTTGAACGACGAGCCGGGCTGGCGCTGCGCCTGGACCACCCGGTTGAATTTGCTCTCGAAATAATTGGCGCCGCCGACCAGCGCCCGGATGTAACCGGTGCGCGGGTCGAGCGAAACGAGCGCCGCCTGCGAAAAATGGTACTGATCGCCTTCGGCGGAGACGAAGCGGGTGACGACGTTTTCGGCCGCCGTCTGCAGCTTTGAGTCAAGCGTGGTATAGACTTTCAACCCGCCGTGGTAGACCATCTCTTCGCCGTACTTGTCGGTCAGCAGCTGCAGCACATAACTGATGAAGTAGGGGGCGATCTCGCCCAGCTGCTTGAGGTTGGCGGGCGAATAGTCCATGCTTTCGACGGCGGCCTGTTTGGCCTCGTCCTCGGTGATCAAGCCCTGTTCCAGCATTTTGTTAATAACGAAGATCTGGCGCAGTTTGGCCCCCTTGAAATTGCGGTAAGGCGAGTAAAGTTCCGGCCCGCGGATCAGGCCGGCGATCATCGCCGACTCGGCCGCGTCAAGGTCGGCCGCCGTCTTGCCGAAATAGAGGTTGGCGGCCGATTCGATCCCGTAGGCGTTGTGGCCGAGGTAGACCTGGTTAAAATAAAATTCCAGGATCTCTTCCTTCGTGTAGCGCCGCTCGATCTGGAGGGCGATCAGCGCTTCGGCCAGCTTGCGGCCGAGGGTCTTCTTTTTATTGAGGAAAAGGTTGCGGGCCAGCTGCTGGGTGATCGTGCTGCCGCCCTCGACGATCCGCCCGTAGGCGAAGTTCTTGATCCCGGCGCGCAAAATACCGCCGAAGTCGAGGCCGTGGTGCTCGTGGAAATGGGGGTCTTCGGTGGCGATGACCGCTTTCTGGAAATAAAGGGAGATCCTGGAGAGCGGGACGACCCGGCGGTTCTCCTCCTGGTGGAAGCGCGCCAGCACTTTGCCGTCGGCCGAATAAAGGATCGTGCTCTCGCTGGGGAGGTAAGAATTAAGCGCTTCGACGTCGGGCAGCTGGGTCAGGATGCGCAGGGCCAGTCCGGCGAAAGCGGCCAAGACCACGAGGGCGGAGACCAGCGCTATTTTTTCGACCTTGCTTTTCTTCTTCGCCACAGTTAAAATTATATCATGAAAACAAAAATCCTGGTAATCCACGGCCCCAACCTGGCCCTGCTGGGCGAACGCGAAGTCGCGGTCTACGGCAATTTCACGCTCGGCGAGATCAACGAAAAGCTGCAGGCGCTGGCCAAGGCGGAGAATGTCGAACTGGAGATCGTTCAGCTCGACGGCGAAGGGGAGATTGCCTCCAAGATCGGCCGGGCCCGTAAGGAATTCCAGGCCATCATTATTAATCCCGGAGCTTACACCCATTACAGCGTGGCGATCAGGGACGCGCTCGCCGCCGTCGCCGTGCCGGCGGTCGAGGTCCATTTATCGAACATTTACGCGCGCGAAGAGTTCCGCCACAAATCGGTGATCGCGCCGGTCGCCGTCGGCCAGATCTCCGGCTTCGGTATCAACAGCTATCTTTTAGGGCTGAAAGCGGCGGTCGAGCTCCTCAAACAAAAGTGAACGGGGCGCAACGGCAGGCGGTCAGGATCGCGGTCACGGTCCTCAAGCATCTTGCCTTCCGCCCCGGTGAAACGGAAAAGCAGGTCGCCCGCCGGATCGAAGCCGAACTCAAAAAATACGGCGCCAAGCCGGCCTTCCGCACGATCGTCGCTTCCGGCCAACGTTCCGCGCTTCCCCACGGTTATGCCGCGAATAAGAAGATCAGGCCGGGCGAACAGGTGATGATCGATTTCGGCGCGCTCTACCGCGGCCGGCGCTCTGACGTGACCCGGACCTATCTGCCGTCCAAACCGACCAAAAAGCAAAAAGCGATCTACCGGATCGTCAAAGAGGCCCAGGCCCGCGGGATCGAAGCGGTGCGGGCGGGGGTGGAAGCTCGCATGGTCGATCGCGCGGCCAGAAATCACATCATCAAGAAAGGCTATGGCCTGTTCTTCGTCCACACGACCGGCCACGGCGTCGGCCGCCGGATCCACGAGGCGCCGAAGCTTTCGCGCCGCAACCGGCATAAACTGAAAGCCGGCCAGGTCGTTACGGTCGAGCCGGGGATATATATCAAAGGCTGGGGTGGGGTGCGGATCGAAGATATGGTCCTGGTGACCGGGACCGGCTGCCGGCTTTTGACGACCGTTCCCAAATAGCTTCTCTTTTTGAAACCCCACACTAAAGTGTGGGGAATATTAAGATCATATCCGATTCCCCATACTTCAGTATGGGGTTTGAAGTAGAGCAGATATATGATAATATTGACATGAAAAATGAAAATCATCGCTATTATTGTCGCCGGCGGACAGGGCAAACGGATGGGGCAACCCAAACAATTCATCAGAATAGCCGGTAAACCGATGCTGGCCTGGACCGTTGACGCTCTCCAGAAGGTCAAAGCGATCGACGGCATCATTTTGGTGGTTACCCCCGGCCAGGAAGCAGCGGCGAAGAGGCTCAAGGGCTCGAAGGTCATCGCGGTCGTGCCGGGCGGCCGGGAACGCCAGGATTCGGTGCGTAATGGTTTAGCGGCGTTGCCTAAAGGTGCCCAGATCGTCCTGATCCATGACGGGGCGCGGCCGGCGGTCGGCGCCGCCACGATCAACGATACCATCCGGGCGGCCAAACAGCACGGCGCGGCGATTGCGGCAGTGCCGGTCAAGGACACCTTGAAGAAAATACGAAAATCGAAATTCGAAATTCGAAAGGTAATGACGGTCATGGAGACCGTCGCTCGGAACGAATACTGGGCGGCGCAGACGCCGCAAACTTTCACGGCCGGGCTGATCAAAAAGGCTTACGAGCATTTGAAGCACAATGTGACCGACGATGCCGCGGCGGTCGAAAACCTCGGCGTTCCGGTCGCGATCGTCATGGGGGCGTACAATAACCTGAAGGTGACCACGCCGGAAGACCTGCCGGTGATGGCGGCGATCCTGAAAGGCAGGTAAAAAATGGCAAACATGCTGGAGCTCGTCAAAGAATTGTTAAGTAACTTCACCTTTGTGGCGGTGGCGATCTCCTGGTTCCTGGCCCAGTCGATCAAGGTCGCACTCTACCGCTGGCACGAAGGGCACTGGAATTTCTGGCATTTTTTTGAGGCGGGCGGCATGCCTTCCGCCCACTCGGCCTCGGTCACCGCGCTGACGCTGGGGAGCGCGCTGACCCAGGGCTGGGGCTCGCCGCTCTTCACGATCGCGCTGGTCTTTGCGCTGATCGTCATGTACGACGCGACCGGCGTGCGCCGCGCGGCCGGCAAGCAGGCGGAGATACTCAACAAGATCGTCGACGACATCTACGCCAACGGCAAGGTCAGGATCGAGAAGCTGAGGGAGATACTGGGCCACGACCCGATCGAAGTCTTCGCCGGCGCCACGCTGGCGGTCATCATCACCCTGATCACCCATTATGTCTACTTTATTAGATAAGATAAAACTGCCCGAGACCCTGCGCGAACTCTCGGCCAAACAGCTGGAGCAGATCGCGGCGGAGATCCGCCGGAAGATCGTCGAGGTCACCGCCCGGACCGGCGGCCACGTCGCCGCCAGCCTGGGCGCGGTGGAGCTGGCCGTTTCCCTGCACGCGGTCTTCGACAGCCCGCGCGACAAGATCGTCTGGGACGTCGGCCACCAGGCCTACGCCCATAAGATCCTGACCGGCCGGCTGGAACGATTCGGCACGCTGCGCCAGCGGGGCGGCCTGGCCGGTTTCCCCAACGCGGCGGAAAGCCCGCATGACATTTTTACCGTCGGCCATGCTTCGACTTCCATCTCGCAGGCGCTCGGCCTGGTCAAGGCGCGCGACCTGAAGGGCGAGAAGCACTCGGTCGTCGCGGTGATCGGCGACGGTTCGCTCTCCGGCGGCCTGGCGTTCGAGGGGGTCAACAATGTCGACGGCCTGAAGAGCAATATGATCGTCGTCCTCAACGACAACGAAATGGCGATCTCCAAGAACGTCGGCGCGATCTCCAATTACCTGACGCAGGTGACGACCAGCGAGGCTTATGTTGACCTGCGCAACCGGATCGAAAAGCTGGTCAAGCGGGTGCCGCGCGTCGGCGTCTCGCTGTTCGAAGCGGCCCGGCGGCTGAAAGACCGGACTAAGCATATCGTCGTCAGCTTCAAGGTTGACGTTATTTTCGAGGAACTGGGCTTCAAATATTTCGGGCCGGTCGACGGGCATAATATTCCTTTGCTGATCAGCACGCTCCACCACGCCAAAGAGATCCAGGGCCCGGTGCTGATCCATGTCATTACCAGGAAAGGGAAGGGCTACGCCCCCGCGGAAAAAGAGCCGACCCGCTTCCACGGCACCGGGCCGTTCGAGATCGAGACCGGCCAACCGTTCAATAACGGCGAGCAGCCGACTTATACGTCGGTTTTCGGCCGGGCGATGGCAAAGTTGGCTGATGAGCATCCGGACCTGGTGGCGGTTACCGCGGCAATGATCGATGGCACCGGGCTGGAAGAGTTCGCGAGGAAATATCCCGGGCGCTTCTTTGACGTCGGGATCGCCGAAGAACACGCCGTCACGTTCGCCGGGGCGCTGGCGCGCGGCGGCTTCCGGCCGGTCGTGGCGATCTATTCGACGTTCCTCCAGCGGGCCTATGACGAGATCATCCACGACGTCTGCCTGCAGAACCTGCCGGTCGTTTTCGCGGTCGACCGGGCAGGGATCGTCGGCGAGGACGGGGCGACCCATAATGGGATATTCGACCTGGCTTATCTCCGCTGTTTGCCGAATATGACGGTGCTGGCGCCGGCTTCCGCGGAAGAACTCGAAGCAATGTTTGAATATGCCGTTAAACAGAACGGGCCGGTGGCGATACGTTACCCGAGGGGGGAAGCGGGGGAGAAAGTAGAAAGTAGAAAGTTGAACGTGGATAGTAGGATAGTCATTATTGCCGTCGGGTCGATGGTCGGGCCGGCGGTTGAAGCGGCCAACATGCTCGGCAACGCCAGGGTGCTGAATGCCCGCTTCGTCAAACCGCTCGATAAGAAGTCGATCCTCAAAGAAACGGCGGGCGCCGGGCTAATCGTCACCGTGGAGGAAGGGGTGCTGGAAGGCGGTTTCGGTTCGGCGGTCGTTGAGCTCTTAAGCGACGAAGGTGTCAAAGTGCCCGTCAAACGGCTCGGGTTGCCAGCCAAATTCATTGAACACGGCAAGCGGGACGATATCTTGGCCGCCTATGGTTTATCGGCCAATGGGCTTCGTGATACTATTCGTGCATTCGAGCCATCATTCGAGCATTCGGGCAGTAAGAAATGAAAACCGACATCGAGATCGCGCAAAGCGCCAAAATGAAGCTGATCGTCGAGATCGCCAAATATTCGGGCATCAGCCTGGACGACGTCGAGCTGCACGGCTGTCATACGGCCAAGATCAACCTCAAGGCCTTCAAGCGCATCAAGAAGAAAAAAGAGGGCAAACTCATCCTGGTCACCGCCATGACGCCGACCCCGCTGGGAGAAGGCAAGACGACGACCACGATCGGCCTGGCGCAGGCGCTTCAGCTGTCCGGCGAAAAAGCCTTCGTCTGCCTCCGGGAACCTTCGCTCGGGCCGGTGATGGGAATGAAGGGGGGGGCGGCCGGCGGCGGCTATTCCCAGGTCCTGCCGATGCAGGACATCAATCTTCATTTGACCTCTGACATCCATATGATCACTTCGTCGCATAACCTGCTGGCGGCCATGCTCTACAACCATATTTACCAGGGGAATGAACTGGGGATCGATGAAAATAAGATCGTCTGGCGGCGGGCGATGGACATGAACGACCGCTCGCTGCGCGGGCAATTCGACATCACCGCCTCGTCGGAAGTCATGGCGGTCATGTGCCTGTCGCAGAACCTGACCGACATGAAAGAGCGGCTCGGCCGGATCATCGTCGCCTACAGCCGCGACGGCCGGCCGGTCAGGGCCGCCGACCTGAAGGCCCAGGGGGCGATGGCCCTCCTGATGTACGACGCCCTCAAGCCGACGCTGGTCCAGACGCTGGAGGGGGGGGCGGCGTTCGTCCACGGCGGGCCGTTCGCCAATATCGCGCATGGCTGCAATTCGGTCGTGGCCACCAAAATGGCGCTGCGGGCCGGCGATTACGTCGTGACCGAGGCCGGTTTTGCCACCGACCTGGGAGCGGAGAAATTCTTTGACATCAAGTGCCGGGCCGGCAAACTGAAGCCGGCCGCCTCGGTCCTGGTCGTCACCGGCGGCGCAATCGAGCGGCATGGCTACGAGAACGTCGCCAAACACGTGGAAAACTTAAAAATGTTCGGCGTGCCGGTGGTGATTGCGGTCAATAAAAAAGCCAAAGATACGGCCGCTGGCCTTCAGGAGATCAGGGCCCGCTGCCAGAAGCTCGGCGTGCCGGCCGTTATTTCTGACGTCTGGGCAAAGGGGGGCAAAGGCGGGAAGGAATTGGCACAGGCCGTCAAAGCGGCCTGCAAGACCAAATCGACCTTCAAATACCTCTACGACCTGAACGAAACATTGAAAGACAAGATCGAAAAGATCGCGGTCAAAATTTACGGGGCCGACGGGGTCAACTGGGCGGAGCAAGCGCAAAAAGACCTTGAACTGTTGAACGGCATCGGTCTGGGCGCCCTGCCGGTCTGTATCGCCAAAACCCAGTATTCCCTGTCCGACGACCCGAAAGTCTTCGGCCGGCCGCGCGGCTTCCGCATCACGATCCGCGAACTGAAACCGTCGGCCGGCGCCGGTTTTGTGGTCGCCTTCGCCGGCAACATCATGACGATGCCGGGGCTGCCCAAGCATCCCGCCGCCGAGAACATGGACGTGACGGAGGACGGGAAGATAACGGGGCTGTTTTGAAATTCAAACATCCAACTTCAAACTTCCAAACAAAAGGCAATTACCAAACAAAAAATGACAAAGGGAGTTGGAATTTAATGATTGTTTTTTGCCTTTTGTTTTGATGTTGGATGTTTGAGGTTGGAGGTTGAAAAATATGATTAATCAAAAGAAAATCGAAAAAGCGATAAAAGAGGTCCTGCTGGCGATCGGGGAGGACGTTGGCCGCGACGGGCTGAAAGAGACGCCGCGGCGCGTGGCGGAGCTTTACGCCGATATTTTTTCCGGCCTGCACCTCGACCCGGCCAGAGAGCTGAAGATCTTCCAGCAGGGCGAGCACGAAGAGATGGTCATGGTCAAGGAGATCCCGTTCTATTCGATCTGCGAACACCACCTGGTCCCTTTTGTCGGCAAAGCCCACGTTGTCTATATCCCGACCCAGGGACGGATCACCGGACTGTCAAAGCTGATCCGCGTGGTCGAAGGCTATGCCAAACGGCCGCAGGTCCAGGAGCGCCTGACCGGGGAGATCGCTGATTGTTTAATGAACAAGCTTAAACCGCGCGGCGTGCTGGTCGTGATCGAGGCCGAGCACCTCTGCATGTCGATGCGCGGGGTCAAGAAACCGGGGACGAAAGCGGTCACTTCTGCGGTGCGCGGTATCTTCCGAAAGGATGCCAAAGCCCGGGCGGAAGCCCTGGCCCTTATTAAGTAGGCAGTTCGCCTTTTAAAAAGGCCTGCAGTAATGTGGCGGTAGACCGGTTCAAACCTTCGGTATTGATCTTTCCTGTCTTGTGATATTCCAGTATCCTGTTGCGCTGTTCGACGCCAAGTTTCTTGCCTAACTCAACCCCGAACTGGTCGAAGCTGTTGATCCCCCAGATAAAACCCTTGGCCGCCGCGCGGTGTTCGGTCCAGGCCAGTAGCAGTCCGGCGGTGAACGGGGTCAACTCTTTTAATAATAACGAGCTCGATGGCCGGTTCCCCGGGAAGTTCTTAGGCAGATAGTCGTCTTTTTTGCCGAAAGCAAGCGCGTCGGGCTGGGCAAAGAAATTGGTCATCAGCTCTTCGTGGTGGGTGACCGAAGCAGGCGACGATTCGCCGAGCGGATACTGCGGCTTGATAAAACCGATGAAGTCGCACGGGATTATTTGCGTCCCCTGGTGGATCAATTGATAGAACGAGTGCTGGCCGTTCGTTCCCGGCTCGCCGAAAACGACCTCGCCGGTATCGAAACTGACCGGTTGGCCTTCAATATCGACCAGCTTGCCGTTGCTTTCCATCTCCACCTGCTGGGTGTGGGCCGGCAGTTTGCCGAGCGACTGGAAGTAGGGAAGGAGCGCTCTTGTTTTATACCCCATGAAGTTAATATTCCAGATATCCAATAAGGCCGAAAGGACCGGCAGGTTCCCTGCGAACGGCGCGCGGAGAAAATGATCGTCCAGCCAACTTGCCCCTTTAAGTATCTGTTCAAAATTGTCGTAACCGAGGTAAAGCGCCAGCGGCACGGCGCCGACCGCCGAAGTGGCGCTGTAGCGGCCGCCGACCCAATCCCAGAAGGGGAACATATTGGCCGGGTCGATCCCGAACGCTTTGACCTTGTCCTCCGCGGTCGAAACGGCGATCATTTGCTCTCTGACGACCGCCGGACCGCTGCCGGGAGCTCGTTGCAGCCACACTTTGGCCGTTTCGGCGTTCTTCATCGTTTCCGCAGTGGTAAAGGTCTTGGAGATGATGATGACCAGTGTGTCTTTGGGGTCAAGGCCGGCTGTTTTTCTGGCAAAGTCAGTCCCATCGACATTCGCGACAAAGAGAAGCTTTTTACCGGGTAGAGCGTAAGGGGCGCACGCTTCCGCCAGGTATTCCGGCCCGAGGTACGAGCCGCCGATGCCGATGGCAACGATATTATTGAATTTATTCTGGGCCGAGAACTTTTTGATCTTGGCCAAGACCTCTTTTACTTCCGGCTGGTTGTCCGGGTCCCTTAAGGCGACGTGCCAGGCGGCGCGCCCTTCGGTCACGTTGATCTTTTCGCCGCTGAACATCGCCTTGATCTTGGCGCGCAAACCGGAAGCTTCGGCTAACCGGAGGAGGAGGGCAACAGTTGTGTCGTCGATCAGCTGGCGGGAGTAATCGTAATAAAGGTGAGGGGTTTTGACCGCGCGCCGGCTGAAATTCGGTTTGGCCTGATGCTTTTTAAGCGCGTTATATTCCGCTGTCCCGTCAAATCGCGGCATGATACAAGAATTATATCACGGGCAAGAGAGAGGGCCCGCGCTATTTTATTGCGGCGGTGACGATCGCCAGGGCCTCTGCCTGGATCTGTTTCAGGTGTTCCTCCCCGATAAAACTCTCGGCGTAGATCTTGTAAATATTTTCCGTGCCGGAAGGCCGGGCGGCAAACCAGCCGCTCTTGGCCACAACTTTCACCCCGCCGATCGGGGCGCCGTTGGCCGGGGCTTTGGTCAGCTTGGCCGTGACCGGTTCTCCCGCCAGGCGGGCGGCAGGGACCTGTTCCGGCGACAGTTTCTTTAACTTGGCCTTTTCGGCCGGCGTCGCCGCCTGGTCGATCCGGGCATAGACCGGGTTGCCGTACCGTCTGGTCAGTTTCTGATAATAAACGCCGGGATCGGTTTCGGTCCTGGCCGTGATTTCCGCCGCCAGCAAGCCCATGATGATGCCGTCCTTTTCCGTCGTCCAGACAGTGCCGTCCTTCCGCAGGAAAGAAGCGCCAGCCGATTCCTCTCCGCCGAAACCTAATGAGCTGTCAAGCAGCCCCGGCACGAACCATTTAAAACCGACCGGGACCTCCTGAAGATCACGGCCAAGCCCGGCCGCTACCCGGTCGATCAGGCTGCTGGAAACCAGAGTTTTGCCAACGGCAGCTCGTCTTGGCCAGCCGGCCCGGCCCCCAAAAAGGTAGTTGATTGCCACCGAAAGATAGTGATTGGGGTTCAGCAGACCAATACTTGGCGCGACGATCCCGTGCCGGTCGGAATCGGTGTCGTTCCCGATGGCAATATCGTACTTATCTTTCAAACCGATCAGGCTGGCCATGGCATACTGTGAAGAGCAGTCCATCCTGATCTTGCCGTCATGATCAACGGTCATAAAACTGAAGGTCGGATCGGGTTCCGGATGGAGAATATCTATATTCAATCCGTAGCGCTCGGCGATCGGCCCCCAGTAAGCAAGCGTCGTGCCTCCCAGAGTGTCGGCGCCGATCCGCACGCCAGCGGCTTTGATCACGTCCAGATCGATGACCCGGTCAAGTTCACTGACATACGGCGTAACGTAATCGAACTGGTGAGTGGTCTTCGCTCTGACCGCAGCCTCATAGTTGATGCGGTTAATTCCCCGGTTATCATTGGCCATGATCTGATTCGCCCGTTGTTCGATCCAGCCGGTCGCGTCGGTGTCGGCCGGGCCGCCGTGCGGCGGATTATATTTGAAGCCGCCGTCCTCCGGCGGATTGTGCGACGGGGTGATGATGACCCCGTCGGCCAGGCCGGTCGTTCTCCCCTTATTATATGAAAGGATGGCCAGGGAAACGGCTGGAGTAGGGGTGAAACGCCGGTTATCGTTAGCCTGCTGGATCATGACATCGACCCCATTAGCGGCAAAAACCTCCATGGCGGTCATCAACGCCGGTTCCGATAGCGCATGGGTATCCATCCCGACAAACAGCGGGCCGGTTGTCCCCTGCGACTTCCGGTATTCGCAAATGGCCTGCGAAATGGCCAGAATATGGGTTTCATTGAAAGAAGAATTCAAGGCGGAACCGCGATGGCCGGAGGTGCCGAAGGCCACCAGTTGATCTCTTGCCCCAACATTGGGCTTAAGATCATAATAAGCTCGCTTTAATTTTGGGACATTGACCAGGGTCGAAGCCGGGGCCTTTTTGCCTGCCAAAGGGCTAATATCGAGCGCCATTTTTAGTTCTCCTTTTACATTTCAAAATAAATTATATCAGCGGGCCGATTTATTATCTACTTGATCAAGAAATAATTTCAATAAATAATTATGGTATCCAGCCTGGTCCGCTTCTGCGGCCAGGGAAATCGCTCAAAGACCGGATGGGCCGTAAAGGGGAAACAATTTTTGATGAGTTTGGTATTACTTTGAATCCCGGGACATCTGCGATGGGTGTCCAGCCCCCATTTGACCAAATTATTCTTAGTGATGAGCTTGATAAGCCGGTCCCTTAACTGGGCCAAACGTTCCAGTTCTCCCGGCTCCAGCTGATCTTCGCTTTTTATGGCCGCTAAACGCTTTTCCGCCGCTTCGATCGCGGAGCGCAGATCGGGGTTATATTTATAAAAACGATACACAACATTGGCTTTCCCGCTTTCCGTCGTCGTCCAGTCCAGAGAGCGAAAATCCCTGCGGTTGAGTTTGAAAAAGGGGAGGCAGTGCGCCACAAAGTCAAGGCCCGAATGCCAAATGCGCATGCGCCCAAGGTCTCTGTGCGATAAACTGCAGATCAGCTGTTTTGCTTCCGCGAGTTTTTTGCGCTCGACCTCTTGCGGGTTGTCCCTCGCTTGCCGGTACATTGTTCGCAGAAATTCTCCCCGGGGGTGGACGGCAAAAATGTTATTGCGCCCGTGACTAAGCTTTTCCTTGAACGCGAAATAAACCATGTTTTCCCGCGTGATGCCTAAAATTGAAAAGGCTTCCGCCACCAGGTCATTAAGCTCCATTTCTGCCCTGGCCAGCCAGTCAAGCCGGAATCCCATGCGTTCAATTTGCCGACTATTCAAACCACAGACCAGCTCATTGGCTCTTGCCAGCAGCGCCGGATGAAGAGGGGTGCTGCCCTTGCTTTGCAAGTTGTAAATCGCGCGTAAGTATTTGCCCCGGGAATGCCCCGGGAAAAGCTCTTGTCCGTAATTCTCAAAGATACTCGCGCGCAGTCGCGACGGAAGATCAGGCTTGGTCGCTTTCGCTGCGGCCGCCGGGCAGTCAGTCCTGGGTGCCTGACCGGCCTTGAGCGCCTCCAGTTCAGTCAACCCGAGAGCCCGACGCTGCCGAAGGGACGGCTCCGGTCCGGGCTTGCTCATGGCATAATCCAAAAACGCCGCCGAACGGGCATAGTCGGCGCAGGATTGGCCAAAGAGAAAGTCGTAGAGGTAGATCGAGTATTTTCTGGCCAAATAGCGTGAATTAATTCTTACGACTTCGGCGGTGACCAGATTATGTCTGGCGGCCTGCCGGATCTCAACCAGCTCATCGCGGAGCGCTGCCTTGGTTTGTTCGATATTTTTGGTCAGTTCATCAATCGTCCCGCAAACGAGCCGGTTGACGGCCGGTTCATCCGATCCCCGGCATTTCTCTTCGAGATAGCGGCTTGAGTGCCGGGCGATCCTGTCATTCTCTCGACACTCGGGATTTACTCTCCGCAAGATTTCCCGCAGGGGCTTTTCAATGTCGAGATAAATATCCGGTTTGTGCCCCGGCTGTGCGGCATTATAGAGCAAGAGCCTAAGGCGCAGGTGAAGCTTCGGCTCCCCGCGTCGCACAGGCCGCCAGGGCGGCAGGAGATATCCCGGCTTAAAGTTTATGGCAGTAGACATAGCTTATTCTTTAAAAACATGATCGGCCATGAAAGGGAAACACAGTTCTCCTACCTCTTGCAGCGACAACCCTCGAAATCCCTTGACGTTTCGGTAACCATCTATTTTCCAGGCTATGAAATTGGCCCTGGTCATGCGTTCCGCGATCCTTGACCGCAGGTCCTTGAGCTGGGAGGGAGGCATCTTCCGTAGCCGTGCCGGGCATTCGGCCTCGTTGATCTCGGCGGTCAGGTCGGGGTTGTGGAGGAAGAACTTCCGCCTGATATTCCTGATGCCGGCGGCCGGCGTCCGCCAGACCAGACGGGGCAGGTCTTCGCGCACGACGCCGAAGGGCGCCAGGGCCCTGACAACACAGTCGAAGACCGTGCAATCAGTGCCTTTTAACAAGCGGCTGTTGAACCCGGCGCTTTCCAGCCAATGGCTGTTTGACCCGGCGGCGATCTGTCTCACTTTTGCGATCGGGCCCAAAGGGTTTTGCTCTTGCACATAGATGACGATCTTTTCACAGGAGCGCAACTGCGCCAAATCATACGGATCGCTAATCCCGTTTTGCAGGGAAATGATGTCGACTGTTTGGTCGGTTAGCAAGCCTAGTCCCAGCTGGTTGGCAAAACAGTTCGCCTCCCGGCGGATAGCCTTGATTCCGTCGCCCCACTTGGGGCTGTGGGTAATAACATTTTTATCGTCTTTGACCTCAAGGGGGTAACTTGAATGACTAAGTTGGGCATGAAGATCGAGAAAAAATTTGCTTTGCCTGGGATTTTCAACAAATTCGGGGTGCTTGCAAAATATGATGTTCAAAAGTTTCGGCAATAGATCGTCTATTCTTTTGGGTCGGGAAGCAGGCCGCGGCCCCCTCCGTGCTGACTGACCGGCTTTCATTTGCCTCAAAGCTGTTTTTGCCGTAGTGGTTATCATGATTATTTCTCGATACCAAGGCCGGCTAATTTCAGCTATAATTCAAATTATGAAAGGGCAAATGCCGCGGACAAAATTCACCAAACAGCGCCCCTGGGTCAAACCGACCCGCAAGGCCGCATTGCCTCCCGTAAAAAGAGAGCCGAAAAATGGGAAAGACCGTTGATCTTGCCGGCGTCGCGGTCGATAACGTCAGCCTGAACGAGGCGGCGGAGATCGTCCGCCAGTTCGTCATCGAAGGCAAGCCCCGCCTGGTCGTCACCCCCAACCCGGAAATGATCGTGGCAGCGCAGGAGGACGAGGAGTTGCAAGCGATCATTAACGGCGCCGACCTGCGCGTGGCCGACGGGATCAGCCTGGTGGTGGTTTCGCGTATCCTGGGGCATCCGTTAAAGGAGCGGGTCAGCGGCATCGACCTGATGCTCAAACTGCTGGCGATCGGTGCCGATTACAATTACCGGGTCTTTCTTTTGGGCGGAGCGCCGGGGATCGCCGAAGCCGCCGCCTCCCGGATCAAACAAAAATATCCCGGCCTTAATCTCGTCGGTACGCACGATGGTTACTTCGCGGCGGGTGACGAATCGGCCGTGATCAAAAAGATCAGGGCGGCGCGGCCCGACCTCCTCTTTGCCGGGCTGGGGGCGGGGCGGCAGGAGCGGTGGCTTAATCAGCACCTGGCCGAACTGGGAGCCACTGTCGGGCTGGCGGTCGGCGGCAGTTTTGATGTTTTGTCCGGAAGAAAAAGACGGGCGCCGCGCTGGGTGCGGGCTTTGTGCCTCGAATGGCTCTACCGGCTGGTGACCGAACCGCAGAGATGGCAACGGCAATTGGCCCTCCCCAAGTTCCTCTATCTGACGCTGGTCAAACCGCTGATCGCCGCCTGAATTCGATCCGCTCCGTAAAAGTGAAATTTTCTGCCCGAAGTAAAGATATATTTTTACATATGAAGAACATTCCCCCTTCGCCGGGCGCTTATCGGATCATTCCAACCGGCCGGCCGACCAATCTGAACAGTGGGTCAGAAGTTATCGCCAAACGGCTGGCCGGGAGCGGCCACCATGAAAGGGCGGCAAGTATCTTTTTAGCTCTATCCGGGGAACCGGACCTTGCCCCGCACTCGATCAAAGAATCGCTCTCGCTGGCCGCCAAAAATTTTGAGCTGGCCGCCGATCAGTCCGCAATGGGACGCAATTGCCGAATGGCAAGCATTGCTTATAATAAGCTTGCCCGTCTGGGCGCCCCGGCCATGACCGACGAGGAGAGCAAATCCGCTTTTGCCGCGGCAGCCAGGAATTGTGAGCTTTCCGGCCGGCTCGACCTGGCCGCCGGCAACTGGGAAGATGCGGCCAAGAAAGCGGCCGGGCTCGGACAATTGGCAGAGGCGCAGGATTACTGGGGCCAAGCGCTGAAAAATTTCGCGGCGGCCGGGAACAGGAGCAGCGCGCTTTTTGTCGCTAAAAAAAGGCTCAATTCCTGCCGTGACCTGGGCCAAAAATTCATTATTTCAATGGAAACGGCGGAAATCGTCGGCCGGATGGGAGAACGGGCCAGCGCCGCTTATTTTATCGAAACAGCGGCTGAAACGGCCAGAGAACAAGGCCGCACCGACATGGCGATCGAATTGTACGATCGGGCCTGGAAGATGCTGGAAAAGGAAAAGAAAAATCGGCCGGCGGCCTTTGCTTGCGGCGAAGCGGCAAAATTATGCTCGCGGCCGGAAGCCAGAACGCGCTGGCTGAAGGCGGCCGCTCTCTGGCTTGCCTGCGACCCGCCCTGTCAGGCGGAAGCCGGCTTCGCTTTTGCCCGGGCCGCCGAGAATACCGACGATCCGGAAGAGCGTGTCAGGTTGTGGCGGGCCGCAAATGATAATCGTCATCACCAGGAAAGGGGAGGCGGGACCAAATGATCTTGCCTCCGTCATTTTCCCGGCTGGCGCCTGAACGCTACCGGTTCAGCTGTAAGGCTTCAACCAATTTTCAGCCACCCAAGACCGGCCAGCATACGGTCATATTTTCTGAAGGCGCTGTCGGCAGCATTGATAACTTTCGTCTGCGCAACAAGATAACGGCCGGCGGCTTGACCGATCAGGGCGGGCGCCCCAACGATCTTAGCGAAGACGGCTTCGCTCTCTTCCGCAAAACCGGCTGGTTCCGTCCGCGGGAAGAAATGCTGGCGCTGCTGGTGGACGGCATGGGCGGGCACGGCGACGGCGAGAAAGCCGCTCACTGCGCGCTGGCGGCCATGATGAAAAAATTCGCCGGCCAGTTCGATTTTCTGACCGCACTGGCGGCCGCAGAGCAAATGATCGCTGAGGAGAAAGCGGCCGGCCGGATGCACGATGAGGCTGACACGACGGCCGGCACAACGGTCGTCGGCGTCCAGATCGGCCTGGCGAACCGCCCGGCCAAGCTCGTCCACATCGGTGACTCGCGCGCCTATCTTTTCCGCCGGAATGAACTGTGCATGCTAACTTTGGACGATATCTATTTGGAAGATTTTATCCACGCAAAATTTTCTGTTAATCCTTTGCTTAGAAGGCTGGAAAGAAGTCCCGCCATGCTTTATCATCAGTACAAAATGATGACCCCGCCTTTAAATATGGTCCAATCCCGATTTGTTTATGAACTTTGCCAGCTCTATAATCAGGACAAAGATTATGGCAGTAAGATCTCCCAGGCGGTCGGCGGCGTCAAGCAGACAGGGAGATTTCCGCCCGCGGTCCTTGAGCTCCCGCTGCAAAGCAATGACCTGATCCTGCTGACCAGCGACGGCGTCGAAGGCGCGATCGAGTACGACCAGCTGTCGCGGGTCATCGGTTCCAACCTGCAGCGCAGCCCGGGCTCGATCGCTCAAGCGGTCCGTCAGGCGGTCACCAATCCGACCGACAACGCCACGGTCGTTGTGCTCCGCTATTTTTAGGGAAGGGCAATAAAGGGCGGGACAGAGGGCAAGGGAAGAGATAAAGGGCGGGGCAAAGGGTGGAACAGAAGGCACGTGAGGGCGGGACAAAGGGCGCCTTTTGTCTTGCCTTTTGCCCCGCCCTTCCTTGCCTTTTCCCCAAAAACCTGAAATTCCCGCCGGTTTTTGCCGATAATATATGTAGAAAGCCATGAGCATCACGACAAGAATCGGGCGTTTCCTTCGCCAAAAACTTGTTCCGACTACAGCAAAACCGGCAGCACCGGCGGCGATCAGAACTTTTCCCTTGGTTCAATTGACAAACCTGACAGAAAGCGATTTCCGGCTTGGCCCCTTGACTTGTCGCCAGTGGGACACTCATTTTATCGCTTGTTTCACAAAATATCAGCAGAGAAGTGCTCATTTCAACGAATTTTTCCCCGATCCCGATGCCTTCCTTGCCGCAGGAAAAGTCGTGATTGATAGCAACACTTCAGCAAGGGGCAAGCAAATCAGCTCACTGTGCTCGGAATTTTCGGCCGGCTTCTTTCGTCATGCGGCCAAAGCCCTGGGGACCGAAATTGAAAAAGTGACTCCGGCCAATCGGGCCGCCCACGATGTATTATTTGCCTCATCTTATGCCTATCTGCGGTTATTGAAACTGGCGTTGAAAGTAGCGCAGGCAAAACGGGCCGGCAACCCTACTAACGAACTGATCGAAAATGCCAATAAGTTTTTTACTAAACTGCAAGGCATTGCCTTCCGAGTCGTTGCCTGAGGCTGAATCAGCAGTTAATTTCTTGCCCTTGTTGTGTTATAATTTTTCCAATGGGACAGGTTTTACTCGATATCGAGCTTCCCGGCATTAAACAGTTCAAAAAGGGGAAAGTCCGCAACGTTTTTGACCTAGGCGACTCGCTCCTCCTTGTCGCTTCCGACCGCATTTCCGCCTTCGATTCGGTCATGCCGAACGGCATTCCCGATAAGGGGGCGATCCTGACCCAGATCTCCCTTTTCTGGTTCGATTTTACGAAAGAGATCATCAAGAATCATATTCTCGAAGCGGACGTCAACCGGTACCCAAAACAGCTTCAGCCGTTCAAGGAGCTGCTGGCCAAGCGTTCGGTCATCGGCCGGAAAGCCGAGCTGATCCCGGTCGAGTGCGTGGTGCGCGGCTATCTCTCCGGCTCGGGCTGGAAGGAATATCAAAAATCGCAGTCGATCTGCGGGATCAAACTGCCGCCCGGCCTCAAGGAATCGGCCAAGCTCCCGGAACCGATCTTCACCCCGACGACCAAGGCGGAGCAGGGGCACGACCTGAACATCACTTTTGAGGAAGTCGTCAAGCTGGTGGGGCAAGGGACCGCTCAAACCATCAGGGACAAGACCATCGCGCTTTACCGGGCCTGCGCCGATTACGCCGACAAGCAGGGGATCATCATCGCCGACACCAAGTTCGAGTTTGGTTTTGCCGGTAAGGAGATAATCATCATTGACGAGATGCTGACACCCGATTCCTCCCGCTTCTGGCCGAAAGACCAGTATAAAGTTGGCCGGGCGCAACCGAGCTACGACAAGCAGTTCCTGCGCGATTACCTGGAGTCGATCAAATGGAATAAGGAGCCGCCGGCGCCGAGACTGCCGGACGACGTGGTGCAAAAGACCAGGGAAAAATACCTGGAAGCGTATCGCCGGATCACCGGCAAGGAGGGACTATAATGAACCTGGGAAAACCTTTTGTCGACGCCTGGAACATCTTCGTCAAGCACCTGGGCACGATCCTGATCGGTTTCATCATCCTGATCATTCTTTCCGTGGTCACGCTCGGCACCCTGTACATTCCGCTGCTGACCGGCCTGCAGATGCTCTTCGTCAAGGCAAAAAGAGGTGAGCAGATCGCGGCCAACGACGTCCTGGCGCCGATCGACCGCTTCTTTTCGCTGTTTTTCGGCACCGTGGGGATGGGCTTCCTCGTTTTGTTCGGCCTGTTTTTGCTGATCGTGCCCGGGCTGGCCTGGGGAAGCTGGTGGATGTACGCGACGCTTTATATGTATGACCGCCGCATGCACATCGAGGACGCCATGAAATCAAGCAAGGCTGTCGTCAGGCAGAACGGCACCTGGTGGCATCTTCTGTTCCTGCTTATTGTCTTTTTCATCGATAATATTTTTAATTGGGTCCTCGGGCCGTTCGGCCTGCCGGCCAAATTCATCACCACACCGGTAACAATGGGGGCGATCGCCTGCGCTTATGCTGACGAAGCGAAATAACACCAAGAAAATAAAGATCGGCAACGTCGAGATCGGCGGCGGCAGCCCGATCGCCGTCCAGTCGATGACCAAGACCAAGACCTCGGACATCGACGCGACCGTCGCGCAGATCGATCAACTCCAGTGCGCCGGCTGCCAGATCGTCCGCTGCGCGGTGCCGGACCGGGAGTCGGCCCTGGCGCTCAAGGAGATCAAAAAACAGGCAAAGATCCCGATCGTGGCCGACATTCATTTTAATCACGAATATGCGGTCCTGGCCGCGGAGGCCGGTGTTGACAAACTGCGGATCAACCCGGGCAACATCGGCAGCCTTGATAAGATCAAGGCGGTGGTGGCCGCCGCCAAAGAGCATGGTATCCCGATCAGGGTCGGCGTTAATTCCGGCTCGATCGAGAAAGAGATCCGCCGGAAAGAGGGGGGCCATGTCACGGCCGCGGGCCTGGTCAAGAGCGCGCTGAAGAACGTCAGGCTGCTGGAAAAACTCGATTTCACCGACATTGTCATCGCGGTCAAGGCGACTTCCGTCCCGCTGACCGTGGCGGCCTACCGCCTGCTGGCGGGCAAGATCAAATACCCGCTTCACGTCGGCGTGACCGAGGCCGGCATACCGCGGACGGGGATCGTCCGCTCGGCGGCCGGGATCGGCGCCATCCTGGGCGAAGGGATCGGCGACACGATCCGCGTTTCGCTGACCGGCGACCCGGGCGAGGAGGTCCGCGTCGGCTACGAGATACTGAAAGCGATGGAACTGACCTATCACGGCGTTTCGGTCATTTCCTGCCCGACCTGCGGCCGCACCGAGCTTGACGTGGTCAGGATCGCCGGGGAGATCGAAGAGCGGACGCGGCAGATGAAGCAGCCGCTGACCGTGGCGATCATGGGCTGCGAGGTCAACGGGCCGGGCGAAGCGGCCGACGCCGACGTCGGCCTGGCGGCCGGCAACGGGGTGGGGCTGATCTTCCGCGAAGGGCAGGTCGTCCGCAAAGTACCGGAGGCCGAGATGATCGAAGCGCTGATGGATGAGATCGAAAGCTTTGTGCTAAGATAATGACGGAGGGCAAGGAATTATGATCGATCGCTATACACTGCCGAAGATGAGGGAGATCTGGTCGGAGGAGAACAAGTTCCGCAAGTGGCTCGAGGTCGAGATCGCCGCCTGCGAGGCCTGGACCTCCCTGGGCAAGATCCCGCGCGAGGCGCTGGCCAGGATCAGGCGCAAAGCGAGCTTTGACGTCGCGCGGATCAACGAGATCGAGAAAGAGACGGCGCACGACCTGATCGCTTTCCTGACCTCGGTGGCCGAAAAGGTCGGCCCCGAATCGCGCTTCATCCATATGGGAATGACCTCTTACGACATTGAGGACACCGCCCGCTCGCTCCAGCTGCGCGACGCGGCGGAATTGATCATCAAGGACATTATGGACGTGATCAAGATCGTCAAACGGCGGGCCAAAGAGGAGAAAGAGACGATCATGATGGGCCGGACGCACGGCGTCCATGCCGAGCCGGTCACTTTCGGGCTCAAGCTGCTCGTCTGGGTGGCCGAGATGGAACGGAACCTGGAGCGGATGAAGCGCGCTCAGGAGACCATTTCGGTCGGCAAGCTTTCCGGCGCGGTCGGCACTTACGCTAACCTCGACCCACGGGTTGAAGAATACGTCTGCAAAAAACTCAAGCTCAAACCGTCGCCCGCCTCGACGCAGGTGCTGCAGCGCGACCGCCACGCCGAGTACATGACGGCGCTGGCGGTGATCGCCGGCTCGCTCGAGCAGTTCGCGACCGAGATCAGGAACCTGCAGCGGACCGAGGTCTGGGAGGTCGAGGAGCCGTTCGGCCGCGGGCAGAAGGGGTCGTCGGCCATGCCGCACAAGAAGAACCCGATCACCTGCGAGCGGATCAGCGGGCTGGCCCGCGTCATCAGGGGGAACACCCTGGCCGCGCTGGAGAACATCGCCCTCTGGCACGAGCGCGACATCACGCATTCTTCGGTCGAACGGGTGATCCTCCCCGACAGCTGCCAGCTGATCGATTACATGCTGCAGCTATTCGCCAGGGTGATGGACGGGCTGGTCGTCTTCCCGAAGAACATGAGGAACAATATCGAACGCTCGTTCGGCCTGACCTTTTCGCAAAAGCTGCTGCTGGCGCTGACCGGCAAGGGGCTGACGCGCGAGGACGCCTACAAGATCGTGCAGACGGCGGCGATGAAGGCGCGGGCTTCGGGGCGCAACCTGAAAGACGAGCTCCTGGAAAGCCGCGAGGCGATGCGCCATCTCCAGCCGGAGGAAGTCGGGCAGATCTTTGATATCCGCAACCATTTAAAGAACATTAACGTCGTTTTCAAGCGGTTTGGTTTATAGTTTTCGGCCCTGCGGACTGAAGTCCGCAGAATTATTCCCCACACTTTAGTGTGGGGTGCTAAGGAGATACGCGATGGCTAAGGTCAAGATCTACGTCACTCCCAAGCAGGGGGTGCTCGACCCGCAGGGCAAAACGGTCGAAGCCGCGCTCCACACCCTCGGCTACAAGAACGTGGCGGGCGTCAAGATCGGCAAATATATTGAACTGGAGCTTAACGCCAGGCCGGCCGACCGCGAGAAGCAGATCAACGAAATGTGCAAAAAACTGCTGACCAACCCGGTGATCGAAGATTTCACCTTTCAGGTCGTCGAGGCATGAGGTTCGGCGTCATCGTTTTCCCCGGTTCCAACTGCGACCGGGACTGCTTTAATGTAGTTAAAGACGTCCTGAAGCGGCCGGTCGAGTACGTCTGGCACCAGGAAACGAAGCTCGACCATCTAGACTGCGTTATTCTGCCGGGCGGCTTTTCTTACGGCGATTACCTGCGCTGCGGCGCGGTCGCCCGTTTCTCCCCGGTCATGGCCGCGGTAAAAAATTTTGCCGGGCGGGGAGGGAAGGTGCTCGGCATTTGCAACGGTTTTCAGATCCTGACCGAAGCCGGGTTGTTGCCGGGCGCGCTGATCAGGAACAGAGCGCTCCATTTTATCTGCCGACACGTGACGATCAGGGCCGAGAACGTCAAGACCGCCTTTACCCGCAAAATGAAAAAGGGCCAGCTTTTGAACATTCCGATCGCCCACGGCGAAGGGAACTATACCTGCGACCAGGCGACTTTGAACGAGTTAAAGCGTTATAAACAGATTGCCTTCACTTATTACGGCGAAAATCCCAACGGTTCGACCGCAAAAATAGCAGGGGTCTTTAATAAAAAGCGCAATGTTCTTGGCATGATGCCGCATCCGGAGCGGGCGGCTGAAGGGATACTGGGCTCGGAAAACGGGTTGAATATCTTTAAATCACTTATATCATAAGCTGATGAAAAAGCTGGTAATTTTGCTGATTTTTGCTTTTATTTGGCCGTTATTGACGGGGGCGCAAGCTTTCCGGCTCGAAAACCTGCCGTTTTTCTCTAATTTCCATATCGGCTGTGCCGCCGGCATAGGTACGGGGCTTAATTTCGGCGCCAGAGGCAAATTTCTGCCCGGGAACCTTAAGATCGGCGCGGAAATTGAGCAGTTAATTACCGATGTTAATTATTCCGTCACTGTCAGCACCCGCAAATATGGCGGCATTATCAGCTGTAAAATCAACGATTTTTGGACCTTGAACGGCCATTACGGCATTTTTGAGTGCACGACCAATAAAGACCTGCCGTTTTCCAATAACTCCAACAACTATATATTGATTGCCAATACCTCTTATCCGGGTAATTATTACGCCGTTTCTGTTGATTATATAATTGGCGAGTACTTCACAATTTCGCCTAAATTGTCGGTCAACGCCATCCAGGATAAAGGTTCACTGGCCGAGTTTGACCTCAACGTGGGACGTACTTTCTAATTTGGATATCAGATTATCAGAATATCAGAGGGGAGAAGATCAGAGTATCAGATCTAAGGTCCCGGAAACTGATCTCTGATATCCTGATAACCACTTCCTGATTATCTGATTTTCTGATGTCCTTGCTGATAAACTGTGTGGATAACCGGGAGAGTGACGATATTTTCCGCACCCCAAGGCCTAAAAACAGCCATTCGTCACCCCCGAATAACTTCACATAAGATATATTATGCGACATAAGAAATAGGCCGAATTTGGGCTGTTTGGTTATGCCCTGGGGATACTAAAATAACAAATAACAAGCATCAAATATCAAACAATATTCAAATAACAGTATCAAATGACCTAACTCCCCACCGCAAGCGGCGGGGATATCTTTAGCTTTCACGTTTTTTTTGGCTGTAACCCCAGACTAAAGTCTGGGGAATATTCCACACACTTTAGTGTGTGGTTTCAAGCCCTTTCTTTATTGCCCCTTACCCCTTCGGCCACCATAAGGTACCCCCACCGCAAGCGGCGGGGATATCTTTTCATTATTACTAAAGAGGGAGATTGTTTAGGTCATTATGATTTCAAACCTTAGGATTTGTTTGTTATTTGTGATTTGATGCTTGATTATTATAGGGAGTGATGGATGTTGCCTTAAAACCAGCCCTACCCCAGACTGGCTTAATAAAGCTTTTCGTCCGGTGATTTGACCCGGACGCCGAACATGAAGTTGCTGTTGCCGGAATTGAGGATATCATCGGCCTGGAGCAGGAGGTCCATGTAATCCTGCACCTGCTGCTCATAACCGACCCGCATCCGGGGATTGTTCGGCCGGGGGTTATTGATGTCATAAATATCGGCCAGGATGTTCCCCCATTGCGCGGTCGGCTGGAAGATCACGCCGCCGCCCAGCTGGTTGTTGATCACGCCCAGCCGGTAGCCGAAGCGGTCGTCAACCCGGTTGGTCAGCAGGAAATCCAGCAGCCCGGGTTGACGGGTCGGCCCTTCGCCGAAGCCGACCCGGTAATAGGTCTTTTCGCTCTGGATAACGTCAACATCGCCCTTGACGGCGTTGGAGCGGCTGCCGACATCGATGCCTCCGGAAACCCGCATGTTGACCTTGCCGATGTTCTCAAAGAAACGGTTGGCCGAGGAGAGGGTCTTTTCGGTCTCGTTGATCGTTCCTTTGACGTTGGCCTGGAAGCGCGGGTCGGTCACGATGTCCCTGATCCCTTTGTTGGTCTCGCGCAGCTCCTCGGTCAGCTTGTTGATGCCGTTGGTCACCTTCTCCGCGGTAAAGACGACATCGGTGAACGAGCGCTGCAGCTCCGGGTTCTCGATGATCCGGCGCACGTTCTCCAGAATCGCCTTGGTCTCGACCAGGTTCTTGGAGCCGATATCGATGAAATCGACGATCGCCGCGGTGCGCAGGCCCTGCAGCTCCATTTGCGGGGTGTAGATGACCTCGGAGGTGCCCGGCCTGATCTCCAGATATTTCAGGCCGACGATCCCGTCGTAGGCCACGCGCAGGATCGAATCGGCGGGGATTTTGATGTCGGGCGAGATGACGGAGTAGATCTTGATGTCGTAAGGCCCGGGATCGATCCGCAAGACCTTGCCGACCTTGAGGCCCCGGAAGCGGACCTCCGAGCCGACCGTCAGCCCTTCGATGTTCTCGAACGAGGCGCGCAGTTCGTAGCCCTTGCCCACCAGCATGATCTCCGATTTCCAGACGATGACCAGCGAGATCAGCACCAGGCCGACCAGGGTCACGATCCCGACTTTTACCTGCGTCGACATTATTCCTTCCCCCCGGAAATAAATCGCCTGACGATCGGGTTCTGGGAACGCCGGGCCTCTTCGGACGAACCGAGCTCGATGAACTTGCCGTCATTCAGCATGACGATCTGGCTGGCGGTCCGGTTGACCGTCTGCAGCACATGGGTGACCACGACCGACGTCACCTTCAATTCCCGCGACAATTTTATCATCAAATTTTCGATATTGACAGAGGTAATCGGATCGAGGCCGGTCGTCGGCTCGTCATAAAGGATGAGCGACGGGTTAGAGGCCAGCGCCCGGGCGATCCCCACCCGCTTTTGCATGCCGCCCGAGAGCTCCTCCGGCATCAGTTCCTCCGTGCCGGTCAACTCGACCAGCGCCAGCTTCTCGGCGACCACGCGGGCGATCTCCCGCCCGGAAAGCTGGTTCCGCCAGCGCAAAGCGAACGCCACGTTCTCGAAGACCGAGAGCGAATCGAACAGGGCGCCCGACTGGAAGACCATGCCGATCTTTTCCCTGACCGCGACCAGCTCGTCATCGCTCAAGCCGGCGAGCGGGCGGCCGTCGATCTCGATCGCGCCGGCGGTCGGCTCCTCAATGCGCAGCAGCAGGCGCAGCAAGGTGCTTTTGCCGCAGCCGGAAGGGCCGATCACGGCCAGCGCGGTCCCGTCCTTGATCTCGTAACTGATGCCCTCGAGCACTTTTTTGGCGCCGAAATATTTGGTCAGGTTTATAAGTTTAATCATTTAAGCCCTCACCCGCTGACCTTTTACCCTCCTCCCTCTCCCAGAGGGAGAGGGGAATACAATTATTTAAAGAATGCGATCGACAGGAAATAATTGGCGATAAAGATGGCGACCAGCGACGTCACGACCGAAGAGGTGGTCGCCGCCCCCACCCCCTTGGCCCCGCCCCGGGTCTTGAGGCCGCGGTAACAAGCGATCACCGCGATCAAGCAGCCGAAAATCACCGTCTTGATCAGCCCGCCCCAGACGTCCCACATCGTCATCAGCGAGCGGGCCGTTTCCATATACTCGTTCGGGTTGATCTTGACGACGTAAATGCCGACCAGGTAGCCGCCGAGAAAGCCGATCACGTCGGCCGCGATCGTCAAAATAGGGAGCATCAGCGCGCAGGCGATCAGGCGCGGGATGACCAGGTAGCGGACCGGGTTGCTGCCGAGCGCCTGCAGCGCCTCGATCTGTTCGGTCACCTCCATGGTGCCGATCTCCGCCGTGATGGAGGCGGCCACGCGCGCGGCGATCACGATGCCGACCAGCGCCGGGCCGAGCTCGCGGGCCATGGCGATCGACATGATGCCGCCGACATATTTGCCGGCGCCGAACTTGACGAACTCGGTCGCGACCTGCACGGCAAAGACCATGCCGACGAACGCCGAGGCGGCCAGCGCCAGGGGGAGCGATTCATAGCCGATCTTGACGACCTGATCGAGCGTCAGCTTGAGTTTGGCTTTGCCGCTGAAGATGCCGGCCAGCGCCGCCCAGCCGAGCAGCGAGAGCTCGCCCACCTCAGCCAGCGACAATAAGGTCCGCTGTCCCAGATCTTCAGTCAATCTTCTGTATGGCATCTTAAAAAATTAAAAATTCAAACATCAAAATTCAAAATTGCTTCGGGAATGTGATCGACCAGGTCGGAAGCGATCAGGCCGTACTCGCCTTTTTCTTTGGTGGCCAGGTCGCCCGCCAGACCGTGCAGGTAGACGCCGGCCGCCGCCGCGTCAAAGGGGGCGAGGCCCTGCGCCGCCAGGCCGGCGATCAAGCCGGTCAAGACATCGCCCATCCCGCCGCTGGCCATCCCCGGATTGCCGGTATTATTAATGTAGGCCGCCCTGCCCGCTTCGGCCACCACGGTCCGGTGCCCTTTGAGCACGACCACGCACTTAAGCAGCTTGGCCACTTCAGCGGCGGCTTCTTCGCGGTCCGCCTGGATCGCCGCCGCCGGACGGCCAAGCAGGCGGGCCAGTTCGCCCGGATGCGGCGTGAGGATCAGGCGGAGCTTAAGCTTGCCCAGCGCCGGCAGATCGCCGGCAAAGGCGTTTAAGGCGTCCGCGTCAACAACGGCCGGTGCGCCGCTGCCGGAATCGCTCAATTGAAAGAGGAGCTCGCGGGCCAGGCCGCGCCGCTCGCCGAGACCGGGGCCGAGCGCCAGTGCGTCGGCTTGCCCGGCCGTTGTCAGAAAATCAGCGGCCTTGTCGCCGCCGATCACGATCACCTCGGGCGTGGCCAGGTTGACCGCGTCACGCGCTTTCAACGGCACGCCAAGGTGGACCAGCCCGGCGCCGGCGCGCAGCGCTCCCCGGCTGCACAGCACTGCCGCGCCCAACATCCCTTCAGAACCGGCATAGATAAAGACCCGGCCGTAATCCCCTTTGTGCGACCCGGGCCGCCGGGCGGGAAAAAGCTTCTTGAACGCGGCCGTTTTACTCTTCAACATAGACCACCGCCACCGCGTAGTCGCGCGAATGGGAAAGGCTGAGGTGGGTCCTGGCCGGGCGCTGCCGCTTGACAAACAATGCCGGCTGCCCGCCCGGCAGGCTGCTGACGGCGATGTCCCGCCAGCCGGCCCCCCGCCCGATCGCGATCCCGGTGCCGAGCGCTTTGCCGTAAGCTTCTTTGGCCGCGAAACGGACCGCCAGTTCCGGGTATTTGAGAGTTTTCTTGGCGCGGCAGTAGGCCAGTTCTTCGGCAGTGAAGATCCGCCGCAAGAAAGCATCGCCGAACTTTTCCACCGCCGCTTTGACGCGGGCGATCTCGATAATGTCAACACCGATCCCTTTGATCATAAAACTGGCCTCATTATAACACACTCATTCCTGCAGCGTCGGCAACCGCTTGATCGCCGCCTGGGCCCAATCGGTCTGGTAGATCATGACCGCCAGCTCGGCGCGGGTGAGCGGCCGCCGGGGCCGGTCGATCCTGGCCTTCAGCTTAAGCCGGTCAGCCGCCTCCTGACGCGTGATGAGTTTTTGACCGTCAGCAATTATGCCCGGCGGAACATGCTGGCCGACCGAAAAGATGGTTTCGAATTCTCCCAGGGTGACCTTATTGCTGGGATGGAAAGAACCGTCGGTGTAGCCCCACATCAGCCCGGCCGTCGCCAGCATTTCGATCGCTTCGCGGGCCCAGAACTTGGCCGGCACATCGGGAAAATGCTTGACCCTGACGACGCGGGGGATGGACGCTTCGGCTGCCAGGGGCGAATTTTCTTCCGGCGCCGGGCGGACGGCCTCGGCCGTCGGCTCGGCATATTCATAACCGAAAGAGAGGTAATTGATCACGTCCCCCGTCGGGTCGCCGTTGCGGCGCATGGCATAATCAACGGCAAAGCTGGAATAGTGAAAGCCGAGGCCGGCCGTCAAATTATTATAAATAATGCCGCGGGGAAAAGGGTCCTGCAGTTCGGCAAAACTCTGCTCGAGCCCGGCGCGCACCGCCAGCTGGGGCGTCAGGCGCCATTCCACCCCGCCGCGGACCAGCAGAGGAGCGTCCCGGCTTTTGTTGAAGTCAAGAGTCACGCCGATCTCGTTGCGTTCTTCGAACAGAGCGCCCCGGCCGAACAGATCGAGCGCGCCGCCGACCACCAGCTCATAAGGAAGATCGGCCGAGCTGCCGTCCTGATAATTGATCCGGCCGCCCAGGTCCTGGAGGCTCAAGCCGAGCCGCAGCCAGGGCCGATAACTGCGTCTGACGCCCACGTCGCAAGCCAGCCCGCAGCCGTTCGCCCCCTCAAAACCCGGCACCGGCTTGGACAGCCCGCGGGCGATGAAACGCAGGGCGGCGCCGAGGGAAAAATCATCATCGATCTTTTTGGCCACGGCCAGCGCGATCTCCTGGTCCGTGTTGTCGACGGTTTCGCTCGAAGCCTGCAGGCCGGAGATCGACAGCCGGCGGTAGCCGAGCCCGACCGTCAGGCCAAAGGTGCCGGGCACCGCGCCGCCCAGCGCGGAAAAAGCCGTATTGGCGTCCAGTTGCGAATAGGTACTGAAGAAATTCGGCAGTTTCAAGCCGGCCAGGCCGGCCTGGTTGACGTAAAAAGCATAGGCGTCATCGGCCAGCCCCGCATAAGCGTTGCCGAGCGCCTGCGGCCGCGCGCCATTGAAACCGCCCAGCGGGGACGAAGCAAGCGCCGGACAGGTCAAAAGCAGCAGGCAGAACAAGCAAGGAGCCAACAACTGGTTACGGAACAATAAAGCCTCCTGACTTGGAACTGCGGCCGGAATTATAAATTAGCTTCCAGAGATACGGGCCTTTCAAATTTTCCCCGGCGATATATTTATCAAGCGTGATCTGGCCGGCATCAGCCAGGTCGGGGATCTGTTTTTGCAGCACGGTCTGGCCGTTCGCCTTCCTGATGATCAGCGTGGCCGGGCCGCCGGAGGAAGTATTAACGGCCAGAGTGATCGTTTTGGCGGCGGTCGCCACCGACACCCGGACATCGGAAATGACCGTCAGCCCGGTCACCTCATGGGTAAAAGTGTCCCCGGCCGAGTTGAGGGCCGAGATCAGAAGCGCGTGACTGCCGACCGCCAGGTCCTGGAACGGCGCAATGTCGACCGTCTCGGCGGTGAAACTGCCGGTGTGAGCGTAAACCGATTGACTGTCGATATAAACCTTGAGGTCGACCACCGGCAGCGGAGCGCTGACGCTGACCCGGAAGGTCGGCCGGTAGGGGATGACCGTCCCGGCCGAAACGTTGACGCCGGCCATCTGGACGCTGAAAGTCACGGTGCTCCTCGTGATCAGAAAACTCAAGGCGGCGTAAGCGGAGGCGGCGGTGACATTGCCGGCGGCGTCGCAGGCGCGCGCCTCCAGTGTGTGCATTCCCTGGGCCAGCGAGGACGCCGCCAGAGAAAAAGTCTCCTGCGAAGAGCTAAAACTGCCGTCGCTGGCCGCCGCCGGCTGCCAGCTGCCGCCGTCCAGGCGGACCTCCACCGAGGCGACCTTGTAGTTGTCGCCGGCCTGGCCGGTCAAGGTCGGGGAAGGATCGGTGTTGTCGGTCAAAACGTTCAGGGTAACGGCCGGCGCCGTCACGTCAACGGTAAAAGTGTCGCTGCCGCTCGGGCCGCTCCAGAGGTCGGCCGCGTTCTTGGCCCGGACCGACCAGGTGTGCGCCCCTTCCGTCAGGGCGCTGGCCGGGGTATAAGTATTGGCCGAGACAGTGGCGCTCACAGCGCCGTCGATCGTGCACTCGTAGCTGACCGCGTCCGTATTGGCCGACCACTGCAGCTGCGGAGTGGCGCTGTTGACATAACCGCCGTCGGCGGGAGAGAGCAAAGTCGGAGTTTGCGGGCCGAGCGAAACAATGGTGAAATTGGCGTCGCTTTTATCGTACCAGACGTTGCCGGCCAGATCGACCGCTTCGATACTGATCAGGCAAGTGGTTGAATCGATGCCGGCCGGGACCACCCAGCTGTAAACCCCATCATTGACTTCGTTGCTGGCGACCGGCGACCAGGTTGTCCCGCCGTTGCTCGACAAACGGACCGTGATCGGGCTGGCGGTCAAGCCGGTCCCGCTGTCGGAGGCGCTCCAGCGGACGGTGTAACTCAAACCGCCGCCCAGGTTTTCCCCGCCGTTGGGGTCGACCACCGTCACCGAAGGGACAAAGGTATCGAGGGTGATCGTCCCGGTAACGACCGGCGACTCGTTGTTGGCCACGTCACGCACCTTGTAATAAACGGTCTTCTGCCCCTGGCTGGCAGCGACCTCAAAAGTGGCCGGATTCTGGAAGGTCCGCCAGCTGGCCCCGGCAAAGACCGCGCTTTCGGAGATCATCATCTGCGCCGCGGTGGCGTCGGTCCCGGCGGCTTCAAGCGTGACTTGCCGGTCCTTGGCGTACGACAGGCTGCCGGTGAAGCGGTCCTTGAGCGCGAGCGCGCTCACTTCCGGCGTCGTCGTCATGATCAGGAACTGCTGCGGGGCGCAAGCGCTTCCCCACCACCCCACCCCATCCTTGGCCCTCACCTCCCAGGTGTGATAGCCGTCAGGCAGCGCCGCGCCGGGCGTGTAATTAGCGGCCGCTCCCTGGGTCGTCACCGCGGTGTCGACGGTGATCTCGTAACTGACGATCCCCGAAACATCAGCCGGCGCGCTCCAGCTGAAATAAGGGGTGGCATCACCCGTGGCGGTGCCGTTAAGCTGGGTCAGCGGCGCCGGCGCGGCCGGCGCGGTCGCCACCACGGTGAAATTAGCCGCGCTGGCCGCCGTGCCGGTGTTCCCCGCTTCGTCGGTCGCCACCACTCTGACCCTCATTTCGGTGGTGCTGACGGCCGGCACGGGCCAGTTGTAGCTGCCGGAATTGGCCAGATTGGAAACGATGCTAAACCAGGCCGTTCCTTCATTAGTCGAGTAAAACAGCGAGATCGGGCCGGCGCGCAAGTTATAATTGTCGCTCGCCTCCCAGGTGATGTAATGGCTGACGCCCCCCTGCCATTTTTCACCGCCGGCCGGCGCGTCCACCGTTACCACCGGCGTTAAGGAATCGATCGTGAACTTGGCGGCGCATTCCGCGGTGCCTGGGTTCTGGCCGTACGAATTGTCCTTGAGCGTTACCCGGACCTTAACTTCGGTGGAAGTGATGGACGGGACGGTCCAGTTGTACGGCGAGACCGAAGAGGCGTCGCTCGTGATCAAATCAGGATAGGTCAAGCCGTTGTCGGTCGAGTACCAGACCGAGAGTGAATTGGCCTTGATCCCCGACGGATCACTGGCTTCAAAGGTGATCAAATGGACGGCCCCCCCCCGCCATTTTTCACCGCCGGCCGGCGCGTCGACCGTCACCGCCGGCGCCGTCAGGTCGGAACTGATCGTAAAATTGGCGCTGCTCATGCCGGTCCCGATCAGGCCAACCTGGTTCTGCACTTCCGCGCTCACCCTGACGGCGGCAGAATTAATATAGGGCGTTGTCCAGGTGTAACTGCCGCTGCTGGCCTGGCCGGTGATGATCTCTGTCCACGACTCCCCGCTGCTCGTCGAATATCTTAAGACGGTCTGACTGACCAGGCCGCATTCGTCACTCGCGCTCCACTGGACCGAATAGGGAGTATTGCCGCTCAAGTTTTCCCCGCCGTTGGGGAAAGTGACCGTGACGACCGGCGGCGTCGAGTCGATCATGAACTTGGCGGCGCATTCCGCCGTTCCCGGGTTCTGGTTGACGGAAGCGTCAAGCAGGGTGATGCGGACCCTGGCTTCCGTTGTCGAAACGTTCGACGGCAACGTCCAGTTGTACGGCGAAACCGACGAGGCGCCGCTCGTGGCCAGGTTGGGATAAGTCAAACCATTGTCGGTCGAATACCAGACCGTCAGCGAATTTGGCGCGATCCCCGACGGGTCGCTCGCTTCAAAAGTTATCAAATGAACGGTCCCGCCCCGCCACTTTTCGCCGCCGGCCGGCGCGTCGATGGTGACGGACGGCCCCGTCGTATCAAGAGCGATCGTAAAGTTGGCATTGCTCATGTCGCTGCCGGCCAGGCCGGCAGCGTTCAGGGCCTCAACGCTGACCCGGCAGAGCGGATTGCTGATGGCGGGGACCGTCCAGATATAGCTGCCGTCATTGGCCTCGCCGGCGGCGATCGGCGTCCAGTTATAGCCGCCGTCCTGCGAATAGCGCAAAGTGATCGGATTGGCCGCCAGCCCGCACTCATCGGTCGCGTTCACCCACCTGACCTCATAGGTCCCCCCGCCGGTCAGTGACTCCCCGCCGTTCGGCTGGCTGACGGTCACGACCGGCGGCGTCGAATCGATCGTGAACTTGGCGGTGCATTCCGCCGTTCCCGGGTTCTGGTTGACGGAAGCGTCAAGCAGGGTGATGCGGACCCTGACTTCCGTTGTCGAAACGTTCGACGGCAAGGCCCAGTTGTACGGCGAAACCGACGAGGCGCCGCTCGTGACCAGGTTGGGATAGGTCAGGCCGTTGCTGGTCGAATACCAGACCGTCAGCGAATTCGGCAAGATCCCCGAGATATCGCTTGCTTCAAAGGTGATCTGATGAACGGTCCCGCCCCGCCACTTTTCGCCGCCAACCGGCGCGTCGATGGTAACGGACGGCCCGGTCACGTCAGGGGTGATCGTGAAATTGGCGTTGCTCATGTCGCTGCCGACCAGGCCGGCCGCGTCCCGCGCCTCGGCGCTGACCCGGCAGAGCGGGTTGTCGAGGGCCGGGACCGTCCAAAAATAGCTGCCGTCATTGGCCTCGCCGGCGGCGATCGGCGTCCAGTTATAGCCGCCGTCCTGCGAATAGCGCAGGGTGATCGGATCGGCCGCCAGCCCGAAGTTGTCGGTCGCCGGCACCCATTTGACCTCATAGCTGGTGCCGCCGTACAGCGTTTCGCCGCCGTTCGGCTGGCTGACGGTCACGGCCGGCGGCGTCGAATCGATCGTGAATTTGGCGTTGCTCTCGTCGGTCCCGGGGTTCGCCAGCACGGAATTGTCCTTGACCGAGACCCTGATCCGGACCTCGGTTGTAGAAAGCGCCGGCGTCGTCCAGGCGTAAGGCGAAACGGCAGCGGCGTCCGCGGTAACCTGGTTGGGATAAGAAAGGCCGTTATCGGTTGAATACCAGACATAAAGCGAATCGGTTTTTATCCCTGACTCGTCGGTCGCGGTAAAGACGATATTGTTGACCGCGCTTCCCTGCCACGCCTCGCCGCCGCCCGGCGTCACGACCGCGACGACCGGCGGTTCGCTGTCAATATAGATCGTGAAGGGAGCAGCCGATTCATCGGTCACCAGCTCCGCCGCCTTGACCGCTTCGATCTTCACTTTCGCTTCGGTAGTGGCGGTAGCAAGCGGGACCGGCCATGGGTAACTGTGGCTGTCAGCCTGCCCGATGGCAATTTCGTCATACGAAGCGCCGTTATCGATGGAATAATAAAGATTGACCGAATCGGGGGTGCCGCCGCTCTCCCAGGTAATATTATGCGTCGAGCCCGCTTCCCAGCTCTCGCCACCGCTCGGCGTATCAAGCGCGACAGAGATTTGCGCCAGAGCCGGTGCGCCGCAGAGCGGCAACAGCAGAAGTATCAGTAAGGCCTTCCTGATCTGGGGCAAGATGGACTCCTTTTTAATAGACCGGCGTCACCCAATCGGCGTACTTCGGGTTATCTCCCCGCGCCGCGGCAAAATACTCGTGCTGCAGCTTGAGCGTGAGCGGGCCCGGCTGGCCGCTGCCGATCTTTTTCCCGTCAACGTCGACGATCGGCGAAACCTGCGCCCCCGTGCCGCAAAAGAAAAGTTCGTCGGCCGAATACAATTCCTCCTGCTTGATCTGCCGCTCGGTCGTCCCGGTCCCCAGTTCGTCCTTGGCCAGTTTCATGATGCAGACCCGGGTGATGCCCGGGAGGATCGTTTCGGAAAGCGGCGGCGTGATCAGGCCGCCGCCTTTGACCATGAATAGATTCTCGCCCGATCCTTCGGCCACCGTCTTCTGGTGCGAAAGGAGGACCGCCTCGTCAAAACCTTTTTCCAGCGCCTCCGCCTTGGCGAGCGAAGAATTGAAATACGTGCCGGTGATCTTCGCTCCCTGCGGCGCCGACCTGGCGGAGATCCGCCACCAGCTGGAAATGCAGACCCTGATCCCCCGGCTGATGTCAAGATAAGCGCCGAACGGCGCCATAAACATGCAAAAATCCTCTTCGACCCCGATCAGGCCGAGGCCGATCTTTTCCTGCGATTTGTAATAGATCGGCCTGATATATATGTCTTCGCGGTAATCGTTCTTGCGCGCCAGCTCCACCGTAATATTTTCGAGTTCAGACAGCGAAAACTTGAGCGTGGTCTTGAGCGCCAGCCGGGCCGAGGTCTCCAGCCGCTGGAAGTGCTCGCGCAGCTTAACGACGTACATCTGATTTTTTTCGGCGTTCCAGTAGCCCCTGATCCCCTCGAACACCCCGGTGCCGTAGTTGAAACCGTGGGTCATGATCGATATTTTGGCCTCGCCAAACGGCACGATCTTATCTTTAAAAAACGCGTATTTCACTGGCGCCTCCTTGCCAAATTACAGCTTGTTCACGCTAATTCTAGCACAGAAGGTGGAGTGTTTCGAGAAGGATAAATGCGGCGTTCCTCAGGAATCTTGCCAAGCACAAAGGAAGTAAAACCACACACTAAAGTGTGTGGAATTCTCCCGGACACCTTATTCCCCATACTTTAGTATGGGGTCCCGGATCTTGCTCTCCGCAAGCATAAAGGAAGCTAATCCCCACACTGAAGTGTGGGGAATTATTATCGATGCCTTATTCCCCATACTTTAGTATGGGGTCCCGGATCTTGCTTGGGCGAGGCGTTTCGAGAAGGATAAATTAAAACAGGATCGTGGTCGAAGGAGCGCCGAGCAGGACATTTTTATTGATCGAGAACATCGAAGTGTTCCGGTTGGTGTCGGTCGCCGTCGCCGTCACCGTCGTTCCAGCCGTCAGGCTGTAGCCGAAGCTCCACGCCCCGCCCGTGGCGATCGTTGTCCCCAGGTATGTCCGCCCCTCGCCCGAACCGGTCGGGTCGGGTGAGCCGGTCAGGAAAACTTCCACCGTCGCGCCCGCCGGCGCCGTCCCGGTCAAGCCGGTAAGTCTCGCCGTATCGATCACCGGCGGCGCCACGCTCTGGTTGGCCGTGCCTGCCAGATAGATTCCCAGGGATTGATTGTCATAGATCGAGTTCCGGGTCACGGTATTGGCCGCGCTGGCGTCGCCGCTGATCTGCACGCCGTACCGGTGCGACGCCGGCCCGGTATCGCCGTTATAAGCGATGATATTGTTCGGCCCGACCAGGTTGAACGAGCTGCTGGCGATGTACACCCCGTCATAGCGGTTGCCCAGCGCGCTGCTGCCCGTCGCATCGACGCCGATCTTGTTGTTTTTGACCTCGTTGGTATTACTATTGTTGATAAGGACCCCATACTGCCCATTGCGGGAAATGACGTTCCCTTCCCCGGCCAGGTCACCTCCCACCCTGTTATACGAAGCACCGCTTAGAATATACACCCCTTGATTACTGTTGGGCACCGCGCCTGTCCCGTCCGCGTTGGTCCCGATGTAATTCCCCATCACATAGTTCCTCACAGCGCCGCTCCCGGTCAGGTAGACGCCGACGTTATTATTGCCCGAGATCACGTTCCTTTTGCCGCTTTCGCTGCTCCCGATCTTGTTGTTGCTGCCGAAAATATACACCCCTACGCTGTTGGGAACGCTCCCTGTCCCCGCCGCGTTCAAACCAATGCAGTTCCCCGTCACTTCATTCGTTCTCGCATCCGCAGCTATGTAAATAGCGCTATTGTTCCCCGAGATCACGTTCCCCTCACCGGTCAAACCGCCGCCTATCTTGTTAAACGAAGAAGTTGCAAGATACACTCCTTCACCGTTGGCCACCTTGCCTGTCCCGTCCGCATTGGTCCCGATGTAATTCCCCTTCACCTCGTTGCTCGTACTGCCGCTCGCCAGGTAGACACCGTAATTCACGTTCCCCGAGATCACGTTCCGGCCAGCTACCGTTCCATTACCGATCCGGTTTCGTGAGCCATTAATCCTCAATCCGTAGTTGTTCGCTGCACTGGTCGTCCCTTTTGCGTCGGTGCCGAGGTAGTTGCCCAGCACTTCGTTGCTGCCGCCATTAATATAAATCCCGCCCCTGGCGCTGCCGGTGAAATAGAAGTTGCAGATCACCAAGCCCTCGACCGTGCAATAATTAGCTTCGATGCTTATCCCGTGAACCGGGGTGCTTTCCAGCGTCCCGTCGAGCATCACTTCCGGCCCCAGCGTATTGGTGTTCCCCCGGTTCGTCGTCTGCGTCGTCCCGGCGATCACCACGCCGTTCCGCGTTATACTCGGCAGTCGGCTCGCCGGCTTGATCTTCCAGAAGCTGACCCCGGCCTCCGTCGTGTAGCCCGCCTCTGTCGTCGGAATATTAAAGGTAATGGTTGTGCCCGCCACCGTCCCTGCGATGACATCGGTCATCACCTGCCGCAGCGAACCGTTCCCCGAATCGCTCGTGTTAGTCACTTCCGTCGTTGGGCCCGCCTCCACCGTCGCGTTAATTGAGAACATCGAAGTGTTCCGGTTGGTGTCGGTCGCCGTCGCCGTCAAAGTCGTACCGACCGTCAAAGTCAGGCCGATGCTCCACGCCCCGCCCGTGGCGATCGTCGTTCCCAGGTACGTCCGCCCCTGCCCAGCCCCCGTCGCGTCCGGCGTCCCCGTCGCGAACACCTCCACCGTCGCGCCGGCCGTCGCCGTCCCGGTCAACCCCGCCGTCGTCGCCGTCGCGATCACCGGCGGCTGAATGCTCTGGTTCGACGTCCCATCAAGGTATATCCCCCACCACTCATTGTCGTGGATCGAGTTCCGCGTGATCGTGTTGCTCACCGTACCCTCATCTCCCCACACCGTCACGCCGGCGACATACCACACATAACCGTTGTAAGCAATCACGTTCTCCGGCCCGATCCGGTTAAAGGAGCTGGAATCTATAATAACCCCCCCACCCCCATCGTTGGTGGCGTTCCCCAGCGCCGTAACCCCGTCCGCCGCCACCCCGATATAGTTCCCCTTCACCTCGTTGCTCCCGCCAAGGAAAATAGCTATCCCGCCGGCCATATAGTTCGCCCCGTCATTCCCCGAAATCACGTTCCCCTCACCGGTGAGCCCGCCAATCCGGTTGTAAGTCCCGCTGCTGATATACACCCCGGTGCAGTTGGCTGCCGCCGCCGTCCCAGGGGCGTTTGTCCCGATGTAGTTTCCCTTTACTTCGTTGCTCGAGCCTCCATCAATAAAAATGCCGGCCATGTTGTAGTCACTGAAATTACAGATCACCAGCCCCTCAATCGTGCAGTAGCTTGCCTCGATGCTTATCCCGTTCGCCCCCTCCCCGGCCAGCGACCCGTCAATCATCACCTCCGGCCCCAGCGTGTTGGTATTTCCCTGGTTCGTTGTCTGTGTCGTCCCGTCAATCACCACCGCGTCCCGCGTCACGCTCGGCAGGGGGGCGCTCGTCGGCTGGATCCGCCAGAAGCTCACCCCCGCCTCCGTTGTGTAGCCCGCCTCTGTTGTCGGAATGTTAAAAGTGATCGTTTTGCCGGTGGTGCTCCCGCCGATGACATCGGTCATTACCTGCCGCAGCGAGCCAGCCCCCGAATCGTTCGTGTTCGTCACTTCCGTCGTTGGTACAACCTCCACCGTTGCGTTAATTGAAAACATCGAAGTGCTCCCGTCAACGTCGGTCGCCGTCGCCGTCACAGTTGTCCCCCCCGTCAAAGTCAGGCCGATGCTCCACGCCCCGCCAGTGGCGATCGTTGTCCCCAGGTACGTCCGCCCTTCGCCGTAGCCGGAAGAGTCCGGATCGCCCGTCGCAAACACCTCCACCGTTGCCCCCAACGTTGCCGTCCCGGTCAACCCCGCTGTCGTCGCCGTCGCGATCACCGGCGCTTCTATACCATTGTTCGCCAGTTCGTCCAGGTAAATGCCTTCGTAGAAATTGTCGTGCAGCGAGTTTTGGGTGATCGTGTTATTTACAGTGTACTCGCCGCCGTGCACCGTCACGCCGTATGCGCTATTATAAGCGATAATATTCCCCGGCCCGATTAAAGTGTAATACGAAGACTGATCCAGTTCGACACCCCCCCACGATTCGCCGCCGTTCCCCAGCGCCCCTTCCCCGGTCGCGGTCGTTCCAATATAGTTTCCCTTCACTTCGTTGCCGGAACTGCCTAACACATAAATTCCATCGTTATAGTTCCCCGATATCACGTTCCGGCCGGCCGCCGTCCCGTCGCCGATCTTATTGCCAAAACCGCTCTCAATATAAATGCCATCATTATTGCCAAGCGAAGTCAGGCCGTCCGCGCTGGTCCCGATATAATTCCCCTTCACCTCGTTGCTTGCGGCTTCCCAAAGGTACATGCCAAGATAATTATTACCGGAGATCACGTTCCGGCCGGCCGCCGTCCCGTTGCCGATCCGATTACCCGAACTTCCTTCAATACCGATCCCATAATCGTTGCCCCACCACTCCGTCCCGGTCGGCTCGGTGCCGATATAATTCCCCAGCACTTCGTTGCTGGAGCCGCCAACAATATAAATCCCCAAAAGACAAGCACCTATTGACAGCCCTTCGATCGTGCAGGATTGAGCGCCGCCGATGGTCAAACCCAAGGATGTGGATCCATCTCCATAAATCATTATCTCCGGCCCGTCCGGATTGGTCTCCCCCTGGTTGGCCGCCTGTGATGTCCCGTAAATCACCGTGGCGTCCCGCATCAGGTACGGCAGGTCGCCTTCCGGATATATTACCCAGAAACTGACCCCCGGATAAGGATAGTCCTCCACATAGTTCGGGTCGTCCGTCGGGATGTTGAAGGTGATCGTGTGCGAGCCGGGAATGGCGTTGGCGTTCAGGATCGCCTGCCGCAGCGAGCCGGTCCCCGAATCGTCGGTATTTATAACTTCAAATGATCCGCCGCCGCCGCCCGTTACAACCGCGTTAATTGAAAACATCGAAGTATTGGCGTTCGTGTCGGTCGCCGTCGCCGTCAAGGTCGTCCCGGCTGTCAACGTCAAACCGATGCTCCACGCCCCTCCCGTGGCGATCGTCGTCCCAAGGTACGTCCGCCCTTCGCCGGAGCCTGTCGCGTCCGGCGTTCCGGTAGAGAAAACCTCAACCGTCGCCCCCGACGCCGCCGTCCCGGTAACCGAAGTTGCGTCGGCAGACGTGATCACCGGCGGCGGCACGCTTTGATTGGACGTCCCGATCAGCGTGATCCCCAAGCCAGCGTTATCGTAGATCGAGTTCTGCGTGATCGTGTTGCTGTACGCGTTAGCATCTCCCTGCACCGACACACCAACCCCATCATTACAGGCAATAACATTCCCCGGCCCGATCAGATTCGAATACCCGGAAATAATATGGGCGCCCCCGCCGTTAGTCCCGTTTCCTATCGGCGTAATCCCGTCCGCCGCTGTCCCGACATAATTCCCCTGCATCTCGTTATGATGGGAAGCGCTGCCGAATGTAATTCCGCCGCCGGCATTCCCCGAGATCACGTTCCTTTTACCGCTCTCGCTCCCCCCGATCTTGCTGTACTGGTACAGATTGCCGGAAATGCCAGCACCATTATTGGGGACCGCCGCCGTCCCCGCCGCGTTCAGCCCGGTATAATTCCCGTACACTTCGTGGCTCGGCCCGTAAAGATAAACGCCGTCATTAGTGTTCCCCGAGATCACGTTCCCCTCACCGGTCAATCCGCCGCCGATCTTGTTCCGCGACGTGCTGCTAGCCATATGGATCCCGCAACTGTTCGCCAGCGCCGCCGTCCCTGCCGCGTTAAGTCCGATATAGTTCCCCTTCACTTCGCAGTTGATCGTCCCGAAAAGATACATGCCGTAACTGGTGTTCCCCGAGATCACGTTGCGCTTTCCGCTCTCGCTGCTCCCGATCTTGTTGTCCCTCGTCGAAAGGTTAACAGAAATTCCGTAAAAATTCCCCACCGCCGCCGTCCCCGCCGCGTTCAGCCCGATGTAGTTCGCGTACACTTCGCACGTATTACAGTTAATACTAATCCCGCTCAACGTGTTCCCCGAAATTACATTGTTCTCGCCGCCCCCCCCGCCGCCAACCTTGCTCCGCGACGCACTGCTGGCCAAATAAACCCCGTACTTGTTCGCCGCCGCCGCCGTCCCGGCCGCGTTCGTCCCCAAATAATTCCCTTTCACTTCCGCGCTTGCCCCGTTGACGCACACGCCGGCAAAGGCATCAAAGTTGCAGATCACCAGCCCTTCCACCGTACAATACCTCGCTTCAAGACTGATCCCGCTGGCCGCCCCGCTTTCCAGTGTCCCGTCGAGCATCACTTCCGGCCCCAGTGTGTTGGTGTTCCCCTGATTAGTCGTTTGCGTCGTCCCGTCGATCACCGTCGCGTCGCGCGTCACGCCCGGCAGCGCGCTCGTCGGCTTGATCTTCCAGAAGCTGACCCCCGCTTCCGTCGTGTAGCCCGGGTCGTCCGTCGGGATGTTGAAGGTGATCGTGTGCGAACCGGCAATGGCGTTGGCGTTCAGCATCGCCTGCCGCAGCGAGCCGGCCCCCGAATCGTTCGTGTTTATCACTTCAAATGACCCGCCGCCGCCGCCCGTTACAACTGCATTGATCGAAAACATCGAAGTGTTCCGGTTGGTATCGGTCGCCGTCGCCGTCAAAGTCGTCCCCGCCGTCAAAGTCAGGCCGATGCTCCACGCCCCCCCGGTGGCGATCGTTGTCCCCAGGTACGTCCGCCCTTCCCCCGACCCGGTCGCGTCCGGCGTCCCGGTCGAGTAGACCTCCACCGTCGCGTTCGCCGTCGCCGTCCCGCTCGCGTAAGTCGTGTAAGCCGACAGG
>JAFGHC010000023.1 GCA_016939335.1 Candidatus Saganbacteria bacterium
AGGAGCGCTAAAAAGGTTTTTTTGACCGCTCACGGCAGCATAGCAGTGCCGGCCATACACCGTCGAAGTTATTCCTCGGTTTTTCATGTGCCTTCGTTTATTTATCTTCATTTCTTCGCCGCAATTTCACCAAAAAACATGCCGGCCGCCCCCGAAGACGGGCAAGCGCGATCTTGCCCCCGACCGCCGACTGACGGCCAAAGACAAAAGGCCGTCGTAATGTTATAATCAAACCGTCATGGCGGAATTGTTTTACGGCGACGTCTTCAAAAAGCTCAAAGAAAAGAAGGTTAAATATGTCGTTGTCGGCGGCATTGCCGTGGCCTTGCACGGCGCCCCCCGTTTTACCGCCGACGCCGATCTTGCGCTTGAGCTCGTCCCCGCTAATATCGAAAAGTTCCTTTCGGCGCTCAAGGAACTCGGTTACCAGCCGAAAGCCCCGGTCGATCCACTCGAATTTGCCGACCCCCGGAAAAGGGCCGCTTGGATCGAGCAGAAGAACATGAAAGTGTTCTCTTTTTGGAAGAGCGATGAGCCGTTAAAGCTTATCGATGTTTTCGTGAATAACCCGATCGACTTCGGCGAGTTGCGCAAGAAAATAATAATCAAAAAAGCGGCGGGGCTGGAGATCCCCATCCCCTCGCTGGAACATTTGATCGCGCTTAAAAAACTGTCGGGCCGCCCCCAGGATTTAAGGGACATCGAACTGCTGGAGCAACTTCATGACAAAAAATAATGGCGCCGCCGGCCGGGCCGTCCCGCCGAAAAAGCCCCGGGAGCTCTCCCCCGAAAGCGTCCTGCGCTGGTTGGCAGAGGCTAATCAATTCGTTGATTCTTTCCTGCCGCCCGAGGCAAGAGCCCGGTGGAGGAAAATAAAAAACCTCCCGCTCAAAACGAAAACCGCGATTCCCGGCTGACAACCGTCTTCCATATTTTAAATAAAATGATATAATTCCTTCATGCTGAAAAGATTGGCTTTCTCGGCCCTCCTGCTCGTCCTGCTCGGCGGGCTGGCGCTGGCCGAGGGCAAGCCGCTCAAGACCATCAACCTCCCCGAACCGAAACTGCTGGGGAAAATGACCGTGGAAGAAGCGCTCTTCCGCCGCCGCTCGGAACGCTCCTTCCTGCCGAACGAGCTGACCCTGGACCAGCTCTCGCAGCTCCTCTGGGCCGCGCAGGGGATCACCGAAAAGACCTGGGGCTTCCGCGCCGCCCCTTCTTCCGGCTCGCTCTACCCGCTGACCATCTACCTGGCCAAGAGCGACGGGGTTTTCCGCTACGTCCCCGACGGTCACAAGCTGGTCCAGACCGGCGACCAGGACGTCCGTTCGTCGCTCACGCGGGCCGCCCTCGGCCAGGATTTTATCAGCCAGGCGCCGGCCGTCTTCGTGATCGCCGGCAACTTCCGGATCGTGGAGACCAGGTACGGCCAGCGTTCCTACCGTTACCTCAACATGGAGATCGGCCACGTGGCGGAGAACATCGAACTGCAGGCGGTGGCGCTCGGGCTGGTCTCGGTGCCGGTCGGCTCGTTCTGGGACAACGTCGTGGCCAAAACGCTCGGCCTGCCCGAGACCCAGGACCCTTTCTACATCGTGCCGGTCGGCTACCTTAAACCCGCCTCCTGAACGATGTCCAGCCATCGGATCGACCCCCTGCGCCTGCTCGCGGTCCTGACCGTGATCATCGCCGTCGTCTATTTTAACGCCAACCTGTTCTGCCCGGCCTCCGTCCCCAGCTTCCTGCGGATCGGCGCGACCCGCAAGCCGGCGAACATCCTGATCCTCGGCACCGACGTCAACTTGAGCGCCGAGACGGGGCGGCCGGTGGCGGCCGACAGCCGGACCGACAGCATCATCCTGATGCGCGTCGACCCGATCCATTTCAGGATCGTCCTGCTCTCCATTCCGCGCGACAGCTTCGTCGAGGTCCCCGGTCACGGCTACAACAAGATCAACGCCGCCAACGTGCTGGGCGGGGTCGAGTTGACAAAAAGAACGGTCAGCCAGCTGACCGGCGTCCACATTGACAGCTACATTAAATTAAATCCCGCGGCGGTGACCGAACTGGTCAATTTGCTGGGCGGGCTCGACCTCTACGTGGAAAAAAACATGTATTACGTCGACCGGGCCCAGGGCCTGCGCATTGATCTGAAACAGGGCTGGCACAAGCTCTCCGGGCGGGAGGCGCAGGATTATATGCGCTTCCGGCACGACAACGCCGGCGACATCGGGCGGATCGAGCGTCAGCAGAAATTCCTGCAGACGCTCTTCATCAGTTTCGCCCGCCCCGCCAATTTGCTGAAAGCGCCGGCCGCGCTGGCCATCGCCCGGCGCTACGTCCAGACCGACCTGTCGCTGGGCAAGCTGATCCGGCTGGTCAACTTCGCGCGGATGCTGTCGCGCGCCGACATCCTGACCTGCACCGCCACCGGCGAGATCGCGGCTTCGGATTACGCCGGCTCGATCCTGGTCCCCGACCGCGCCGCGCTCAAAAGCTTCGTCGGCAAGCACTTTTAAGGTGTATAATAATTTCATGAGAAAAAAACACCGGGCGGCCGCCGCCGCTTCCTTCCTGGTGGTCGGGCTGGGCCAGATCATCAAAGGCGACAGCGATAAAGGGCTCAAAATGATGCTGATCTTTTACCTCGCCTGCCCCGCCTCGCTTTACGCCTCCCTGCTGATCAACGGGTACCTCTTTCTGCTTTCGCTGGCGCTGGTCATCGCCAGCGGCCTGACGCTCTGGGCTTACAATGTCTGGGACGCCTTGAACACCCCGCTCCCCGCCGCCAGCGGCTCCCCCTCCGCGCCGGAGAACGGGGCGGCTTCTTCGCCGGAGTCGGAGACGGGGGGGAACGGATGAACCGCTCTTTCAGGCTGGCAACCCTCTTCAACATCCCGGTCGAGATCAATTACTCCTGGTTCATTATCCTGGGGCTGGTCATCTTTACCCTGGCCCGCGGTTACTTCCCGCTCACCAACCCCGAACTGCCGGAAGCCGCCCACTGGCTGCTGGCGGCGGCCGCCGCCCTCCTGCTTTTCGCCTCGCTGCTGGCCCATGAATTTTCCCATGCGCTGGTCGCGGTCAGGCACGACCTCCCGATCCACGGCATCACGCTGTTCGTTTTCGGCGGCGTGGCGCATATGGAAAAAGAGCCTTCCGCCCCGGGGATCGAGTTCAAAATGGCGGCCGCCGGGCCGGCGATGAGCTTTTTGCTCGCCTGCCTTTTCTTCGCCCTGACGCAGATCAGCTACGGTCTCGGCCTGCCGAACGCCCTGCTCTCGCTCCTCAACTATCTTTTCCTCATTAACCTGGCCGTCGGCCTTTTCAATCTCATCCCCGGCTATCCGCTCGACGGCGGACGGCTGCTGCGCGCGGCCCTCTGGCACTTCCTGAAAAACCTCAAGCGGGCGACGCGGATCGCCAGCTTTTTCGGCAAGGCCTTCGCCTTCGCGCTGATCGCTTACGGCCTGCTCCACCTGCTGGCCGGCTCGCTGGTGGCCGGCCTCTGGTTCATTTTTATCGGCCTCTTTCTGCAGGAGGCGGCCGGCACCAGCTACCAGCAGATCGTCCTGCGGCGCGCCCTCTCCGGCGTCCCGGTCGGGAAAGTGATGACCCGCTCGGTCGTCACCGTCCCCGCCGGCCTGACGCTCGACCGGCTGGTCGACGACTATTTTTTCCGCTTCCGCTACACCTCGTTCCCGGTGGTCGAGGACGATGCGCTGCGCGGGCTGGTGACGCTGCACGCCGTCAAGCAGGTCGAGAAAAAAGATTGGCCGCGGCTGACCGCCGGCGAGATCATGCTCCCGCTGGACGAAAAGCTGACGATCGGCGCGGACCATGACGTGATCGACGCCCTGGCCAGGATGGGGGCCGCCGGCATGAGCCGCCTGCTGGTGACCGACGGCGGCAAGCTGGCCGGCATCCTCACCCAGCGCGACATCACCCGGCTGTTCGAGTTAAAATCAAAAATAGACGAGGAGTGACCGGCATGGGAAGAAAAGCGCTGATGATCATCGCCTTCGAGCATTTCCGCGACGAAGAGTACGCCGAGCCGAAAAAGGTCCTGGAGGACGCCGGCTTCGCGGTAACCACCGCCTCGGTCAAGACCGGAACGGCCAAAGGTAAATATGGGATGGAAGCGCCGGTCGATATCGCCCTCAAGGACGTCAAAGCCGAAGATTACGACACCGTGGTCTTTGTCGGCGGCCCCGGCTCGCACGGCTATTTCAACGATCCGGCCGCGCAGGCGATCGCCCGTGAAGCTCACGACGCAGGGAAGATCGTCGCGGCGATCTGCGCCGCCCCCTCGATCCTCGCCAACGCCGGCCTGCTCAAAGGCCGCGCCGCCACCGGTTTCCCCGACCAGGGACCGAACCTGAAAGCCAAGGGGGCCAGGTTCACCGGCCGGGGGCTGGAGATCGACGGAAACATCATCACCGCCGACGGGCCGGCCCACGCCGGGGAATTCGGCGAGGCGATCGTCAAAGGGGTCAACTGGGTCGGCGGCTGGACGGCCAGCGATGGAAAATAGCGAATTCGCCAAAATCTTCCGGGAGATCGCGCAGCTGCTTGAGCTGAGGTCCGCCGGAGGCGGAGAGGACCGCTTCAAGGTCCGCGCCTACCGGAAAGCCGCCCAGAACATCGAGGATCTCGCCGACGACCTCAAGACCGTTTACCAAAAAGGCGGGCTCAAGGCGCTGGAAGAGGTCCCCGGCATCGGCGCCGGCCTCGCCGCGCACATCGCAGAACTGATCAAGACGGGCCGGGTCAAGAAATACGAGAGCTTGCTCAAACAGTTCCCCCCCGGCTTCATTGAAATGACCCGGGTGCCGGGGATCGGCCCGAAGACCGCCCTCCTTTTCCTCAAGAAATTCAAGATCGCTTCGGTCGCCAAGCTGCGGCAGGCGGTCGCCAGGGGTTTGATAAAAGATCTGCCCGGTTTCAAAGAGAAAAAGCTCGAGAACATCAGACAGGGGCTGGCGCTGAAGGAGAAGGCCAAGGGCCGGTTCCTCCTTTCCGAGGCCGACCAATATATCCGCGCCATCGTCAGCCAGCTGGAAAAACTGCCGGAGATCGAAAGGATCTTGCCGGCCGGCTCTTACCGGCGCGGCCAGGAAACGGTCGGCGACATCGACCTCCTGGTCACCGCCGGGAACGCCGGTCCGGTCATGAAGGCGTTCACTTCCCTCCCCCAGGTCAAAAGAATTCTTTCCCGGGGGCCGACCCGCGCTTCGGTCATCCTGAAGAACAACATGCAGGCCGACCTGCGGGTGGTCGGGCCGAAAGAGTTCGGCTCCGCCGCCCATTACTTCACCGGCAACAAACAGCACAACATCATGGTCCGCGAAATGGCGATCAAGAAAGGGCTGAAGATCTCCGAATACGGCGTCTTCCGCAAAAATAAATGGCTCGCCGGCCGGACCGAGGCGGAGGTTTTCCGCTCCGTCGGCCTCCCCTTCATCCCGCCGGAGCTCCGCACGGGCGGCGGCGAGCTCGCCGCCGCCAGGAACGGCCGTCTCCCCCGGCTGGTCGAGCTGTCCGACATCCGCGGCGACCTGCAGATGCACAGCGACCATTCCGACGGCGGCAACACGATCGCCGAGCTGGCCGGGGCGGCCAAACAGCTCGGTTACGAATACATCGCCGTCACCGACCATACCAGGTCGGCCCGGGTCGCCGGCGGCCAGACGGAAAAGGAATTCCTGAAAGAACTGGAAGAGATCGACCGCCTCAATGCCGGGCTGAAAGGGCTGCGCGTCCTCAAGGGGGTCGAGATCGACATCCTCCCCGACGGGACGCTCGATTATCCCAACGAGGTCCTGAAGGAAGCCGAAGTGGTGATCGCCGCGGTCCATTCGGGCTTCAAAATGCCGAAAGAGAAGATGACGCGCCGGCTGCTGAAAGCGATGGAGAACAAATACGTGAACATCCTCTCCCACCCGACCGGCCGGCTGATCGGCCGGCGCGACCCGTACCGGGTGGCGATCGAGGATATCATCAAAGCCGCCAAAGCGACCGGCACTTACCTCGAGATCAACGCTTATCCGGAGCGGCTCGACCTCTCGGACGTCCATTGCCGGCAGGCCAAAGAGGCCGGCGTCCTGATGGCGATCGACACCGACTCGCACGCCGCGCTTCAGCTGGCGAACATGAAATACGGCGTGCTGACCGCGCGGCGCGGCTGGCTGGAGAAAAAAGACATCATCAACACTTTGCCGCTCGGCCAACTTCTGATAAAATTGAAGGCGAAAAGATGAAACTGACTGTCTATTCCGACGGCGCCGCCCGCAACAATCCCGGCCAGGCCGGCCTGGGCGTGGTGGTCAAGGACGGGCATAAGGTCGTGGCCGAGATCGCCGAATATCTCGGCAAAACGACCAACAACGTCGCCGAGTACCTGGCGTTCATCCGCGGCCTGGAAGAAGCTCTGACTTTAGGCGCCGAAGAGGTCTCGTGTTTCGCCGATTCCGAACTGCTGGTCAGGCAGATCAACGGCGATTATAAGGTCAAGGACGAGGGGCTGGTCCCGCTTTACCATCACGCGCTCGCCCTGATCGGGAAGTTCAAGCGTTTTGAGATCGATCACCTCCCGCGGGAAAAGAACAAGGCGGCCGACGCTCTTTCCAATAAAGCCATCGACGATCATCACGCCTCGACGCGCGGGCCGCTTTTTGGCACGATATAATTAAAGGGCAGGCTCGTAAGCCGGATTCTGTTTAAGCGATAATCTATCTGGGACCGCCATTGCTGACAGCCTCATTGCGACCTACTCGAGCTCATAACGAGGCGAGCAACCTCTCACTCTATTTGGTCTTGCTCCGCGCGGGGTTTAGCACGTGACCGTTGCCGGTCTGTTACGTCGGGAGCTCTTACCTCCCGTTTTCACCTTTGCCACCCAAGCTTTAGGCTCGAGTTCGGCCGTATCTTTTCTGTGCCACTTTCCTTCAGTTTACACTGACCTCGCGTTACGAGGCGCGCCGCTCTCTGGAGTCCGGACTTTCCTCCCTCCTACGCCCTTACGGGCTTCGGAGGGTAACCGCCCGGCCTGCCCAGACCTATTATAGCAAGGATTGGATGCTTAAATCTAACTATTTGGAAGGTTGAGCGAGAAAACGGGTACATCCTTAGGGATAGAAGGATCTCTAATCTCTTGAATGACTCCTTTACTCAATGCAAAAGCGGGGTCTTTCGTCTCACCTTGGTTAAACATTCTAAAAATTTCTTCGTTGCTAATTAATGTTCTTGTGGTTATTATCCCTGAAATCTTTGATTGCCCACCTTCAAGTTGGCCCACTATTTCGGTTAATTGATTACTATTGAAATTCGTATTAGCATTGAACGGTTGAACAATCCCATGGAAAAGAAAGCTCGAATGCTGACATGCATAACGTCTATCTGCGGCAAGAAATATCACGTTAGCAATCGAATCAATGCTACCCATATTATGCATAACAATTTCGACAGGTAATGCTCGAAGATAGTTATATAACGTAATCCCAGCATCCACCAATCCACCCGACGAAGAAAAGAGGACATACAAAACGTCGGGTTTTTGATTAGCAATTAATTCGGCGCAAATCGCCATAACGGCTTTAACCTTAACATCGCTGATAGTATCGTAATAATTCACATAAATAATTTTCTGACCGCTTTCACTCATATTATTCCCTCCCATCTAGTCGTATTTCCTTGTTACTCGTTAATCATTGCTGGCCCATTTGCTCAGGCCATTATTTGCTCCTTACAGCACCTGTTTTCTAATGCCGCTACTAAAGCATCAATTGATGATCTTTTGTGAGGATTCAATGCTTGCTCAGGATTTTGGGCAATAATTTCAGCAATTTCCCCCTTTAATATTTCCTCAAATTTCTCATTCCACTGTTTTCCTTGGCTTAAGAATGTATCTCTCATTCTGTTCGACCATTTATTATTGTTTCTGAAACTACTTCTATCCAATCCAACTTCGTATTTATCCCTAATCATTTCTGTGTAAATAGCGGCATTATAAACATCTTCTAGCTCCGCCTCTCTCATTCCATCGCAGATTGAAAACGTCACATCTTTTTCTGTTACCAACCCATGCTCTTTCGCCACTCGGAATGCATCCTGACCACATTTATCATTATCTAGATAACAATAATAACCACATAATGCATCCCTAATCTGGCTAATTTTATATGAAAGATTTGATCCCCCCAAAAGCGTCTCAATCGCAATATGGCCTTGGCCAATTGCAGATGAGATTTTCGCGGATGATTTTATTAATATAGCTTTCAAAGCCACTCTGTCGCTTTCCCCTTCGACAACCACGACCAACTCTGCGTTTCTAAGATTATCTGATGCTCTTACACCAAGAACGTCTCTAATTTCCTTAATATTCGCTGCTTGTTTTGCCCTATTTTCTAAAACGATTACATTTGATTGCATAACCAATCTATTTATAAATGCCGGACAATGCGTCGTTAATATTACTTGGCTATGATTGGAAATATCACTAATCACTTGTTTTATTTGATAAATAGCATTCGGATGTAAATGTGACTCGGGCTCTTCAATTGCTAAAATAATATTTTTGCCTCTCGCAGTTCTTTCAGACGCGTGTCGCATTAAACACAACGCCGCAAGACTTTGGACGCCATCACCTTTTTCTTGAAGTTTTGTTGGGGTCCCATCATCAATAGTTACTTCATACGCCCTTCTCAATGCCTGATGCCTCCCCTCTTGAGAAATATCAACAACTGCTTTGTTAATATTTGGCATAAACTCTTTTAATGACATTGTAATATTCTTAGATATTTGATCTAATATTGGCTTTTGTAAATTTGCAACTTCACTTAATGCAGCCTTAAACTTCGGATCATCCTCAATTACCGCCAATTCATCGGACAATATCCCTTCGATTATAATTTCTGCTTTCCTTGCGGTTCTAACTGCAGGGATATAAACACAATCAATCATTTTGCTTAAATACTCTGCAATCTTTTGGATTTTTTCAGAAAGCACTTTTGCGCCTGGGCCTCTTTTTAGAATTTTGAAACTCGGACTTTTATTCCCTAAAGCGATCTCAATAAGTAAAGTACTATTAAGATTACTCCCAATATATTCCCTAAAACTTCTAATTTCAGTTGCGCTTAGCTCTAACTCTAGTTTAAATATAGATTGTCCTTCAGGCATAGAAGATTGTAACTGTATTGGAAAATCACGTTCCCATGAATAATTTTCATCTCTTACTAACATCGTTGGGAATCTGCCTTTAATCATTGGGAATCGTCCTAATCGCTTTAATATTGTTATACAAGTAACAAGCGCTCTTAGGATATTTGATTTCCCTTCATTGTTCGGTCCTATTAACACGGTAGAATTACTTATATGCAATCTTTCCGTCTTTGTAATACTCCTATAGTTTTTTACTGAAAATGTTATAACCTTCACAAAGCCCTCCCCATATGATCTCACCTCATTATTGTAACCAATTATGGATTAAGGAGTAAATCAATTCAAGTCATATCCACATAAAACTTATGCAATTATTAATCTAATATGTGACTAAATTATGAGGAGTAAATATACCAGCGGTTATTTTATTGAAAAAATCGACGATCTTTTTGACCAGGCAGCCTGAACCGGCGCTGAAAAATATCCTTGACCGGCACGCCGGCCGGGCGGCAGCAAAAAGCCGGGTTGGCGGCCAGCGCCAGCCTGATCGTTTCCACTTCTTCCGGCCTGACCCCCATGACCCGGGCCGCCAGAACATCGACCGCCAGGGGATCTTGCCCGACGATAAAAGCGTTCAGGGCGATGTCGCTCCCCCGCCGCGGCCCCTCCCCCTCCTGCGCCGTGATCGCGTCGACAAAATGAAAAACCTTTTCCGTCGGGTACGGCAAACCGCCGTAAAGGCCAACGATGCTCCCGGCCAGCCCCTCATGACGGTCCCCGTGCATCGCCCGTCTGGTCTCCTGGTCTATAAGCCCCATGATGTTCTTGTAAGCGCCCGAGAGGAGCGTCAGCCGGTGGGTCTTAAGGATCGGCAGGTTCACAAGGATGTCCGTCTCAAAGACATGATGGGAAAAGTTCGCGCTGGCCGGCCGCCCGCCGGGCTTGAGCGCGGTCGGGCGGAAATCTTCCGCCGGCAGATCGCAAAACTTGACATTAAAAAAACCGTTCACTTCGGTGATCCTGGTCGACCGGTAATAACTCTGGCGGTCCATCTCCCGGCCGCCGGGGTCGGGATTCCCGGCCACCGTGATATCATCGTTCCTGATCCCGCTGTCGAGCGTGAGCTCAAGGACGGCGGCGATCAGCGGCATGCTGGTGTGGATCGCCCGGCTGGCGCCCTCGACATTGTAAGGGCCGCACAGGTTGGGGTTAACCAGCACTTTATCACCCCGCTTGCCGATCCAGCGCACGCCGATCAAGCTGAGCGCGTCGCGCAAATTCTGCGAGTACCAGCCGCGCTTGGCCCTGACCAGGGCGGCATTGGGAGAAACGTTCATGGATATTCATCAAGCAAAAACCGGGATAATTTCACCTCCGCGGGCGATTTTTTGCTATAATCCTCCCATGCCGGAGCTGATCGGGACCGATATTCTCTACCGGAAATGGGAAACAACCGACCCGAAAGCCGTGCTCCTGCTGGTGCACGGCCTGGGCGCCCATTCGGCCCGCTGGGATTTTCTCGGCGATTATTTCGCCGCGCGCGGCTTCCCCGGTTACGCGCTCGAGCTTAAAGGCTTCGGCGCCACGCCCGAGCGGCCGCGCGGCCATATCGCTTCGTTCGACATCTACTACGCCGATATTCTGGAGCTGCACGGCCTTATCGCCAAAGAACATCCCGGCAGGAAGGTCTTCCTCCTGGCCGAAAGCCTGGGCGGCCTGATCGCTTTCATCATGGCCTGCCGGCACCCGGATAAATTTGCCGGCCAGGTCCTGATCTCGCCGGCGTTCCAGAACGGGATGAAGTTCAAACTCTCGGCCTACCTGACGCTGATCAGCCAGATCTTCATCAATCCCAAAAGGACCGTCGACATCCCTTTCACCTCGGCCATGTGCACGCGCGACCCCGCCTACCAGCAGGTCATGAACAACAACCCGGACGAGGTGCGGGTGGCCAGCCTGAAGCTCCTGATGAACGTCCTCTTCGCGCAGCTGGCCGCCCTGAAGCTGGCCGGCAGTTTGCGGCTCCCGACCCTTTTCCTGATCGCCGGCAAAGATTATCTCGTCAATGAGCGCGCCGGCCGCCAGCTTTTCCAGAAGCTGCCGCTCAAGGACAAGGCGCTGATCGAGTACCCCGAGATGCTGCACGCGCTCTCGATCGACCTGGGCCGCGAGCAGGTTTTCGCCGACATTCTCGGCTGGCTGGAGAAACGGGCCTGATGAAATACCTCCTGGCCATCGATCAGGGCACGACCGGCAGCCGAGCTATCATTTATGACCATCGGGGAAGAAGGGTCGCCAGCGCTTATAAGGAATTTCCCCAGTACTTCCCCAGGCCCGGCTGGGTCGAACACGCTCCCGAAGAGATCTGGCGGAGCGTTTATTCGACGGTCCAGGCGGTGTTGAACAAAGTTAACCCGTCCTCCATCGCCGCCATCGGTATAACGAACCAGCGGGAAACGACGGTCATCTGGGACAAAAAGACCGGCAAGCCCGTCTGCAACGCGATCGTCTGGCAGTGCCGCAGGACGGCCGCGCGCTGTGACCGATTGAAAAAGAAAAAAGGCATGTCAGCTTATATCCGCAAAAAAACAGGGCTTCCTATCGACGCGTACTTTTCAGCCACCAAGATCGAGTGGATACTTAACAAATTTCGAAATTCGAAATTCGAAATTCGAAATTTAGCGTTTGGGACAACGGACAGCTGGGTGCTGTGGAAGCTGACCGGCGGACGGAGCCACGCGACCGACTATACCAACGCCGCGCGGACGATGATCTTCAACATCGAAAAACTCGCCTGGGACAAAGATCTGCTCAAGCTTTTTCATGTCCCGGAAAAGATCCTGCCCGAAGTTAGGCCTTCTTCCGGAAAATTCGGCAAAACCGTCAAGCTCGGAAAACTGCCCGCGGGCATCCCGATCGCCGGCATCGCCGGCGACCAGCAGGCGGCGCTTTTTGGGCAAACCTGCTTCGCGCCCGGTGAGATGAAGAACACTTACGGCACCGGCTGCTTCATCCTGCTCAATACCGGGCGAAAAAGAGTGAATTCAAAACACGGGCTGATCACCACGCTCGCCTGCGGGCCGGAGGGGAAGGTCGCCTACGCTCTGGAAGGTGCTGTTTTTATTGCCGGGGCCGCCATCCAGTGGCTGCGCGACCAGCTCGGCCTGTTGAAAAATTCCGCCGACTCGGCCAAGATGGCCCTCGCGGCCCGGGACAACGCCGGCGTCTATTTCGTCCCCGCCTTCGTCGGCCTCGGCGCCCCCTACTGGGACCAGCGCGCCAGAGGGACGATCGTCGGCCTGACCCGCGGCGCGAATAAAAATCACCTGGTCCGGGCCGCGCTGGAAGCGATGTGTTACTCGACCAAAGACGTCCTCGACACGATGACCCGTGACTCGCGACTCGCGGCCCGCGACCTGAAAGTCGACGGCGGCGCCGCGGCCAACGATTTCCTCTGCCAGTTCCAGGCGGATCTGCTGGGGATCAAAATCTTAAGGCCGAAGATCATCGAAACCACTTCGCTGGGAGCGGCTTATCTCGCCGGGCTGGCGGTCGGGTACTGGAAAAACGGCGCGGAGATCAAAAAGTTGTGGGCGGCCGGCAAAACATTCAAGCCGCAAAAACCGGCCGCTGACAATTATTCCAACTGGCTCAGGGCGGTCCGGGCATGTACGACGTTCTGATCGTCGGCGGCGGAGTGACGGGGACCGCCATTGCCCGCGAGCTCTCCCGCTACCGCCTCAAGCTCGCCCTGCTGGAAAAAGAAGTTGAACTGGCTTTCGGAGTCAGCAAATCCAATTCCGGAATCATCCATCCCGGCACGCAAAACCCGCCCGGTTCGCTCAAGGGGAAGCTCTGCGTCGAGGGGAACCGGCTGACGAAAAAGCTCGCCAAAGAATTAGGCGTCGATTATAAAGAGGTCGGCGAGCTGATCGTTATTTTCAGCGAAGACGACCGGCCCCGGCTCCTCAAGATCAAAGCGGATGCCGAAAAGCTCGGCGTCACCGGCCTGCGGATCGTCGGCCGTGACTGGCTCCTGGAGCACGAACCGAACATCAATCCGGAGGTTCTGGCCGCGCTCTTTGCCCCGACCGCCGGCATCATCTCGCCGTACCGCTGGGTCTATGACCAGGCGGAGAACGCGGCCGGGAACGGGGTCGAGATTTTAACTTCCCATAAAGTTATCGGCATCGGGAAAGAAGCCGGGAGGTTTGACGTTTCGGTCGCCGGCGGGAAGGTCTTTTCCGCCCGCTTCGTCGTCAATTGCGCCGGGCTCTGCGCCGATGAGATCGCCGGAATGGCCGGCATAACCGGCATAACCATCAAACCGCGCAAAGGCGAAGAGTTCATCCTGGACAAGAAACGCGAATACATTTCCAACCATCTCCTCTTCCCCCTCCCGGCACCGACCTCCAAAGGCGTGCTGGTCATCAAGACCTCGGACGGCAACCCGATGATCGGCCCGACGGCGGAAGAAGTCGCTGACAAAGAAGACCTCTCGACCTCCGATGACGGGCTGAAGCAGGTCCTGGAGAGCGTCAAAAAACTTATTCCCGCCGTTAACGAGAACGATATCATCGCTTACTTCGCCGGCTTGCGGCCGGTCGCGGGTGACGATTTCATCATCAGGCATGAGGATAAAGTTCCCGGTTTGATCAATGTGGCCGGCATTCAGTCGCCCGGCCTGACCGCCGCGCCGGCCATCGCCCTGCTGGTCGCCGGTCTGCTGAAAAAGAACGGGCTGGGACTGCGGAAGAAATTTTTCTTCCACCGGTTCCGGGCCAAGACTGTCCATCTATTCTCGTTACTCGTTACTCGTATCTCGCCCCTGATCAGGAAAGACCCCGCTTACGGCGACATCGTCTGCCGCTGCGAGCTCGTCTCGGCCAAAGAGGTGCGCGAGGCGGTCCGCCGCGGCGCCCGCACGCTCGACGGGATCAAGTTCCGGACGCGGGCGCAGGCCGGCCGCTGCCACGGCGGTTTCTGCACGACGAGAATAATGAAGATCATGGCCGAAGAATTAAATCTGCCGATGACCGCCATAACCAAACGGGGCAAAGGTTCCGAGCTCATCAAAGAGGAACGGACATGACGGCTCGCGACTCGCGACTCGTGACTCGTGACTTAGTAGTAGTCGGCGGCGGTCCGGCCGGCCTGGCGGCGGCGCTGGCCGCCGGTAAAGCGGGGGTTAAAGACATCCTCCTGCTCGAGCGCGACCAGTACCTGGGCGGCATACTGAACCAATGCATTCACCCCGGGTTCGGCCTGCACCGCTACAAAGAGGACCTGACCGGGCCCGAGTTCGCCGACCGGCTGATCAGGGAGACGATTGATCTTCCCGGCCTGGAAATCAGTTTGAAATCGTTCGTGGTCAAATTGACCGGCGGGCGAATCGTCACCTATTTGAAGCCCGGTCTGATGGCCGAGGTCAAAGCCCGGGCGCTGATCATGGCGACCGGCTGCCGCGAACGGACCAGGGAGATGATTCACATTGCCGGCACGCGGCCGGCCGGCATCTACCCCGCCGGCCTGGCACAGAAGCTGATCAATATCGAAGGCCTGCTCCCCGGCCGGGAAGTCGTCATCATCGGCTCGGGCGACATCGGGCTGATCATGGCGCGCCGCTTCACGCTGGAAGGGGCCAAAGTCAAAGCGGTGATCGAGATACAGAAAGGATCGCGCGGGCTGGTGCGCAATGTCGTCCAGTGCCTGGAAGATTTCGGCATCCCGCTCTATCTGCGTCACCGCGTCGCGCTGATCCACGGGCGGGACCGGGTCGAAAAAGTGACCGTGGAAAACCTGGACAGCGGCGCACGCTTTGAGCTTAGCTGCGACACAGTCCTCGTCTCCGTCGGCCTGATCCAGGAGAATGAACTGCTCGAAATGGCCGGCGCCGCCCTTCAGGGCCTTAACCTGACTTCTCTGCCCGGCGTCTTCGTCTGCGGCAACGCGTATAAAGTCTACGATCTGGTCGATACCGTCGCCCGCGACAGCGAGCAGGCCGGCCAAATGGCGGCGGAGTACTTGAGGAAATGACGAATGACTAATGCCGAATTACGAATTCATGTGTCGCTGCGCGGCATTATTCACAGCCCTCATCCGCTGGCTTTCAAGCGACCTCCTTCTCCCAGAGGGAGAAGGTGACTCACCAAAAGTGCCAAACGGTTTTACCCTCTCCCTCTGGGAGAGGGGGGCAGGTTCCCGTGTTAGCGGGTGAGGGCTGTAATAACGTGCCGAAGGCACACCACCATTTGACATTTGTCATTGGTCATTCGTCATTCAGGAGCAAGCCGTGATCAAGCACCTGACCTGTATCGCCTGCCCCAACGGCTGCCAGCTCGAGGTTGACGAAGCGGGCGGCCATGTCATCAAAGTCACCGGCAACAAATGCGAAAAGGGCGCTGCTTACGCCCGGCAGGAAGTCGAGGACCCGACGCGTATTTTAACCTCGACCGTGCTGGCGAAAGGCTTAGAGCTAAAGCTGGTGCCGGTCAGGACCAGCCAGCCGATCCCCAAAGCTAGGCTTTTTGAAGGGATCGCGGCGATCAGGGAACTGAAACTCGGCCGGCCCGTTAAAGCGGGAGAGATCATCGTCAAGAATTTCCTCGGCCTCGCTGCCGACCTGATCGCCGCCCGGACCGTTCACCTCCCCGAATAAATCCCCACACCAACTTTGCCAAATGTCCGCTTAAGCCAAGTTGGTGTGGGGATAAAAAGGCCCCGGGTTTTACCCCGGGGCCTTAATTTTTTCAGAGTTCTATTTAATTTAGAACCGGCTGAATTCGCGTCTTGGGCCGCGGTCGCGGCTTTCCGACCTCGGCTTGGCTTCATTGACGGTCAGCTCGCGGTCGCCCCACTTTTGCCCGCTCATCGCGGCAATCGCTTTCTCGGCGTCAGCGTCTTCCATGTCAACAAATCCGAAGCCGCGGGACTTGCCCGTGAACTTATCGGTCACGATCCGGGCCGACAACACGGCGCCGAATTCAGAAAACTTGGCCGACAGATCGGCGTCGGTCGTTGACCACGGAAGGTTACCAACGAATATGCTCTTCATGTTGCTTGTTCCTCCTTTACTGGATTTTTCTGCTGGTTCAATGAGGTTGTGGGGCCCGACATGCGGAACACACACAGGAAAAAGGATGCAGAAACTTTTTCTCTACCAACCATTAAACTCTCGACCTCGACTCATCTTGCACAGTCTACCTTATTATCCGCCGCTTTGTCAAGCGATTTCAGGCGATTTTTATTCCCCCGGCCGGCCGGCGCACGGGCCAAGCGATGGGCCGCCGGCTAGTCGGTCAGCCAGGCGGGCGGCGCCTCGTCGCCGCTGGCGCTTTCTTCTTTTTCAGCGGCCGCCGCTTTTTTGCCGGCGGTCAGCGGGCGGGCCTTGACTGCGGCGCGCCGGGCCGGCCGGGCCGCGCTGGCCGACTGTTTGTCGGCTTCCAGTTTGGCGCGCAGGGCGCCCAGCTCCTCTTCGTGCTTGGTTTGCAAAGCGCTGATGTCCTGCGCCTGCTTGTCCTTCAGCGCGGCCAGTTCGGCCGCCAGCTGGGCGCGGGCCAGCTCATCGGCGCTCGCCTTGGCCTCGGCGCTGGCTTCCCTGACGATCGGCACCCACTTGTCGCTGGTATAAAGCCAGGTGTCGCCGGTGCTTTTATCGAGCATGATGACCTTGCGGCCGCCCAGCCCGAGAAAACCTTTCCCTTCCGAATAGATCTGGTAATTGGAGCCTTCGGCCAGCGAAGCGAACGCGCAGAGCAGCAGCAAGAGCGAGGCGAACACGAACTTTTTCATCTTGATCCCCTCCCGCAGTTAGTGGAGGTTAATCCCGGTTAATCACTGCCGGTATTATACCACCAAATGGGCCGCTTTGACAGCGCGAAACGGCAATTGCTTTTTAACCGCGCAAATATTAGTATTATGGCAACGTGGCCAAAGCAGCGAAGGTCCATTTAAACAGGGACGCCGATCTCCTGCTCTCCAGTAAACAGCTGGGCAGGCCGGCGCTCCACGACCCGGTCGTCATTTCGCGCCTCTTCAAGCGGATCACCAGCAAAACGCTGAAAAATATCCGCCCGGACAAGCGCCGCGTCATCACCCGCCCCTTCCGCCCGGCCGGCGCCGACCACACCAGGGACATCATCGGGCGCGTCCTCGCGCTCGACGGGCGGACGGCGAGGGCCGTCCTCAAGCGGACGCTCAAGGAATTCGCCCACCGCCATAAGGACCTCCGGGCCGTCCTGCTCGGCAATTACCGGCGGATCGCCGGCTATCTCAAAGAGCCGGCGGCCCTGCCGGAAGAAAAAAAGCTCCTGCTCGGCGCCTGCTTCACCATGGAATATTCCATCGAGTCGGCCGCGCTCTTCAACCCTTCGGTCGTCGTCTACCCCAAGCAGAACGGGCTGAAACCGGGGCAGACCCGGCTCCTTTTCAGCTTCCGCGCCACCGGCGAAGGGCACATCTCCTCGATCGTTTTCCGCAGCGCCGTCGTCGACCGGGACAATTCGATCTTCCTGGAACCGGTCAGTCCCTTCCTCGGCACCCCCGAGATCGTCCTCAACGCGGCCTACGACCGGGAGCTCTTCAAGGCCAAACTGGAGGAGATGGGACAGCTGACCGAGGCGGCCAAAGCGGTCTGCCGGAGCCTGCCGGCCAGCTTCACGCCGGACAACCTGAACCGGGCGATCGACGGCGTCCGCGGCGCCTTTACCCCCGACAACCTGGACGAGACCGCCGTCCGCCTCCGCTGGCTGGCGGAATCGAACTATGAGGTCAGCTTCGGGCCCGACCACCTGATCTCGGAACGGGTCATCTTCCCCGTCTCGCAGAACGAAAGCAACGGCGTGGAGGACGCGCGCTTCGTCCGCTTCACGGACGACGGCGGCGGCGTCACCTATTACGCGACCTACACCGCCTACAACGGCCGCCGCGTCCTGCCGCAGCTGATCGAAACGAAGGACTTCCACCGTTTCAAGATCTCGACCCTCAACGGCCCCATGGCGCGCAATAAAGGGATGGCCCTCTTCCCGCGCAAGGTCAACGGCCTCTACGCCATGATCACGCGCAGCGACGGCGAGAACCTTTACTTGAGCTATTCCGACAACATCCATTTCTGGTTCGCGGGGGTCAGGCTCGAAGCGCCGCAGGCCCCCTGGGAGCTGCTGCAGATCGGCAACTGCGGCTCCCCACTGGAAACGGAAAAAGGGTGGCTGCTGCTGACACACGGCGTCGGGCCGATGCGCAAATACTGCATCGGCGTCTCGCTGCTCGATCTGAAGGAGCCGTCGAAAGTGATCGGGCGCTTGAGCGAGCCGCTGCTGGCGCCGCGGGAGGAAGAACGCGAAGGTTATGTGCCGAACGTCGTCTACAGCTGCGGCTCCATCATCCTCAACGGGGAACTGATCGTCCCTTACGCCATCTCCGACTCGGAATCGCACCTGGCCAGCATCCCGGTGGACGAACTGCTGGAGAAACTGCTCAAGCGCTAAGCCGCGCTTTCGAGCTCGTATTCCTCGATCATCGCCAGCAGCGCCATCAGAAAAGAGACCATGCTTTCCCCTCCCTGGTTCAGGCTGACCCCTTCCGGCAGCAGGCCGTCGGCGCACCCCTTGGTCTCGTGGTCGTAAAGCGACATCCCCATGTCGTTCTCGCCGAGGAACCAGCCGAACGCCCAGCGCATCTTCTGCAGATATTCTTTCTCCCGGGTCACCCGGTAAGCCGACTGATAGGCCAGGACCAGCGCCGCCGCGTCGATCGGCTGCTGGTCGTACCGCGCCCGCTCCCCGCCCCGCTTGTACCAGCCGCGGCTGCCGACGACCGAAAGGCGGCCGTTATTGTTGGTGATCCGTTCCAGAAAGCCGAGCGTCTCCCGCGCCACCCGCAGGTACTTCTCCTCGCGGAGGAGGGCGGCGGCCTGGAAGAGCGCCATCGGGATAATGCCGTTGTCGTAGCAGATAATGTCCTCGAACCAGCGCCAATCGGCCGACGCCGTCTCCCGGTACATGGCCAGCAGGGCGTCGGCGCACTCGCGCAGCAGGGCGGCCACGCTTTCGTCCCCCTGGTAGCAGCGCAGGTAGGCGGCCAGGCCGAGCATCGCCAGCGCTTTGCCGCGCAGGTTCAGGCCGCGCACGTGGGGAAGCGCTTTCTGGAAACATTCGAACGCCAGCGAACGGTAAGCGTCGCGCGGCGGCCGCCAGATCAGGTGGCCGAGCGCCCAGAGCGCCCGCCCGAAGGAATCGTCCGAGCCGGTCTCGTCGAGGAAGTGCCGCTGGTAGTCGAGAAAATTACGGAAGCGCCCGTCGGGCGTCTGCATGAAATGGGTGAAGCTGAAATAGGTGGGGAGCAGCGCCTTGGCGCCGTCGCTCCGCAGCAGGAAAAAGGCCCGGGCGCAGAGCATCAGCGCGCGCGAGTTGTCGTCCAGGCAGTAGCCGGTGTGCCGGTCGGGGACGATGTACTTGGCGTGCTGGATCAGGCCGGTGTCGTCGGTCAGCCGCTGCAGGTGCGTCAGGTCGAAGGCCGGTTCGCGCAGCAGCAGCGCGGGCGTCTTGAGCGCCAGCGACCTTCTCGCCCCGCCCGCCGCGGCCCGCCGGAACAGCTCCAGGTACCCGGCCGCCACTTTGTCCCAGCTCATCTGCCGGCCGAACTCGTACGCCTTGGCGCGCAGCGACTTCAACTTGGCCTTGTCCGACAAAAGCTCGCGCAGCATCCCCGCCAGCGCCCGGGAGTCGCCGAAATCGATCAGGCGCCCCCGTCCGCCGGCCAGCATCTCTTTGGCGTACCAGTAAGGGGTGGAGATGATGGCGTTCCCCGCCCCGAGCGCGTAAGAAAGGGTCCCGCTGACGATCTGCGCCTCGTTCAGATAAGGAGTGATATAGATGTCCGCCGCCATCAGCCAGGCATAGAGCTCCGGCAGGCTGACAAAGCGGTCGTCAAAGATCACCCGCTCCTGCAGCCCCAGCTTGTCGACCAGCGCGATCAGGCTGGAGCGGTATTGTTCGCCGTATTCGCTCAAGACGTTGGGGTGGGTCTTGCCCAGCACGATGTAGATCAATTTAGGGAATTCCCGGACCAGCTCGGGCAGGGCATTAATGACCGTCTCGATCCCTTTATTGGGGCTAAGCAGGCCAAAGGTCAGCAGGGTCTGGTTCCCTTCCACCTGAAAACGTTTTTTATAGTGGGTTTTGTCCAGCAGGGAAAAATTGGGCGTCCCGTGGTAAAGCAGGCTGATCTTCCCGGCCGGCACGGCATAAACCTCCTGCAGGATGGTCACGGCCAGTTCGCTCATCACGACCAGCCGGCCGGCCCAGCGGGCCATCTCCTGGACGATCTTTTTCTGGTTGGGGGTCGGATTTTTGAGCACCGTGTGCAGCACGACCACCACCGGCACGCTCAGGCTGGAGATCAGCGACAGGATGTAGATGCCGTCCCAGCCGCCGTAGATCCCGTACTCGTGCTGGACGCAGACGACGTCGGCGTTGCTGGCGTTGAGGAAATTGGCCGCTTCGTAATAATCGCTCTGCCGGTTCTTGAGCAGGGTGAACTCCACCCGCGGCGGATAGGCACAGCCCTGTTCCGTGTCGTTGACGGCCACGGCGAAGACGTTCGACCTCCTCCCCAGCTGCTTGGCGACCGCTTCGCACAGGTCGGTCGTAAAAGTGGCGATCCCGCACAGGCGGGGGAGATAATTGCCGACAAAAGCGATATTGAGCTCTGGTTTCAGCATCTCACCTTTGGTGATAGTCCTGCAGCGCTTTGACGCCGAACCCTTTCTTTTTGACCGCCTCCAGGCCGTTGATCGTCGCCCGGGCGCCCGAGAGCGTGGTGATGATCGCCACCTGGTGCATGATCGCCCCGGAGCGGATCTTGGTCTCGTCGACTTTGGTCTTCTTGCCGCCGGGGGTATTGATGATCAGCTTGATCTCGCCGTTCTTGATCAGGTCGAGAACATCCGGCCGGCCCTCGCCCAGCTTGGCGACCTCGGTGACCTCCAGATCGTTCTTGCGCAGGACATCGGCCGTCCCCCCCGTGGCAAAAAGCTCGTAACCGAGCGTCTCGAACCGCTTGGCGATATCGGTGATCGCCCGTTTGTCGCGGTCGTTGACCGAAATAAAGACCTTGCCCGACAGCGGGACCTTCTGCCCGGCGGCGATCTGCGCTTTCATGTAAGCGACCCCCAGGTCGGCGTCCGCCCCCATCACCTCGCCGGTCGATTTCATCTCCGGGCCGAGGGTCGGGTCGACGCCCGGGAAGCGGTTGAACGGAAAGACCGCCTCCTTGACCGAGAAATGCTTCGGGATGACCTCTTTTTCCACCCCCAGCTTCTTCAGCGAATGCCCCAGCATGATCTGGGTCGCGATCTTCGCCCAGGGGACGCCGGTCGCTTTGGAAACGAAGGGGACCGTGCGGGAGGCGCGCGGGTTGACCTCCAGCACGTAGAGCGTGCTCCCCTTGACCGCGTACTGGACGTTCATCAGCCCCTTGACCTTCAACTCTCTGGCCATGGCGAACGTCGCCTGCCTGATCTCCTCCAGGATCGCTTTGGAGAGCGAGAAGGTCGGCAGCGCGCAGGCCGAGTCGCCGGAGTGGATCCCGGCTTCTTCGATGTGCTCCATAATGCCGCAGATCACGGTCTGCTTGCCGTCGCTGACGCAGTCGACATCGATCTCGATCGCGTCCTCCAGGAACTTGTCGATCAGGATCGGCCGGTCGGGAGACGCGATGACCGCTTTCTCCATGTACTCCTGCAGGTCGTTCTCGTCGTAAACGATGACCATCGCCCGGCCGCCGAGCACGTATGAGGGGCGGACCACGACCGGATAACCGATCTTCTTGGCGGCTTTCCTCGCCTCGATGAAAGAGGTGGCTGTCCCGTTGGCCGGCTGGGTGAGCTTCAGCTTCTTGAGCAGCGCCTTGAACCGCTTGCGGTCCTCGGCGATGTCGATGGAATCGACCGAGGTGCCGAGGATGGGAACGCCGGCGTCCGCCAGCTGTTCGGAAAGGTTAAGCGGGGTCTGGCCGCCGAACTGGATGATGACCCCGGCCGGCTTTTCCCGCTCCACAATGTGGAGGACGTCCTCGCGCGTCAGCGGCTCAAAATAGAGCCGGGTCGAGGTGTCGAAGTCGGTGGAGACCGTTTCCGGGTTGGAATTGACCATGATCGCTTCGTAGCCTTCTTCTTTCAGGGCGTAAGAGGCGTGGCAGCAGCAATAGTCGAACTCGATCCCCTGCCCGATCCGGTTCGGGCCGCCCCCCAGGACGATGACCTTCTTTTTGTCCGTCGCCCGGCACTCGTCGCTGCCGTTATCGTAGGTCGAGTAAAAATACGGCTGCTGCGGGTCGAACTCGCCGCCGCAGGTGTCGACCAGCTTGTAACCCGGGACGATCCCCCGCTTATGCCGGTGCTCATAGACCGCGACCTCGTCCGACTTCGTCAGCCAGGCGACCTGCCGGTCGGAAAAGCCGAGCCCTTTCGCCTCCTTGAGCAGTTCGTCCGGAAGCTCCGCCAGCTTGTATTTGGCGACTCTCTCTTCCAGGTCAACGATCTCGCGGACCTGGTGGACGAACCAGGGATCGATCTTGGAGAGCTCGAATATTTCCTGATCGGTCAGGCCGGCCTTGACCGCGTAGCGGAGCCAGAAGATCCGGTCCGCCTGCGGGTAGACCAGCTTCTGCTTGATCAATTCTTTATCGCCCGAGACCTCCGCCGGCACGTCGCGGCCGTCGGCGCCGATGCCGTAGCGCCGGTATTCCAGCGAGCGGATCCCTTTTTGCAGCGACTCCTTGTAGTTGCGGCCGATCGACATCGCCTCGCCGACCGCCTTCATGGACGTGGTCAGGATCGGGTCGGCGTCGGGGAACTTTTCGAAAGCGAAGCGGCAGACCTTGAAGACGGCGTAGTCGACCGTCGGCTCAAAGAACGCGTAGGTCTTGCCGGTCACCTGGTTGACGATCTCGTCCAGGGAGAGGCCGACCGCCAGTTTGGCCGCGATCCGGGCGATCGGAAAGCCGGTCGCTTTCGAGGCCAGCGCCGAAGAGCGGCTGACGCGCGGGTTGATCTCGATGATGACGACCCGGCCGTCCGCCGGATTGACCCCGAACTGGATATTGGTCCCGCCGCCGCTGATGCCGACCGCGCGGATGATCTTTTTCGACCAGTTCTCGAGGTCCACCAGCTCTTCGGTGGTGCAGGTCTGCGCCGGGGCGACGACGATCGAATCGCCGGTGTGGACCCCCATCGGGTCGATGTTCTCCATCGAAGTGACGATGATGACGTTGTCCTTGCAGTCGCGGATGACCTCGAACTCGACCTCTTTCCAGCCGAGCACCGATTGTTCGACCAGGACCTGGTGGAGCGGAGAAACTTCGAGGCCGTATTCCAGCCCTTTCTTCAGTTCCTCAACATTGTAGACGCAGGCGCCGCCCTGCCCGCCCATGGTGAAAGCGGGGCGGAGGATCAGCGGGAAGCCGATCTTTTCGCCCAGCGCCATCCCCGCCTCGACCGAAGTCGCGATCCCGGATTCGGGGACCGCCAGGCCGATGCTGGCCATCGTCTCCTTGAACTTCTCGCGGCTTTCCGCCCGCTCGATCGCCCTGGCGTCGGCGCCGATCACCTCCACGCCGTATTTCTGCAGGATGCCGGCCCGGGAAAGGAAGAAGCCCATGTTCAGCCCGGTCTGGCCGCCCAGGGTCGGGAGCAGCGCGTCGGGCCGTTCTTTGGCAATGATCTTTTCGATGAATTCCGGGTCCAGCGGTTCAATGTAGGTCCGGTCGGCCATCCCGGGATCGGTCATGATCGTCGCCGGGTTGGAATTGACCAGGACGGTCTCGTAACCTTCTTCCCGGAGCGCCTTGCACGCCTGCGACCCCGAATAATCGAACTCGCACGCCTGCCCGATCACGATCGGACCGGAACTGATGATCAGGATCTTTTTGAGATCTGTCCGTTTCGGCATGGCCGTTCCCTCCTTGTTCAGACGTACCGGTAGCCGGACGCCAGTTTGCTTCTTTCATCGATCGGAAAATAAAGCGTTCCGACGCAGCGCCCGTCTTTGGTCTGGAATTTTTCGATCGTCTTATCGTTCAGGTTGACATGGACCGTCTTGGCCCCCGCCGGCAGCTTCTCAATGCCGTAGCTGTGGTTCTGGACGGAGATCTCGCCTTTTCCGCTCTTCGGGTCGACGACCGGGTGGTTCATCCCGTGGTGGCCGACTTTCATCCGGCCGACCGTCCCGCCGAGCGCTTGAGCGAGAACGCACGCCCCGTTCTGGATCCCGTAAACCCTGACTTCGCCGATCAGTTTCCTGACCTCTTCCACCAGGCCGGCCAGCTCGCGCGGGTCACCCGGCCCGCTGGAGATCACGACCTCCTCCGGATTCAGCCCCAGGATCTTTTCCGCCTTGGTCCCGGCGGAGACGACCACGGCACCCGGATATTTGGCTAAAGTGCTGTTGTTGGCCCCAAGGTTGATAATAACGGTCTTAGATTTCGAATTTGGAATTTTCTGATTTGTTTCGGATTTCGGATTTCGAATTTCGAATTTAATCTCGCCCTGCGCTGGCAGCTTTTTCAGCAGGCTGGCGCTGTCAAAATCCCTGGTCGAAACGATACCTTTCATCTCCCCGTGCTCTCTTATATGCAAGGTCAACGCGCGGGTGTCGATCTCCTCGATCCCGATCACGCCGCGCTGCTTCATGAACTCATCGAGCGGCCCGGTCGCCTGCCAGTTGCTGTAGATCCTGCTGTATTCCTTGACCACCAGCGCCAGGGCATGGGCCGTGTCCGACTCGAACAGCCGGCCGTTGACCCCGTAATTGCCGATATGGGGGTAGCCGAAGGAGATGATCTGGCCGGCCGAAGCGGGATCGGTCAGCAGTTCCTGGTAGCCGATGATCTGGGTGTTAAAGATCACTTCGCCGGCCTTTTCCCCCTCCGCCCCGAACGATCTGCCCGCAAAAACTTTGCCGTCTTCCAGGACCAATATCGCTTTCACGCTCTTCCCTCCTTAACAAAAAAGGCGCCCGTGCGGGGCGCCTTTGCCTTCTGGAACAATACTATTATACCTTATTTTCGATCGGAACTCAATCAGATTTCAAAGGCCGAGAGGATCCGGTCCGCCACCTCGCGCAGCGGCCGGCCGCTGTCCATGCTCCGCTCCTGCAGCTTGCGGTACGCCTCGGCCGGCCCGATGTCGAACTGGGCGGCCAGCAGCTCCTTGGCCCGTTCGATCACCTTGCGGTCCTCCAGCGTCTTTTCCAGTTGCGCGACCTTCTGCCGCAGTTCCCAGTTTTCTCGTCGGACCTGCTCGGGAATGCGCCGGTCGGCCAGGCGATAGACCGTGGCCCGCGCCCGCCCCTCCCGGCGCACCAGTTTCTGTTTGATCAGCAGAGCAAGCAGCTGGCTCAACCGGGCGCGGGAAAAGCCGAACTTCTCCCGCAGTTCTTCGGCTGTCAGCAGCGGCTTGCTTTTAAGCAGTTCTAAAATCTCGCGCTGGCGATTGGTCAGCATGAGGCCATCATAGCATATTGTTAATGAATTGTAAAGGGGCGGGGTTTGATTGCGGGGCTTCCCCAGAGTTTAGCCGAAGAGAAAAACAGTAAACCCCACACTGAAGTGTGGGGAATTATTCCCACCGCCTTATTCCCCATACTTTAGTATGGGGTTCCGGATCGGCCGGTTCCTAGCGGGAAACGAAGCGGTTATTCTTGAGGAAAAAACGCCAGTGGACCCGCGACCAGTAACGCCCGGCATAGCCGATGCCGATCCGCGGCCCCTTGCCGATCGCCCCCGGCTTGATCTTGCCGCCATGATCTTCCAGGTAAAAACGGGAATCTCTGGCGCAGAGGTCAACGCCGTACAGCGACCGGTCGAGGTGAAGCGCCCGGCAGAGCTTGCCCGGGCCGTTGGTCTCTCCCCTGACCCCCCCGGCCGGCTCCAGCGCCCGCACCAGCACGCATTCGGGGGCCTCGCGCCCGCCGGTGACGAAATTGAGCTGGTAATGCATGCCATATACCATATATATGTAGACGTGGCCGCCGGGGCCGTACTCGACCTCGTTGCGGGCGGTCCGCCGCCCGCCGTACGAGTGCGCCGCCCGGTCGCGCCGGCCGATGTACGCCTCGGTCTCCACGATCCGGCCGGCCAGCCGCCGCCCCCGGTACTCGCGGACGAGATACTTGCCGAGCAGCGCTTTGGCCACAACCAGGGTCGGCTGGAGGAAAAATCGGCGCGCGAGGCGGCGGGGCTTCATGGGAGCTCTTCGACGCCGCGCCCGGCCGAAGCGACGAGGCAGGTGCGGGGGAATTCCCCCTTGAGCGCTTTGACGATCTTTTCCCCCTGCGCGGCGCCGCCAACGGCGCCAAAAACGGTCGGCCCGCTCCCCGACATCTGGGTGAAGCCACAGCCTAATTCTTTCAACTTATCCTTAACTTTTTGAATGATCGGATATTTTTTAATAACCACAGGTTCAAGGTCATTCGTACCTTCATTCGTCATTCGTAATTCGTCATTCGTCATTTCGTCCCACGCCTCATACGCCCACTTCGTCGGCACCTCGATCTCGGGAGTCACCAGAACATAAGCGCGCGTCGCGTGCAGCGTGTTGCGGGCCACCAGTTCGCCCCGCCCTTTGACCGTGCAGTTGCCGCCTTTCAGGCAAAAAGGGACATCAGAACCGATCATGGCGCCGAGATCGGAGAGGTCGTTGGGTGAAAATTGGTTGCCCGACATCTTATTTAAGCCATAGAGGACGGCCGCGGCATCGGCCGACCCTCCCGCCAGGCCGGCGGCCAGCGGTATATTTTTTTCTAAATAGATCTTAATCCCTGCGACCCGCGACCCGCGACCCGTGACCCGCGACTCGCTAAAGAAGACCTCCGCCGCCCGGTAAGCCAGGTTCTTACTGTTCACCGGCAGGCGCAGGTTATCGGCGGCCAGTTCGATGCCGGAAGGTATCGGGGTCAGCGTGACGATGTCGGCGAGGGAGACCGACTGCATGACCGATCCCAGTTCGTGGAAGCCGTCGGGGCGCCGGCCGAGTATCTTGAGGGAAAGGTTGATCTTGGCGTTGGCGCGCAGCCGCACTTATTTCGTCTTGTTGTAAGCCAGGTTCAGCCTGGACTTGAGGCGGGCGGCTTTGTTGGCGTGGATGAGGCCGCGCTCGGCCGCTTTGTCCAGCACGGAGGCCGCTTGTTTGATCTTCTCCAGGACGTCCGCCGCCTTGGTGATGACCGCCGCGCGGGCCGCCTTCAGCGTCAGCTTGAGCAGGTTCTTCTCCCTGACGTTGCGGGCGCGCTGTTTCTTCGTCTTGCGGACGTTCTTGACGTGTTTGCGTTTGACCGGTTTTTTACTTGCCATGATCTCCTCCTGCCTTGACAATAATACACAAAATATCTTATCATATCAAGCACCTTGAGCATCCACGACTGGTTTAAGCGCAAGAAACTGCAAAAAGAGACCGAATACACCCGCGAAAGACTTGACATCCCCGGCGACCTCTGGGTCAAGTGTTACAAGTGCGGCCAGCCGATCTATGCCAAGGACCTGGCGGCCAACCTCAAGGTCTGCCCCAAATGCAACTATCATTTCAAGCTGACCTCGGCCGAGCGGCTCGCCCAGCTCTTCACCGACAATTCGTTCAAGGAGATCAACGCCGGGCTGACTTCGCGCAATTTCCTCGAATTCACCGACACCAAGGATTACTCCCGGCGGATCGAGGAGTCGATCCTCAAATCGGGGCTCAACGACGCGCTGGTCACCGGCCTGGGCAAGCTCGGCGGCCTGGAGGTCGCCGCGGGGATCATGGACTTCTCCTTCATGGGGGGGAGCATGGGGTCGGTGGTCGGCGAAAAATTCGCCCGGCTGGTCGAGGCGGCGCGCGAAAAGAAATGCCCGGTCATCGTCTTCTCGACCTCGGGCGGCGCCCGGATGCAGGAGAGCATCATGTCGCTGATGCAGATGGCCAAGACCTCGGCGGCGCTCGGCCGCCTGCGCGAGAACCGGCTCCCCTACCTCTCGGTGCTGGCCGACCCGACGACCGGCGGCGTCTCGGCCAGTTTCGCCATGCTCGGCGACGTCAACCTGGCCGAGCCGGGGGCGCTGATCGGGTTTGCCGGCCCGCGCGTCATCGAGCAGACGATCAGGCAAAAGCTGCCGCCCGGCTTTCAGCGGTCCGAATTCCTCCGGGACCACGGCATGGTCGATATCGTCTGCGAGCGCAGGTTCCTGCGGGAAACTTTGATCAAATTATTGAGGTTCTTCAAGGATTAAAGATGGCCAAACCGGACAAGAACGGGAAAAAGCGGCTGCTCGGTTTTGAAAAACCGCTGCTTGAGCTTTATGACAAGCTGGAGAAACTGAAGGCGCTCTCCGGCAGCGGCAGCCTTGACATGGACGAAGAGATCCGGCTGATGGAAAAGCGGATCGAAGCGGCCCGCCAGGAGATCTTCGCGGGCCTCGACCCGATCCAGATCGTCCAGGTCGCCCGCTTCATCGAGCGGCCGAACGTGCGGGAATACGCCGGCCTGATCTTCGACGACTTCATCGAGCTGCACGGCGACCGCAACTTTGCCGACGATCCGGCCCTGCTGACCGGCCTGGCCCGGCTCGACGGCCGCTCGGTGGCGGTCATCGGCCACCAGAAAGGGCACACGACCAAAGAGAACCTCGCCCACAACCACGCCATGGCCAACCCGGAGGGCTACCGCAAGGCGCTGCGCGTCATGCGGCTGGCCGAGCGCTACGGCAAGCCGGTCATCTCGTTCATCGACACCCCCGGCGCTTACCCGGGGCTCGGCGCCGAGGAGCGCGGCCAGGCCGAAGCGATCGCCAAGAACCTGCGCGAAATGGCCGAGCTGACGGTGCCGTTCATCTCGGTCATCACCGGCGAGGGGGGCTCGGGCGGGGCGCTCGGGATCGGCATGGGCAACCGGGTGCTGATGATGGAGTTCTCGATCTATTCGGTCATCTCGCCCGAAGGGTGCGCTTCGATCCTCTTCCGCGACGCCGCCCGCGCGGGCGACGCGGCGGTCGCCATGAAGATCACCGCCAAAGACCTGCTCGGGCTCAAAGTGATCGACGAGATCATCAAGGAACCGGTCGGCGGCGCGCATAACGACCCGCCGCTGGCGGCCAAGAATATCAAGGCGGCGCTCCTGCGCCACCTGGCCCCGCTCCTCTCCCTCTCCCAGCGCGAGCTGATCGCCGACCGCTACAACAAGTACCGCAAGATGGGGATCTATAACGAGGGGAGATAGGGTTTACCGCCGCCCTCACCCGCTAACGTTAAAGCGGCCCCTCTCTCCCAGAGGGAGAGGGTATGACCTTGAAACTTCAATGAATTACCTTCTCCCTCTGGGAGAAGGAGGACGGTTAGTGCCAGCGGATGAGGGCTGTTTGCCCGACTACCAAATCCTAACCCTTTGCCCCTCCGCCTTATACATCGCCTCGCCCGTCACGACGTTAAACGCGGCGTAGAATTCCGGCAGGTTGCTTAACGGGCCGTTGACCCGGTATTTTGGCGGGGAATGCGGATCGACCTTGATCAGCAGCTTAGCCCGCTCGGGCCGGACGTTGATCGCCCAGATCCGCGCGAACGAGAGGAAGAAGCGCTGCCGCGGGGTGAAGCCGTCGATCTTCTGCCGCGCTTGCGGGCCGAGCGCCGCTTCGAGAGCCGCCAGCGAAATGCTCGCCCCGCCGAGGTCGGCGATATTCTCTCCCAGCGTCAGCTCGCCGTTGAGATGAAGGCCGGGGAATGGCTGGTAAGCGCCGAACTGGCCGACCAACCCCCGGGCTTTCTTTTTGAAGCCGGCGGCGTCGGCCGGCCGCCACCAGTTCTTGAGGTCCCCCCGCGCGTCAAATTTGCTCCCCTGGTCGTCGAAGCCGTGCGTCATTTCGTGGGCGATCACCGCGCCGATGCCGCCGTAATTGACGGCGTCGTCGGCCGCGGCGTTGAAGAACGGCGGCTGGAGTATCCCGGCGGGGAACGTCATGTCGTTTTGCGACGGATTGTAGGAGGCGTTGACCGTCTGCGGCGGCATCCACCACTCCGTCCGGTCGACCGGGCGGCCGACCTTGGCCAGTGCGCGCCGGAACTCGAACTCGCCGATCCGCAGGCCGTTGAGGAGGAAAGAGTCGCGCGCCAGCTTAAGTTTGGAATAATCTTTCCATTTGTCGGGATAGCCGATCTTGAGCGTCATGGCCGCGAGCTTCTTCAGCGCCTGCTTTTTGGTCGCCGCCCCCATCCAGTCGAGCCGCTCGATCCGCCGCGCGAAAGCGGCGCGGATGTTCTCCGTCATCTCCAGCGCCCGGCGCTTGGCCCGGGGCGGGAAATATTCTTCGGCGTACAGCCGGCCGGCCGCCTGGTCGAGCCCGCCGCCGACCGTCCCCGCCACCCGCTTCCAGCGCGGCATCAGCCGCCGCGCGCCGTTGAGCGTCCGGCCGTAGAAATCGAATTCTTCCTCGACAAACGCCCTGTTCAAATGACCGGCGGCGGCGCTGATCAGGCAATAGCGCAGGTAGGCCCGCCAGGCCGGCCAGGGGAATTTGCCGGCCAGCCGCCCGACCCCCTTGAAGAAAGCCGGCTGGCCGACATCGAGCTTGCCCGGCGACTTGAGGCCGAGCTCGCTGAAGTAAAGCGGCCAGTCAAAGCCGGCAGCGAGCCGTGACAGCTTTTTGAGGCTCATCGGGTTGTAATTCTTATGCGGGTCGCGCAGTTCGACCCGGCCGCGGGAAACTTTCGCCAGCTCCGTCTCGATCTTCAGGACCGCCGCGGCGTCGGCGGCCGCCTGCTCCCTTGTTTCGCCGAGCAGGCGGAAGATCTTCCTGACGTGCGCGGCGTAAGCGGCGCGTATTCTTTTCGTTTCGGGGTCGTCTTTCAGGTAATAATCGCGGTCGGGCAAGCCGAGCCCGCCCTGGGAAAGCTGGGCGATATTGCGGCCGCTGTCGGCCGCGTCGGCCCCGACGCCGAAGCCGAAGAGCGCGCCGGCCGCGCCGCGGTGCAGCCGGGCGATCATCTTGACCAGGCCGGCCTTGTCCTTGATCGCGTTGATCCTGTCGAACTCCGGCTGGAGCGGTTTAATTCCGTCCGCTTCGATCTTTTTCTCGTCCATCCCGGTGGCGTAATAGTCTCCGACGAGCTGGTTTATGTGGTCCTGCTTTCGGCTGTCGGCTTTCGGCTGTCGGCTTTCTTTTTCCGCCTTCTCCATGATCCCCCGCAGCCGGCGCAAATTCTCTTCCGCCAGGACGGTAAAGCTCCCCCAGCTGCTGTACTCGGCGGGGACCGGGTTTTTCTTGAGCCAGCTGCCGGCGGCGTAGCGGAAGAAATCGTCGCCGGGCCTGACCGACTGGTCGAGGTTCTTGAGGTCGAGGGCCGGTTGTGCTTTTCTCATATTAAGCTGACAGCCGGCCGCGGCGATCATCAAAAACAACAGCGCGACCGCCGTTCTCCAGCTGTTCATGGGGGAATTATAACGCAAAATTCGAAATACGAATATCGGAATTCGAAGTAAATGGGGACAAATCCAAATATCTAAATCATTTCTCCCTATTTCGGATTTCGAAATTGCTTCGAATTTCGAGATTCGATATTCGGATTTAAAGGAACTATTGAATCGGCGCAAAAATTATGAGAAAATTAATTCCGGATCTGACATTAATTGGTCATTGGTCATTGGGAATTGGTCATTCAGTAGGTTAACGTAGGCTCACGTGCCGCGGTGGCGGAATTGGCAGACGCACTAGCTTCAGGAGCTAGCGAGGTCAAACTCATGGAGGTTCAAGTCCTCTCCGCGGCACCAAAATTTCATCGCTCGGGACTTCAGGAGCTGGCGGGGTCAAACTCGTGGAGGTTCTCCCGCACACAAT
>JAFGHC010000024.1 GCA_016939335.1 Candidatus Saganbacteria bacterium
TCCACCCCTCCATTCTACCATCTCTCCTCCGTTCCTGAAGGGTTCGCCTAAAGGCGAGGGGTTTGCTCCCAAAGGTTAGATACTAAGTTCGAAAGCTGAACTCGCAACCGCAATACTTTTGGCGGTAAATGCCGTGCTGGCGTGACAATTCCAGCCCCTTGCGATGGGTTGCGTGAGGATCAAGCTTAAAAGGGAAATACTCCAGCCCCTGCTCTCTTGCCAATTCATCGCCGTAACGGTTGATAAAGCTGACATCCTTGAAGCGGCTGACGCTTAAAGTTGTCGCAAACTTCTTAAAACCATGCGCTTTGGCAAACTTTGCCGTTCCGGCCAGGCGGAACTTAAAGCAGACCTGACAGCGCTCGCTCCCCTCCTGATAAATTTCCGGTGAATTCGGCAGCTGGCTCGTCACATACTTCAGCCAGCTCTCATGCTCATAACCACCGGTCAAAAAATCAAGGTTGTATAATTCGGCCACCTTTTCGGTTTCTTTTAACCGTTTATCATATTCTTCGCGAGGAAAGATATTCGGCCCGTAGAAAAACAGGGTTGGCTGGCCAGCCGCTTCGATCAGCGGCAGAGCGCAGGGGGCGCAGCAGACGTTTAATAATAGTCGCGAGTCGCGGGTCACGAGTCTTCTCCCATAACCTTCACAATGATCCGCTTCTTGCGCCGGCCGTCGAATTCTCCATAGAAGATCTGCTGCCAGGGGCCGAAATCAAGCTTCCCTTTGGTGATCGGCACGATGACCTCGTGATGGAAGAGGACCGATTTCAGGTGGGCGTCGCCGTTCGTTTCCCCCGTCCGGTGGTGATGATAATTGGGCCCCTGCGGCGCCAGCTTCTCGGCCCACTCCAGAAAGTCCTGTTTGATCCCCGGCTCTTCATCGTTAATAAAGATCGCCGCCGTGATGTGCATGGCCGAGACGAGCGCCAGCCCCTCTTTGACCCCGGACTTATCGACTATCGCCGTGACCTCGGACGTGATATTGACGATTCCCTTCTCTTCCCGGGTGTTCATATACAGATAGTCGGTGTGGGTTTTCATGTATTAATTATACACCAATAACAGAAAGCAGTAAGCCGAGAGCAGACAGCCGAACACAGGAATATCCTCTCTATCCTCCTGATTTCGGCTATCGGCTTTCCGCTATCTGCTATCTTCCCATTTTAAAAATAGACTGAAATTTCCAAGCAAACCTGCCGATATATATATGGAAGAGGAGGCCATACCTTCACCTTCTGTCGAACAATGAACCCCCGAGCCTGTTCGGGGGTTTTTTGTTGGAATTTACTGCCCGAATATCAGTGAAGTCGAGCCGTCATTCGGGCATTCGGGAAGCGCGCGGCAAAGGCCATCACTTTCTTGCCTTTAATCGCTGAAGGCCCAAATAGCCGGCAACGGCCAAAAACAACAGCGACCAGAAGACGGCACTATAAAGCATTATGACGACCGCTATCAGCCAGACCGCCAGCGCCAGGAGAAACGCCTGCCAGGCGGGCTTAAGATTCTGCAGTGCGGGGTACAGTTTGAGCAGCAGCTCGACCGGCCAGCGAAAAAGCGCCAGACCAAGCCAGAGCGTTAATAAACCGAACAGCCGGAGAAACCAGAGCCGTCCCGTGTGCTGGGCCGGCAGCTGGGCCAGCGCCTGGTCCCTGTTCCCCTTGAAAACCTGGTAGAACCTGTATTCGATCGTGATATAAGGGGCCAGCAAATCTTTCCGTTTTTTGCCGAAGGCGGTCACCTCCTGGCTGCCGGTCACTGCCGTAAAACTGATCCGCAGGTCGCCGATCCGGGGCTTGGCGAACGTGCCGTTGCCGGAAAAGATGTAATATTTGCCCGCCTGCCGGTCGCCCCGGCCCAGGACGACCTGTTCGGGAGCGATCTCGAGCGGCTCCGGCGCCGGCAGTTCGATCATCTGGGGATCGATCACGTAAGCGCCGATCATCGCCGAAGGCGCCAGCCAGGTCTGGGGTTTGACGGCCGGGCGCGGGTTGCCGTTCACCCGCTCCGGTTCGGCCAGCCAATCTTTCTCGTAACCTTTCCCCTGCTGTTGCCGCCGCCAGCCATACATCTGGACCTTGCGCGCGAGCTTGAGGTAAGACCCGGGCTTCAGGAATTGCGGATCGCCGATCCGGTCGGGAGTGAACAGGTTCCCGGTGATGGAAACAAGCCGGTGATCGGCGGCCTTGACCGCCTGGTCGGCCGATAAAGCGGGGCTCGACCGGGCGACTTTCGCCAGGTCCCTCGCCTCCTCGTTCAGCCACAAAACAACGACGGCCAGCACGATCAGGACCAGTCCCGCTCCCAACCGGACATTCCCTTTGCGCCTCTGAATGTGACTCACTGTCCTGATTATAAAAAAAAAGCCCCGCCGGGTCAACGATTGACCCGCCGGGCAATTCTCTTTATACTTAAAATATGAACAAGCGGTCGCAACGCCTGCTCGCCCTTGACAAAAAACATCTCTGGCACCCTTTCACCCCGATGCGGGAGTGGGCCGCGCACGACCAGCTGATCATCGAGCGCGGCGGCGGCAGCTATCTCTACGACACCGACGGCAATAAGTACCTCGACGGCGTTTCGTCGCTCTGGGTGACGCTCCACGGGCACCGGCAAAAGGAGATCGATCAGGCGATCAGGGCGCAACTCGACAAAGTCGCCCACTCCACCCTGCTCGGCCTCGCCAATGTCCCGGCGCTCGAACTGGCCGCCGAGCTCATTAAGCTCGCGCCGCCGGGCCTGTCCAGGGTCTTTTATTCGGATGACGGATCAACGGCGGTCGAAATAGCTTTGAAAATAGCCTTTCAATACTGGCAGCAAACAAAACTTCCAACTTCAAACCTCAAACTTCAAAACAAATCCAAAATCACAAACTTCAAATCCAAAACAAAATTCGTGACATTTGTTAATGCTTACCACGGGGACACGATCGGCTCGGTCTCGGTCGGGGGGATCGATCTGTTCCATAAAATCTACCGGCCGCTCCTCTTCAAATCGCTCAAAGTCAAAATGGGAGATGCTGCCGCGCTGGAAAACGTCCTGAAAAAGCGTCATCGCGAGATCGCGGCGGTCATCATGGAGCCGCTCGTCCAGGCGGCGGCCGGGATGCTGATGGCGCCGAGAGGTTTTTTGAAAAAGGCGAGACAGCTTTGCACCAGGTACGATGTTCTTTTGATCTGCGACGAAGTGGCGACCGGCTTCGGCCGGACCGGCAGGATGTTCGCCTGCGAACACGAAGGCATTACGCCCGACCTGATATGCGTCGCCAAGGGGCTGACCGGCGGCTATCTGCCGGTGGCGGCCACGCTGGCGACGGAAAAGATCTACCGGGCGTTCCTCGGCCGGCCGGAGGAGAACAGGACTTTCTTCCACGGCCACACCTTTACCGGCAACCCCTTGGGCTGCGCGGCCGCCCTCGCCTCGCTGAAGCTTTTTAAAAAAGAGCGGCGGCTGGACAACGTCCGAAAGAACATTAAACTGCTCGAAAAAGAACTGCCTAAATTCCGCGCCCTCGAACAAGTTCTGGAGATCAGGCGCTGCGGGGCGATGGTCGGCATCGAACTGCGGCCCGACGGCAAACCGGGGCTGGGGCACCGGGTCATTTTGGAAGCCAGGCGGCGCGGGGCGATCCTGCGGCCGCTGGGCGAGGTGATCGTCCTGATGCCGCCGCTGAGCATCACGCAGGCCGAGCTAAAGAAGCTTCTGAACATCACTTATCAATCCATTGAAACTACCACCGCCCTCATCCGCTGACTCTTAACCGGCCCCCTTCTCCCAGAGGGAGAAGGAAACTCGTTTAAGAGCTAAATGGAATTACCCTCTCCCTTTGGGAGAGGGGGGTAGCTTTAGGGCCAGCGGGTGAGGGCTGTGTTATAATCCTTCCATGAAGCTCAGCGTCGTCATCGGCACCTGTAATCAGAAAAATGTGCTGGACAAGACCCTCCAATCGCTCTTCCGCCAGACCCTCCCGGCCGAACTCTATGAGGTCCAGCTGATCGACAGCTCCTCGACCGACGGGACCGACAAAATGATCGAGGCGCTGAAGCCGCCCTGCCGTTTGGATTACCTCCGGGTGGAGAACCAGGGGAAGACCGCCGCCCGCAACCTGGGGATCAAAAAGGCGGCTGGCGAGATCATCCTGCTGACCGATGCCGACATGATCGCCGAGCCGGGGTTGCTGGAAGCGCACCTCCAGGCGCACGGGAAAAGACCGGAGGCCGCCTTCGAAGGGCTGACCATCAATCCCGACGGCAAGCCTTATATCAAAGCCTGGCTCTGGCCGTGGAAAAGGCTGAAGTGGGCCTATTTTCTGACCGGCAACCTCTCGATCAAAAAAGCGACGATCACGGCCGCCGGCCTTTTTGACGAGAACTTTAAGGGCTACGGCTGGGAGGATATCGAGCTGGGCTACCGGCTGGCGCAGATGAAGGTCCCGCTCCTCTACCTTCCGGCCGCGGTCAATCATCATCATCATCCCGTTTCCCGCGAGGGGCTGATCGAAAGAAAATACCAGATGGGCAGATCGGCCGCGCTTTTCTACCGCAAGCACCCGGATTTCACGATCAAAATGTTCCTCGGCCTGAACCCGCTGGCCATGGGCATTTACCGTTTCATAAAAAAGCATCGGTCGCTTCTGGAAATGATCCGGCGCCAGGCCGCCCGCTCCCCCTTTTACAATTATCTGCTCGAAGAATACCAGTACCGGCTGGGGCTCGAGGACGGATTGTCAAGCCTCTAGTCTTGTGCTAAAATAAGAACAATGAAACCGAACATCCATCCCAAATATTACCGGACCAAGGCGGTCTGCGCCTGCGGCGCCGCTTACGACATCGGCTCGACCAAAGAGCGCGTCCACGTCGATATCTGCGCCGCCTGCCACCCGCTCTTCACCGGCAAGCAGAAGCTGCTCGACACCGAGGGCCGGGTGCAGAAGTTCAAGAAGAAATACGCCAACGTCATCCCCCGCGCCAAGAAGCCGGTCAAAAAGAAAAAGCCTTCCGCCGCCAAAAAAACCGCCGGTAAAAAGTAGCTCCCCCGATCTTTTGCCATTATGTTCTTAGATAAATTAGCGGGCGTGGAAAAAAGGTATTGCGAGCTGGAAAAGCTGGTCAGCGACCCCAAGGTGATCGCCGACCGCGAGCTTTTCAGTAAATACTCGCGCGAATTCAGCGGCCTCAAGGAGATCGTCGGCAAGTACCGGGCCTACCAACAGCTCCTCAAAGAGATCGACGCGACCGAGAGCATGCTCGACGAAGAAGGGATGAAGGAGCTGGCCGAGGTCGAGCTCGACGGCCTCAAGACCAAGAAAGACGGGCTGACCAGGGAGCTGGAAGTCCTGCTCCTCCCCAAAGACCCGCTTGACGACAAGAACATCATCATGGAGGTGCGGGCCGGCACCGGCGGCGAGGAGGCCGCCCTCTTTGCCGGCGACCTCCTGCGCATGTACCTGCGCTACGCCGAGCGCAAGGGCTGGCAGACGGAGATGCTTGACGTTAATGACACCGGGCTCGGCGGTTACAAAGAAGCCGTTTTCAACATTATCGGCAAAGGGGCTTACAGCCGGCTGAAATACGAGAGCGGGACGCACCGGGTCCAGCGCGTCCCCCGGACCGAAGCGAGCGGCCGGATCCACACCTCCGCCGCCACGGTCGCCGTCCTGCCCGAAGCGGACGAAGTCGACGTCAAGCTCGACGAAAAGGACATCAAGTTCGAGGCTTTCCGCTCCGGCGGCGCCGGCGGCCAGAACGTCAACAAGGTCTCCTCGGCGGTCCGCCTGACGCACCTGCCGACCGGGGTGGTCGTCGAGTGCCGCGAGGAACGCTCCCAGCTCCAGAACCGGGTCAAGGCGATGAAATTGCTCCGCTCCCGGATCCTCGAAACGGAGAACGAAAAACAGCGGAAAGACCGCGAATCGACCCGCAAGATCATGGTCGGCAGCGGCGACCGCTCGGAGAAGATCCGCACCTATAATTTCCCGCAAAGCCGGGTGACCGACCACCGGATCGGCTTTACCGTCCACCAGCTCGACCGGGTCCTCGACGGCGAGCTCGACGAGATCATCGATGCCCTGGCGACCGCCGATCGCGCGGCCAAAATGGCAAAGGCCGCATGAATCCCCACACCAACTTCGGCAAGTCGTACGCATTACAAAAGTTGGTGTGGGGATGAACTTAACCGAAGCGATCGACTGGGGGACCGACCAGCTCTGCGCCAGGCAGATCGAGGAGCCGCGCCTCGAAGCCGAAATAATCCTCGTCCACGCCCTCGGGATCAAAAAAAGCGAACTGATCCTGCACCAGAGCCTGACCGTCAAAGACGAAAGCTTTAAGCGTTACAAAGAACTGATCGGCCGGCGGGGCAAGCGCGAACCGACCGCTTATATCCTGGGCTTTCAGCCTTTTCTCGGCTTTGATATCATCGTCAACCGCTCCGTCCTGATCCCGCGGCCGGAGACGGAATTCCTCGCCGAGCAAGCTCTAAAGGTCGCGGGTCGCGGGTCGCGGGTCATCATCGCTGACATCGGCACGGGTTCGGGTTGCCTTGCCGTGGCACTGGCTAAAAAGCTGCCGCTGGCGGAAGTTTACGCCATAGACTCCTCAAATGACGCATTGAAAGTGGCTAAAAAGAACGCGGAGCAATATAAAGTCGGGAACCGCTGTCATTTTATAAAAGGGAACCTGCTCGAACCTTTAAAAGAGCCGGTCGACCTGATCGTGGCCAATCCGCCCTATATCCCGTCCGCCGAGATCAAGAAGCTCCAGCCGGAAGTCAGGGATTGGGAGCCGAAGCGGGCGCTCGACGGCGGCAAGGACGGCCTTGACCATATCAGGAAAATATTAAAAGAGAGCCCGAAGTATTTGAAGCCGGGCGGCCGGCTGGTGCTCGAGTTTGGCTTCGGCCAGGCGGCGGAGATCGAGAGACTGGCGGCTGGTAATTTTGAAAAGAGCGAGATTATTAAGGATTATGCCGGGATATTACGGGTAATGAGTACTCGGGCCAAGGCAAACGGCCGTCTAGGTTGACTTTTTCGCCCGCCCGGGGCGTGCCGAAAAGCCTCATGCCGGTGTAGAATTTGATCAGAAACTCCTGGAGCCCGTCAAAAATTATCTTTTGATAGGGAAGAGAAAGGACCTTTTCATCCAATTGGCCGGCCGCCAGCAACTCCCCGTGAATAACTGCCGCTTTTTCCTCGATGAACTTTTCAGGAGCTTTATCCGGCGGCCAGAGACGGGCATCCATTCTGTTCTCGAAAAACGCGAGAAAGCTATCAGCGCACATTAATATCAAGCTATGAATATCATTGGGGCGCGGACCGGGATAGCAGAATACCTCCTCCCGATGCCCCCGCCTGGCCTCTTTCGTCATTTGGACCATGGTCGGGGTCGTGCCGTGATGTTGTCCCACCAAATAACAGGCCTTCTCGGGAAAACCGTAGAGCCAGGCAATTATCTGTGAACGGCGCGGATGGGCAAGTATGGTCATCGCATCAGAAAATCTGTCAATTACTTTTGGATTAGCCCGGCTTCCCTGACCGGCCTCTTCACAATATAAACTGTTTCCTATTCCCCCATTATTGCCCTGCCCGTTAACATTCAGCACATCATCCCACATTTTCCCGCCGTCATGGATGTATCCCAAAAGACGCATCAGATCGGGATTTACTTTTACTTCCGGATGGAGTTTCTTGAGGTTGGCGGAAGACGAGGCTCCCCCGCTGCCAATAATCACCGAATGACGGTAAACCCAGGGACGAAAACAAAGCAAGGCTTGGTAAAAAGGGAGGTTGGGATCTAAGTGCCTAAGAATATCTGCATCGATCGGAAGCCCTGCCCTTTGCTTGTGTTGTAAACCTAAATATGTGTCTTTGGCCAAACAAGGCGCCCAGTTTATTCCTGTCGGACGATGATTAGACGCAGCGTCAATTCCCATGAACTATTATCGACCGTTCAGTCGAAAAATTTCGGGGATTTTTTCCGCCATTCTTTTAACAAAAAATGATATAATAAAATAAACATGATGAACCAGCTAAAAAAAGCCGTTAAAACGCTAAAAACCGGCGGGGTGATCGCTTTCCCGACCGAGACAGTCTATGGATTAGGGGCTTTGTTAAAGAACAAAAAAGCCATCGCCAGGATATTTGCAATTAAAAATCGTCCCAAAACAAAACCTCTGCAAATCCTGGTCGCTTCCCTGGAACAGGCGAAGAAGCTGGGCAAATTCAATAAGAAAGCTTTGGCGTTGGCAGAAAAATATTGGCCGGGACCGTTAACGTTGATAGTGGGGAAAAAAAGAGCCGTTCCTAAGCTCGTCACCGGCGGGCGATCGACCGTTGGCTTGCGTATCCCCGATCACAAGCTCGCTTTAGAATTAATAAAAAAGTGCGGGCCGCTCGCGGCGACTTCGGCCAACCTCGCGGGAGAAAGACCGGCACTGACCGCCAAAGAGGCCGCACAAAAATTTCCCGCCCTTCGCACTATCCTGCCGGGACGGGCCCGCTCGGGCAAAGCGTCTAAGGTCGTTGACGCGACCGACGGCTTTAGGGTCTTGAGGGGCGGTTGACCGGGGCCGCCAGCCGCTGCAGCCCGAAAGCGGCCAGGACCATGAGGAACGGCTCGACCGGCAGGCGGTACTTCCAGTTATAAAGCGGCCCCATCACGGTATAAACCCCGGTGAAAAGAACAAAGAGCAAAATAAAGGGCACGACGCGCTTTTTCTCCTTTACTGCCCGATAAAGCCCTGTAACGCCAAAGATCAGGATAAAAAGGTACTCGAGCAGCCAGAACGGTTCGACGCGGTCAAAAGGATTGAACCAAATAAAATAATAAAATTTAACGAACAGCAGCCGGACGAAATCAAGCGGCCGGCTGGCGATAAAGGCGAACAATTTCGCCTTGAAATACCGGTCCTGCTGGTATTCGTCGAGGGGGGCGAGTTCGGCGATCATCGGCCGGAAATGAAGCGTGATCCCTTCGTTAACGCTGGCGGGCAGCCGGCCGCCGTGCTTCAGCCAGATCGTGCCGGTGGCGTCCGGATTATTGGTCGAATAAAGAACGCCCCAGAAACCGGAGCGGACCGGGATAAAGCCGTTATAAGTCGCGATATTCCTGAACGACCAGGGCAAAAAGAGCGCCGCCGCAACGGCCAGCACGATCAGGAGGTGGCGGACCGTCCGCCAGCCGTCCGCCCGATAGCGGACCAGGAGATAAAGCCCGATGGCCGGCAACAAGATCAGCGTTACGGCATTGGTCAGGACGGCAAGGCCGAGCGTCAGCCCTAACGCCAGCGATCGCCAGACACTTTTATTGTCAAATTTCAGCGTTAATAAGACCGCGAGCGAGACCAGCAGGCTGACCAGCACGGTGTCCCAGATGAGCGTCGCCTGAAAAATGAACGGCAAATAAAGCGAAAAGACCAGGGCGGCCAGCAGGCCGGTCTTGCGGTCAAAAACCTCCGCGGCGATCAGATAAGTGGTCAGGCAGAGCGCCGCCGTCATGGCGATCTGCAGCAGCCGCATGGCCAGCAAAGCGTAAGGGAGCTTGAACAGCACGATCAAAAGCGCCAGCAGACAAGGATAGGCCGGCTGCAGCAGCGCAGAAACAGCGTATCTGATGTGCAAGCCGCCGGCCCCGACATAGCCCTGCCCCGTCGCCAGGCTCCAGGCCAGCTGGGTCGCTTCATGATTGATAAAGTAGAAGGGATCGGAAAAGCGGAAAAGATAGATCAGGCAGAGGGCCAGGTTAAAGCCGCAGATAAGGAGCAGCGGCAGGCTGCTTTTTGCTTTTTCCCGGAGCATTAAAAGTTCAAAGCAACTTCATAATACTGGGTCGATTCGACCCGGCCGCTGGCCGGGTTGTAAGCTTTGAGATAATGGGTGATCAGCGTGCTGTTCTGGTTGATCTTGTAAGCGACGTCGGCGCCCAGGATCGCCCCCTGTTCGAGCGAAATGGAGCGGAAATCGACGAAATTGGGCTGTTTATAAAAGCCTTTGACAGTGACCTGGTCGCTTACTTTGGCCGTCAGATCGGCGGAGAGCGACGAGTTGCTGTCATTGTAGCTTTCGTAGGCCGCGTTGAACGTCGCCAGGTCGAGGGCGCTGAGCCCCAGCTGGGCCAGGTAGCCGTTCTTCGGCGTGCCCGTCGCTTCGGCCGAAGCGAGATCGATCGGATTGTTCTCGTAATCAACCCCGAAATAACCGGGGACAAACGCTTTGTCGAGCTGGCGGTATTCGGCCGAGAAAGCGGCCTTGGCGACCATCATATCATACCCCCACGAAAGGCCGGCCGAGAGGCCGGCGCCATGATTGAGCAGCTGGCCCATTTCGGCGTAGGCCTGGAAGTTGGCCGGCAGCTGGTAGGAAACGTCGGCGCCGAGGGCGGCCACCGACGGGAACGCCTTGGTCGTCCCGTCGCTCTGGACTATTTTCCGGCCGGTCGAGTCGTTGATGTAATATTCGCCGACCGTCAGCAGCGGATTGATCCGCTCCTCCAGCCGCAGCATGTAAATATTGGAACGGGTCGCCATCCCCCTGACCGCGTACTGGTCAAGATCGACGTAACCTTTCACTCCCATCTGTTCGTTGGCCGGGACCAGCTGGCTGCCGACGCGGGTGGTGTAATTCCTCATCAGCAGCCCGCGCCCGACGGTCACCCCGTCGAGGAAGCCGTAGCGCAGGCCTTTTTTCATGTCATCGTATTCGACATAGCGCAGGACCGCGTTCTCGTAATTGGCCGGCGCGTTGTTCCCCAGCGCCAGGTTGATGTCGCCGCCCAGCGACCAGAAGCCGAACTTGAGGTCGGGATGCCAGGCCAGGGTCGCCACTTCGGTCGTGCCGACCTTGATGTAGCCGATGCTCACGCCCCCGATGTTCGACTGGACCTGGGTCGGGCCGCCGGTCGAAGAGGTCACGGTCGTCGAGACCGGGACATCCTGCGCATAAGCCGCATCAACCCCCAACCTCAAACCTCCAACCTCCAAACAAAAGGCAAAAGCCAATAAACAAATCGCAATCATTTTGTAGGTTGATTTTTGATATTTGATATTTGTTTGGAAGTTGGATGTTGGATGTTTGAATTTCATTTTTCTCCTCCTTTAATGCCTGAAATGCCGGCGTCCGGTAAAGACCATGGCGATCCCGGCCCGGTCGGCCGCGTCGATCGATTCCTGGTCGCGCTTGCTGCCGCCCGGCTGTATTATAGCAGTAATTCCGTTCTTTGCCGCCAGTTCCACCACATCGGCAAAAGGGAAGAAAGCGTCAGAGGCCAGCACCGAGCCCTTTACCCCCTCCGGCGCCTTCTTGATGCCGAGTTCGGCGGCGTCGATCCGGCTCATCTGCCCGGCGCCGATGCCGACGGTTTTACCGTCTTTGACGTAAACGATGGTGTTCGATTTGACGTACTTGGCGACGCCCCAGGCGAAAAAGAGGTCTTCCATCTCGGCCATTGTCGGCTCGCGTCTGGTCACCACCTTGATCTCGTTGATGCCGAGCTGGGCGATGTCGGGCTCCTGCACCAGCAGCCCGCCGCTCACCCGCTTGTAATCAAGCCCCCGGAACGGCTTGCTGATCGCCTTCTCGCCCAGTTCCATGATCCGGATGTTCTGTTTCTTCTTGAGGACCTCGAGCGCGCTGGGGGTGTAGGAAGGCGCGATGATCACTTCGACAAAGAGCGCGGCGATCTCCAGGGCGGTCGCCTCGTCGATCCGCCGGTTGGCGGCGATGATCCCGCCGTAAGCCGAGACCGGGTCGCAGGCCAGCGCGCGCCTGTACGCTTCGACCAGCGCCGCGGCCCGGGCCACGCCGCAGGGGTTGTTGTGCTTGACGATCGCCACGGTCGGGTCGGCAAAATAGTTGGCGCAGTTCCAGGCCGCCTCCATGTCGACGATATTATTGAACGAGAGCTCCTTGCCGTGGAGCTGCCTGGCCTCGGTCAGCCGGCCGTCGCCCGCCGCCCCGAGCTCGCGGTAAAAAGCGGCCTTCTGGTGCGGGTTCTCGCCGTAGCGCAGGTCCTGGACCTTCTCCAGCTCGATCGCCAGGCGGCTGGGGAACTCTTCCTGCCGTTCCAGGACCGAGGCGAAATAGCGGACGATCAGCGCGTCGTACTGGGCGGTCTGGCGGAACGCCTTGAAGGCGAGCTGTTCGCGCGTCTCCAGGCCGATCACGCCGTTCTCTTTCAGCTCTTTGAGGACCCGGGGATAATCGGCCGGCTCGACGACGATCGCCGCGTTCTTGTAATTCTTGGCGGCGGCGCGCACCAGCGACGGTCCGCCGATATCGATGTTCTCGATCGCCTCGTCATGGGTGAAATTCTTTTTGGAGATGACCTGTTCGAACGGATAAAGGTTGCAGACCACGAGATCGAACGGCGTGATCTTATATTTCTTGATCTCCTTCAGGTGCGCCTTGTTGGTCCGGTCGGCCAAAATCCCGCCGTGGACCATCGGGTGGAGCGTCTTGACGCGGCCGTCGAACATGTGGGGATATTTGGTCAGCTTCTGGACTTCGGTCACCCGGAGCCCCTGCTGGCGCAGGAACTTGGCCGTCCCGCCCGAGGAAACGAACTCAAACCCGAGCTGCTGCAGTTCCCGGGCGAACAGCGCCAGGCCCGTTTTGTCATAAACGGAGATCAGGGCATATTTCCCGTGTTCTGCGTTCAACTTTCTACTTTCTACTTTCTTCCCGCGTTTCTTCTTCATTTCTATTCTTACCTTTCTATGGAAACCTGCGACTAAACGTCGCGGTTTCCATGTAGGGACAACCCTTGTGGTTGTCCGTTCAATTGCTACGACATTAAGTCAAAATCTCGGGCCTGGAATTACAAGTACCACTTTATGCCCGCGCTAAGGATTAAAGGATACCCTGTTTCAAGCACAAAATTGATGCCCCTGTAAAAACCAAGTTCACCACCTAATTTTACCACCGGAGAGATCAATTTAAGCATTTTTGTATTTTGATTATATGACCCACCGATTCCGCAGCCAAAATATGTTCGAGCGTCTTCACGCTGATCGGTGATCTTCCCTAAATAGAGGGAGAATATCATAATATTTAAGTCTTCTTGAGACACACCAACAGGATCCCAGGGCGGTATTGACCAGGAGGAAATATAAGTTTCGATCCAATAATTGTTATTTATGGTATATGTTAGATCGTAACCGGCTAGATGAAGAAAATAATCATGCGATATCGGGCAGCCAAGTTTTGTTCCTAAACCTATTCGATTCCCATAATCTGCGGCAAAACAAAATGGTTGCAACACCAATAAAATAACAAGAACGGCTAAAGTTTTTTTAATCCACATATCCCATTGCCTTTGGAAACGACAGACAGGGACAAGCCCTGTCCCTACATTTTCTTTAATTTCACCCGACGGCCTTCGATCTTCAGCCTGTCTTTGGCAATGAACTCGATCGCCAACGGATAAATCTGATGCTCCTGTTCCAGGATCCGGGCGGACAGCGTCTCTTCGGTGTCATTCTCTTTGACCGGCACCGCCGACTGGATGATGATCGGCCCGGTGTCGCACCCGGCGTCGACAAAATGGACCGTGCAGCCGGTCACCGTCACTCCGTGGTCGAGCGCCTGCCGCTGGGCGCGCAGGCCGGGGAAAGACGGCAAAAGCGACGGATGGATGTTGATGATCCGCCGGGGGAAATGCTCCAGCAGGACCGCTCCAACGATCCGCATATAGCCGGCCAGGCAGACCAGCTGGGCGTTATGCTTTTTCAGCTCTTTGACGATCTCCAGCTCATACGTGTTCTTGTCTTTATAGTTCTTCGGCTCAAAAACCACGGCCGGGATATTGTGTTTCTTTGCCCGCTCAAGCCCCGCGGCGGCCGGGTCGTTGGAGATAACAACGGCAACCTTGGCTGGAATTTTCCCGCCCTCGCACGCGTCAATGATCGCCTGCAGGTTCGATCCCCGCCCGGAGACCAAAATTCCGAGGTTTAAATTATGTCCCGAAGGGACACTTTCATTTGTCATTTGACATTTGTCATTGGTCATTAAATGATAATGACTTCCCTGTTCCCCCGGGCTATCTCCCCGATCAGATACGCTGTTTCTTTCTTTTTAGCCAGGTGTTTCATCAGCCGGTCGGTTTCCTTCGCCTCGACGACCAGGATCATCCCGAGCCCCATGTTGAAAGTCTTGTACATCTCTTCGTGGTCAACGTCACCCAGCCGCTGGATCAGGCGGAAGATCCTGGGGATCGGCCAGGAATTGAGCTCGATCACCGCCTGTCTCCTCGCCGGCACGACGCGCCCCAGGTTTTCCGGGATCCCCCCGCCGGTAATATGGGCGATCGCCTTGATCTTGAATTTCTTGATCAGGCCGAGGATCAGCGGCGTGTAAATGCGGGTCGGGGTCAGCAGTTCTTCGCCGATCGGCCTGTCGAAATCCTCCAGCTTGTCCCTGGGCTGGATCTTGGCCTGGTCGAAAATGACCTTGCGGGCCAGCGTGTAGCCGTTGCTGTGCAGGCCGGACGAGGCCAGGCCGATGATCCGGTCGCCTTCCTTGATCTTGGAACCGTTGATGACCTTGTCCCTGTCAACGATGCCGACCGCGAAGCCGGCCAGGTCGTACTCGCCCTTCTGGTACATGTCGGAGAGCTCGGCGGTCTCGCCGCCCACCAGCTCGACCCCGGCGATCCGGCACCCCTCGACGATCCCCTTGACGATCTTCTCGACCAGGTTCGGCTCGACTTTCTGCAGGGCGATATAATCAAGAAAGAAGAGCGGTTTCGCCCCCATCGCCGCGACGTCATCGACGTTCATGGCCACCAGATCGATGCCGATCGTCTGGTGCTTATTGAGCATGAAGGCAAGCTTGAGCTTGGTGCCGACGCCGTCGGTCGCCCCCACCAGGTACTGTTTGCCGAGCGGATAAAGGCCGCCGAACAGCCCTATCCCCTTGGCCAGCTTTTTGATCCGGCGCACGACCTCGTAGCCCGCCTCGATATCAACGCCGGCCTGTTTATACGTTATCATATTCCCTCCAATAAACTCTAATGACTAATTATTAATGCCACTCAACTACTACCGCCTGAAGGCGGTAGGTTGCCAGTGGTATTGCGAAAGCTGAAGCTTCCGCTTAAAACCCAGTAATTGTAAA
>JAFGHC010000025.1 GCA_016939335.1 Candidatus Saganbacteria bacterium
ATTAGAGTATTCGAGCCCTAATTCGGGGATTCGGGAAGTAATAAATAATTCGTAAATTCGGGTTGTAAATTAGAGTATTCGAGCCATAATTCGGGGATTCGGGTAGTAAATTTAGTAAATTATAGTGTTCGCGGTAGAATATCCCCGCTTTCCTTTCCTCTCCTCCCGTGCTATAATGAAACACCCAGTCGGGAAAAGGAGCTTTTCATGCTGACATTGGGCATTGACCCCGGCACGGCGACAACGGGCTTCGGTCTGGTCAGGCAACAGGGTGACAAGCTCTCCTATGTCAGTTGCGGTTGCGTCATCACCACTCCCAAAGACTCCTCGCACGACCGTCTGGCGAAAATTTACCACGGGATCAAGGAACTGATCGGCGCCCACCGGCCCGATTGCGTGGCGGTCGAGCGGCTCTTCTTCGGCGAGAACACCAAGACGGCGATGGCGGTCGGCCAGGCGCGCGGCATCGCCCTGCTGGCGGCGGCCGAGGCGAAGGTCAAGGTTTCCGAATATACTCCGGTCGAGGTCAAGATCGCCCTCACCGGCTACGGCAAGGCGGAAAAACGGCAGATCCAGCAGATGGTCCGCGTCCTGCTCAAACTGAACGACATCCCCAGGCCCGACGACGCGGCGGACGCCCTGGCGGTGGCGATCTGCCACCTCCATTCCCATAAGCTGAAAGCGGGCGCGCTCGCCGGCGTATGATCGCCCACCTCCGCGGCCGGCTCGAGCATATCGGTCCCCACCAGGTCGTGATCGACGTTGGCAACGTCGGCTACCAGGTCAAGGTCGCATCCTCCGCCCTCAACCGCCTGCCGCCGCTCGGCCAGGAGGTCACGCTCTTCACCATCCAGGTCGTGCGCGAGGACGATATCTCGCTTTACGGTTTCCTGAACAAAGAGGAACGGGCGCTCTTCGCGCTCTTCCTCTCGGTTTCGGGCGTCGGCCCCAAGACCGCCCTGGCGGTCATCTCCGGCTTTAGCCTCGACCGGCTGACCGGCGCCGTCGCCCAGGGCGACACCGCGCTGCTTGCTTCGATCCCCGGCATCGGCCGCAAGACCGCCGAGCGGATCGTCCTCGAACTGAAAGAGAAGATCGGCAAGCTCTACGCCGTCCAGCCGGCGGCGCTCGGAGCGGGGCTGAAAGGGGACAAAACGCTGGTCAGCGACGCGATCTCCGCCCTGATCGCCCTCGGCTATTCGCCGCGCGAAGCGCGGGAAACGATCACTAAACTGAACGTCGACAACGCCGATTCGGTGGAGGCCGTCCTCAAAGAGGCCTTGAAGAATTTAGCGTGATTTTAACAGCCCTCACCCGCTAACCTTAAAGCTGCCCCCCTCTCCCAGAGGGAGAGGGTCATTCGCAAAACGGTTTGATTTTATCGTTGTCAAATATTAAATAGTTGATGGTACTAATTAAAAAATGCAAGTTTTTAATGATTAAAATACGATGGTACTATATGGGGGGGGACTAAACCACGAGATCGGATTATTTGTCTTAGTACCTCAATATTAGTATAATAATTATGTTTTAAGAGGGGCCGATTGCCCGGCTCAACTTCATTCTAGCCTCTGGTAGGGTTTGACCACTCGACCCGAAGGAGGTGAAACAATGAAGATCGTTTTCATTTGCCACAAGGGCATTTGGATTCCGGTTATTATTATCTTAAGATAAAATGACCAGTCGGGCGTCGGCCCCCTTTTATTTTCACTTCTTTTTAATATTGAATGATTTAGCTTTGTGAGTCACCTTCTCCCTCTGGGAGAAGGAGGTCGGTTAAACGTCAGCGGATGAGGGCTGTTACTTCCCCAGCCAGCGCTTCAGCACCCACTTTTCCGCCCGCCGCATCCAGATCCGGGGGAGAAATGTCTCGGGCTTGCCATGGTCGATGTAGATCGAATAGATGCCGAGCAGGTTGGCGCCCAGGATGTCCATAAAAAGCTGGTCGCCGATCATCGCTGTTTCCGCCGGTTTGGCCTTCAGCAGGTCGAGTGAGCGCCAGAAGGCAAAGGGGAGGGGCTTGAAGCTGAAATGCATGGCGGGGACGCCGAGCGTCTCGCCGAAATGCTTGACCCGCAGGGGGTGCCGGCTGTTCGACGTCAGGCAGAGGCGGAACCCTTCTTCTTTGCGGTCGACCACCCACTCAAAGATCTGCGGGTAGACGTCGTTGACCGCGCGCGGGATCAGCGTGTCGTCAATATCGAGGATCAGCGCCCCGATCCCCCGCGCTTTCAGCCGGCGGAAATCGATCTCGTGGATGCTGGCGGCCGTCTGCCGCGGCCGCAACCACTCCTTAACTTTCTCCAGCCCTTCGTTCATACCAGACCTTCTTTCCCAGCCCGGCCAATACTCGCTCGAAGTCGCCGAGAAAATCGGGCGCGACCATCAGCTTGAGGAGCGCGTGCTCCCCCGCCGCCGGGCGGGGAATGCGGACCGCCGCCATCCCTTCGAACGATTCGAAAAACGGGCAGAGCGTGTAAAGATCGTCCTTTTTCACTTTCAGGTAAACGTTGACCGAGTCTCTCATAATTTTTCAATATAAAAGAGGACCACGCCCGGCAGCTCTTTGTACAGGGCGCCGTTGATCGCCTTGAGCTTCAGCTCGCGTTCGCCGAGCAGCGCGGGCGAAAGGACGTCCAGCTGGTCAAAAAGCATGTCGACCTCCGGGTTGGTGTAGCCGGAAAAATTGGCCGCGCCGCCGCTGTGGAAAAGCGGCTCGAGCAGCGCCGCGCTGTCGGGCCGGCGCCCGAGCGCCTCGGCGCTGCTGAAGGGGGCGTTCGCGTCGGCCTTGTAGCCCATCAGGAAGAGCTGGTGCCGGCCGCTTTTCAGCTCTTTCTGCCAGCGGGCGGCGTCGCGGTAGCTGACCTCAACCAGCGCGAGCTTCATCCCCAGCGCCGCCAGCTCCCGCTTGATCTCTTTGGCGATCGCGATCGTTTTGATCCCGTCGGTGTGGAGCAAAGTCAGCTTTTTCAGCCGCTGGTCGGCCAGAGAGTAGCCCGCCCGCTTCATCAATGTCTTGGCGTAGGCCGGATCGCGGCGGTAAGGGGCGAGCAAGGGATCATGGCCGGCCAGGCCGGGCGGGATAAAACCGGCGGGGACCGTTTCTTCGCTCATGATCGCGGTGAAAGCCGCAGCGTCAAGACAGACCGCCGCCGCCTGCCGGACCAGCGGCCGCTCGAAGGGCGGCTGGCGCAGGTTAAAGCCGAGGAACCAGATACCGTCGTACTCTTTTGCTGAAGCAAAAGAGTAAATGACAAATAACAAATCACAAATAACAAACAATACCAAAAAAACAATTCTTAAATAACTAAAACCGTTTAAAGATTTGTTGTTTGAAAATTGTAATTTGTTTGTAATTTGATGCTTGTTATTTGTTATTTTGATCAGCATAGCGTTGCTTGCCTATGGCAAATAGGTCGTTTCCCTTGGCATCAATGGCGACAATAGCGGGGAAATCGAGGACCTCGAGCTCGAGGACCGCTTCCGGGCCGAGTTCCGGGTAGGCGATGACCGAAGCTTTCTTAATGTACTTGGAGAGGAGCGCGGCGACGCCGCCCGGCACCACCAGATAGACAGCTTTGTGCTTTTTCATCGCCGCGACGACTTCTTTGCTCCGCTCTCCCTTGCCGATCATCGCTTTCAGCCCCAGCTTGAGGAGGTCGGGAGTGAAAGCGTCCATCCGCGAACTGGTCGTCGGCCCGAGCGAGCCGATGACCGCGCCCGGTTTGGCGGGAGTGGGCGAGGCGTAAAAGAGTATCTGGCCCTTGAGGTCGAACGGCGGTTTGCCCCCGAACGCGCGGTGGGCGGCGTCGCGCGCCGCGTAGATCTTGCCGGAGATCAAGACCTCGTCACCGGCTTTAAGCCCGGCCACGTCTTTATCGGTCAGCGGGGGCTGTATTTTTTTTATTTTGGAATTCGAATTTACTTCGAATTTCGAATTTCGTTTTTCGGATTTCATAGGATGATTTCCTTGCATCTATGAGCGTGGCATTCAATATTAACTGCCGCCGGGAGCGAAGAGATGTGGCACGGCCGCCTTTCGATCTGCACGGCCAGCGCGGTCGTCGTCCCCCCCAGCCCCATCGGCCCGATCCCGAGCCGGTTGGCTTTGGCGAGCAGCTCTTTTTCCCATTTGGCGGTGTCGGGGGCGCTGTGCCGCTTGCCGAGCGGCCGCAGCAGCGCTTGCTTGGCGAGGAGCGGCGCCGTTTCGAAGTTGCCGCCGAGCCCGACGCCGACGATCAGCGGAGGGCAGGCGCCCGGACCGGCCTCCTCGATCGTTCCCAGAATGAATTTCTCTATCTCCTCTTTGGTCGAGGTCGGCTTGAACATCCTGATCACGCTCCGGTTCTCCGCGCCCCCCCCCTTGCACATCAGTTGTATTTTGAATTTATCGCCCGGCACGACCGTCGTGTGGATAATGGCCGGTGTGTTGTCGCCGGTGTTTTCGCGCAGCAGCGGGTCGGCCACGACCGATTTCCGGAAAAACCCTTCGCGGTAGCCGCGGCTGACCCCTTCATTTATCGCTTCGGCCAGCGAGCCGCCGGCCAGCCTGACCTCTTCGCCCAGTTCGACAAAAACGACCGCCAGCCCGGTGTCCTGACAGAGGGGGAGTTTTTCTTCCCGGGCGATCGCCGCGTTCCTGATGATCTGCCGGAGGATCTCCCGCCCCAGCGGCGACTCTTCGTTCTTCAGCGCGGTGTTGAGGGCGGCAAGGACGTCTTCGGGCAGTTCGGTGTTGGCGGCAATACAGAGGTCTTTGACGGTTTCAATGATCTTTTTCGCTGATATTTCTCTCATAAATAAATCCTTAATTCCCCACATTTAAGTGTGGGGGATTAATAAAATATTTGTCAGTTCCTTGACTGCCGCCGCCGCTTTTTTGAGCTTGACCAGTTCTTCACCGATCAATTCAAGTTCAATGATCTCTTCAACGCCGTTCCTGCCCAGCCGGGCCGGCACGCCCAGGCAGACATCCTTGATCCCGTACTGGCCGGTCAGATAACAGCAGCTATTAATGATTATTTTTTCGTCTTTGACGATCGCCTCGGCCATCCGGGCGGCGGCCGAGCCGGGAGCGTAGTAGGCCGAGCCGGTCTTGAGCAGGTTGACGATCTCGGCGCCGCCGTTGGTGGTCTTGTCCACGATCAGTTTGATCTGTTCCGGCGTCATCAGCTCGGTGATTGGTTTCCCGTTGACGGTCGAGAGCCTTGGCACCGGGACCATCAGATCGCCATGGCTCCCCATGACTTCGGCATAAACCTGGCTGATCGGCGCTTTCATGGCTTGGGCGATAAAGTAGCGCATCCGCGCGGCGTCGAGCAGCGGTGCCATGCCGAGCACCCGGTTAGCCGGAAAACCGGAGATCCGGAGCGCATGATACGTCATCACGTCGAGCGGATTGGTGACGATCAGCAGGACGGCGCCCGGAGAATATTTAACTGCGTTGCCGACGACCACTTTCATGATCTCCGCGTTCTTGTGGATCAGGTCGTCGCGTGACATCCCCGGCTTGCGGGCCAGGCCGGCGGTGATGACAACAACCTGCGAGTCCCCGGTCGCCTCGTAGCCGTTGCTGCCGGTCACGCGGACGTCAAAGCCGTCGAGCGCCCCGGCCTGCGACATGTCGAGCGCCTTTCCCTGCGGCAGCCCTTCGACGACGTCGACCAGTACGACTTCGGCCGCCCCGCGCTGGGCCAGCCGGTAAGCGCACTGCGCGCCGACGTTCCCAGCGCCGATCACGCTGATTTTTGGCTTCATCTTAAGCTTAAGATTAGCAAAAAGAGTGGGCTATTTCAACTCGTCGTGCTTATTGCTTCGGGAATGAAAAGGCGGATAAATTTAATTTCACGCCGGCCAACCAAAGAGTGTAGTCCTCTTTGTTGTTGCCCGTTATTTTGCCCCACTCGGCGACCCGGCTGATAAAAATATCGACGGCTTGAATGTGTTTATTATTGAAATTCGCGTAGGGGCGATAACCAACGGCAACCCCCGTTCTCGTCCTATAACTACTTGTTCCCTCGATCAAAAAATTTATTTTAGCTTCAAGGGAAAAATCATACATTCCGCCGCCAACAATCATAGGAATACCTGCAATCCATTTGCTGCCGGAGATGGTTTGATTTCCCTGGCCACTGGCGCCTACGCTTAAGTTTTCCCAAACAGCCGTCATACCTGACCCTATATAATAACGAAAAGGGGGAAGATCGGTTTGTGGCATATGGTCTATATGCCAATAAGGTCCCAACTGAAGGGCAAAGCGCAGGGAGCTGTTTTCGGCCCTCCCTACCAAGGCGTCAACTTGTGCAGTGACAAGATTTAAACCAAATTTATTTCTCCGGTCGCCCTCCTCACTTTTTGCGGCTAGATCCAGAGAAATATCTCCTGACACGGCAACTCCTTGACCGTTGGAGCCGTATTTGGTCCCATCCTCTTTTTCGATCCGCCCCTTTTTGCTGAAAAATCCGGTTTGTAAGTTTACCGGCAACAGGTCCAGACTGTCCATGATCGTTACCTCCCGGCGGCTATTGCGCTAAAAATCTCCCAAATGATTATCAGCCGTTCTTAAGAAAATTTCATTTGATTTCACCCGGGCCGATTTTGACTGATATCATGAAAAAAATCTCTCACCTCTGATAGGATTAGCTATGGAGGTGAAGGGAAATGAAGTACATCGGCTTGGACGTGAGCAA
>JAFGHC010000026.1 GCA_016939335.1 Candidatus Saganbacteria bacterium
AACATAATGTCGGACGCTCCACCATTCGTCATTTATTAATTAGTCATTCGTCATTCAGATAAAGAGTCCTCGATCTTCCCTTTGCTCAGCAAGCTCCTGACGTTCTGCCAGCCGGCCAGCCCGTATTCGAACAGGTTAAATAATAACGGGCTGTAAGGAAAGTCGTAAGCGCCGATGTATTTGACCGGCTTGCCGTTGAAACCTTTTTTGAACCGGTAAACGCCGAAGAGCGGGTGCCCCTCCCTGGGCTCGGCCGGGATGCCCCAGAGATCGTACTCTTTGTAACCCCGGTCTTTCGCCCATTTTATGACCTCCCAGTGAAGAAGATGGTTTGGCATCACGTTCCGGTATTCGGAGGCGGAAGCGCCGTACATATACCAGACCTTTTTGCCGAAGGCCAGGATGATGACCGCGGCGACCGGTTTCCCTTCGTAATAAGCGATAAAATTCGTCCCCAGCCCGGCCGGGAACATGATCTCGCGCAGTTTCTGGTAATAGAGCGGCGGATGGACCAGGAAGCCGTCGCGCCGGGCCGTCTCTTTGTAAAGCTGGTTGAAAACCCCGATCCCCGCCTCGCTGACATCCTCGCTCACCACCACCCCTTTGCGCTCGGCCAGGCGGATGTTGTAGCGGGTCTTCTCTTCAAAGCTTTTGAGCAGCGTCTCCAGATCGCGGTCGAGATCGAGGATAAAAGTGGCGCGCGGCTGGACCTGCTTGGGCGACTTGAGGAAGCCGAGCGCCTTCAGGCCGTCCCGGGCGGCGCCCTCCTCTTCCGGGATCTCCGGATCGATCTTGAGCGAAATGGCGTGATAGCGGTCGGCCTCTTTTTCCACCCGCTCGAGCAGTTCGTGGAGCAGTTCCCGGTCATTGCAGTCGACAAGCGGGCCGCGCGGCGCGTAAAAGAAGGAATGCCTGATGAAAGGGAGCTCGCGTTTGAGGAGCGAAACGCCGGCCACCGGCCGGTCGCCCTCCTCCAGCAGGATGCGGACCGGCCGCCAGCCGAACTGCGCCTTGAACTCCCCCCATTCGTACGACTGAAGGACCGAGGCCTGCGGGGAGCCGGCGGCAAAGTCGTTCCAGACGTTCTTCTCGGGGATGGTGATAATCCTTGATTTCATGGACGATTTCAATGATATAATTATAACATGATTTTAGTCATCGATAATTACGATTCATTTACCTACAATCTCGTTCAGTATCTCGGCGAGCTCGGCCAGGCGATGAAGATCTTCCGCAACGACAAGATCACGGTCGCCGAGATCAAAAAAATGAGGCCGTCGCATATTTTGATCTCCCCCGGCCCCGGCGTTCCTTCACAAGCAGGCGTTTCTGAAGAAGTGATCAGGACTTTCGCCGGCCGGATACCGATCCTCGGCGTCTGCCTGGGGCACCAGGCGATCGGCGAGGTCTTCGGCGGGCGGATCGTCCGGCAGAAGACCGTCATGCACGGCAAAACTTCGGCCATCTACCACGACGGCAAAACTATTTTCCGGGGTTTGCCCGACCCTTTCACCGCCACCCGTTACCATTCGCTGGTGGTCGAGCGGGCCGGCCTCCCCCCGGCGCTTGAGATCAGCGCCTGGACGAAGCACGACGAGATCATGGGGCTGCGGCATAAGCAGTTCAAGGTTGAGGGGGTCCAGTTCCATCCGGAATCTATTTTGACTTCTTCGGGGAAGCTGCTGCTCCAGAACTTTTTGTCTCTTTAGGTCCGGTCTTCGGCCCTCTGTCTTCGGCCGTCTGTCCGTTTTTAATTGATGGCTGACGACTGTCGACTGATGACCGATGACTTTTACTGTAATCGGTGACATGAAAACCGGAGCCCTTGAAGACGATCCCCGCCGGCGAGATCAGGCGTTTGATCGGCCCTTTGCAGTTCGGGCAGTATTTGAGCGGCTCCTCGGAGATCTTCTGCTGGACCTCAAAAATGTGGCCGCACTTGGCGCATTTGTAGTCGTAAAGAGGCATAAAATATTATATCACAAATATCCGCGGCAAGAATTAAACTAACGGGGATTCATTAATATCGGGAAGATTAAAAGCCAGCAAATTTTCCGTTTTAGCCGCCGGTGCGTAGATCGTACCAACGCCGGAAAAATTGCGGCCGATCAATTTGCCGGTCGCTTCGATAAAAGCATCATTAACTTTCGCGTATTCGTCAATAAAACGATTATTAGATGCCTGTGGCTTAGAAACCGTTCCCATAGCCGGCAATGGATTATAACTTTGGCCTACAACACTATTAACCATCACTAAATATATCGGGTTAAAGCGGCAAAAACTTGCGCGCCTCATCCCGCCTCGTCCTCGTAGAACTCGGACTCGGCACCCTTCTCCACGTAGTGGAGAAGGGAAATAAACTAACTTAATCATTTCCCCTCTCCATCGTAGATGGAGAGGGGTGGCACTCACGAAGTGAGTGCCGGGGTGAGGAAGCTAGAGGTAGCGGCGCAGCACTTCGGGTACCGTCACCGTTCCGTCGGCCTGCTGGCAATTTTCCAGCAGCGCGGCAAAGCAGCGGCCGACCGCCAGGCCGGAGCCGTTGAGGGTATGGACCGGTTCCGGCTTGGCCTCGCGGGCCGGGCGGTAACGGATCCTGGCGCGGTTGGCCTGGAACGACTCGAAATTGGTGCAGGAAGAGATCTCCCGGTACTGGTTTTCCGACGGGAACCAGACCTCAAGGTCGTAAGTCTTCGCCGCGGCGAAACCGAGGTCGCCGGTGCAGAGCTGTACCACCCGGTAAGGGAGCCCGAGCTGCTGCAGCACCGCTTCGGCGTCGGCGGTCAGCGTTTCCAGCTCGTCATAGGAGCGCTCCGGCTCGCAGAACTTGACCAGTTCGACCTTGTCGAACTGGTGCTGGCGGATGATCCCCCTGACATCCTTGCCGTAAGAGCCGGCCTCGCGCCGGAAACAGGGGGTGTAGGCGACGTATTTGACCGGCAGGCCGCTCTTCTCCAGGATCTCGTCGCGGTGCAGGTTGGTGACCGGGACCTCGGCCGTCGGGATCAGGTAGAGATCATCGTCGCGGCACTTAAAGAGCTCTTCCTCGAATTTCGGCAGCTGGCCGGTCCCGCGCAGGCTCTCCGGCGTGACCAGCACCGGGGTCAGCACCTCGGTGTAGCCGTGCTGTTTTGTGTGCAGGTCGAGCATGAAGCTGATCAGGGCGCGCTCGAGCGCCGCCCCCGCCCCGCGGTAAACCACGAACCGGGAGCCGGAGATCTTTCCCGCCCGGTCGAAGTCAAGCCAGCCGAGCCGGCGGCCGAGCTCGTCGTGCGGCAGCGGCGCAAAGTCGAAGTTGCGCTTTGTCCCCCAGTTCCTGACCTCACGGTTCTCGAGGCTGTTTTTGCCGACCGGCACGCCGGCCGCGGGAACGTTGGGCAGCGCCAGGATGAGTTCGTCGATCTGCCGCTCCAGCCCGTGCTGTTCGTGTTCCAGCAGCTTGAGCTGGTCGGAGAGTTTTTTCATCTCGGCCAGCAGCGGGGCGGCGTCTTCGTTGGTCTTCTTGAGCGCGGCGATCTTGTCCGAAGCCGCGTTGCGCCTGGCCTTGAGCTCGTCGATCCGGGCGGTCAGCCGGCGCCACTCCTCGTCGACCCAGAGGAAATTCTCCACCAGCGAAAGGTCGCCGCCGCGGTTGGCCAGCCCCGCCATCACCACGTCCGGATTATTTCTGATAAATTTCGGATCAAGCATGTTTTTACTTTTGCCTTTTTACTTTATTCTAGCACATAGGTAAAGCTAACTAAACCGAGGAACGTGACGCCGGCCGCGAACCACATCACCCAGTCAAAGCCCCAGTGGCAGAGGATCAGGCCGGCCAGGCAGGGGCCGAGCACCGCGGTAAAATTTATTTCCGCGTTCAGGATGCCGACCGCGCTCCCCCGCTCCTGGTTGTTGCGGAGGATCTCCTGGTTGGCGCCGACCTGCAGCGCGGAAAACGAATAGGCCAGCAGCAGCTGGACCGGGAAGATCAGCCAGATATTATGGATCACGGCGTAGCCGATGAAAGAAAGGACCGAGGTCAATAGGCCGACATAAAACAGATAGAGGTTGCGGAACCGCTCCAGGTACTGCATGAAAAAGAACTGGGCGAAGCAATTGACGAAATAAGCGGCCGCCACCAAAAACTTGTCGGCCCCGATCCCCATCAGGTAGAGCGGGAACAGGCTCCAGGCGGTCTGCGCTCCCAGCGCACGCAAGAAATAAGGGATGTAGATGCGGGCGTTCTTGCGCCAGAGGGCCAGCGGCAAAAAACCGACCTTCAGCCCGGAACGTATTTCCGGAAAGCGGCAGGCGATCGCAAAAGAGACAAAGAACAGCAGGGCGCTCACGGCAAAGATCGGCCCATAAAAGATCAGGAGGCCGGCCAGCAGCGAACCGAACGCCCAGCCGAGCGAGCCGTAAGCGGTGAATCTGCCCATCAGGCCGGCCCGCTCGTGAAAAGCGTAGACCGTCAGGGCGACCGGGAAAATGCCGGCGGCCAGGCCGGCCAGGGCGCGGACCCAGAAAAGAGCGGCCAGATTGCCCGCCAGGACCTGCGCCGCGAACAGGACGGCGGAGAGAAGAAGGCCGCCGATCAGGATCCGCCGGGCCCCCTTCAGGTCGGTCAGGATCCCGAACAGGTAGGCGGAAAGGAAATAAGCCAGGTTAAAGACGCCGACGATCAGGCCGACGCTGAGATCATCGGCCCCCAGCTCCCTGGCCATGATCGGGATAAAGATCTGGGAAGCGAAGAGCGCGGCATTGGTGAAAAACTGGATCAGGTTCGAGGCCGCCATTTTGTCCCGTAAGGCGTATCTTCCAGCTCGATCCCCTGTGCGCTGAGCTGCCGGCGGATCTCGTCGGCACGCCGGAAATCCTTGCTTTTTCTCGCCGCTTCCCTTTCTTTTATCAGTTGTTCGACCGCACCGGCCTCGCCCGCCGGTTTACCCTCTGCAACGTTTAAGCCGATGATCCCGCACAGATCAATGATGGTCCGCTTCATCTGCTCCAAGCATTCCTTCCCGGCTTCGCCGCCGTCCAGTGTTTTGCGGCAGAACTTGATCGCCGCAAAAATCGCCGCCAGCGCGCCCGCCGTATTAAAATCGTCGTCCATGGCCGCTCTGAACCTGTCCCGGAAGCTGTTCAGCTCTTCTTCGATATCCTTCAGTTCGATCTCCGGCGCCCGTTCGCTGGTCCTGCCGTGCAAAAAATCAAGGTCGGCGATGAATTCAATAATCCGCCCAAACGCCTCTCGCGCGGCGCTTAATTCCCGGTCGCTGTAATTGACCGGGCTGCGGTAATGGTTGGACAAGAAGAATAAACGGACGATCATCGGGTCAAACCTGGCAAAAACTTCTTTTAAGCCAAAAAAATTGCCGAGCGACTTGCTCATCTTCTGCTTATTGATATTGACGAAACCGTTATGGACCCAGTACTTGACCCAGGGGGCCTTGCCGGTCAGCGCTTCGGTCTGCGCCAGCTCGTTCTCGTGGTGCGGGAACTCGAGGTCAAGCCCGCCGCCGTGGATGTCGAACTGCTCGCCGAGATATTTGGTCGACATGACCGAACATTCGATGTGCCAGCCCGGGCGCCCGTCGCCCCACGGGCTCGGCCAGGAGGGCTCGCCCGGTTTGGCCTGCTTCCATAAGGCGAAGTCCAACGGGTTCTTTTTCTTGGCATGAACATCGACCCGTGCCCCCGAGGCCTGATCTTCTTTCTTCTTGCCCGACAGCTTGCCGTAATCGTTGAACTTATCGACCTCAAAGTAAACCCCGTCCTCAAGCTGATAAGCGCAGCCTTTTTTCACCAGCCCTGCGATCCATTCGACCATCCCCTCAATGTGTTCGGTCGCTTTCGGATAGACCGTCGCCCGCTTAATGTTCAGTTTGTCCATCACCTCAAAATAGGAGTCGGTGTATTTCTGCGCGAGCTCGTGGCTCGTGACCCGCGACTCGAGACTTTTTTTGATTATTTTGTCGTCGATGTCGGTAATGTTCTGGACATAAGTGACCTCGTAGCCGAGGTGCTCCAGATAACGCCTGATGACATCGAACGTGACGTAGGCCCGGCCGTGGCCGACGTGGGTCTCGTCGTAGGGGGTGATGCCGCAGACGTACATGCCGACTTTGGGCGGGTCGAGCGGCTGGAATTCCTCTTTGCGTCTTGTCAGGGTGTTATAAACGACCAACGCCATATGGTTAGCGGAGCTTCTTTTCCAGTTCCTGGAGCCGCTTGTTCAGGTCGTCGATCACCTGGTGGACCGGGTCGGGGAGCGCGCCGTGCTCGAGCGGGTCGAGCCGGCGGCCTTCGAGCCGCATGACCCAGGCCGGGTTGCCGACCACGGTGGCATCCGGCGGCACCGGTTTGGTCACCACCGCCCCCGCGCCGATCCGCGCGTTGTCGCCGACGGTGATGTTGCCGAGGACGATGGCGCCGGCCCCGATCACGACGTTATTGCCGATCGTCGGGTGGCGCTTCCCTTTTTCCTTGCCGGTCCCGGCCAGGGAGACCCCCTGGTAGATCATCACGTCGTCGCCGATCACCGCCGTCTCGCCGATCACCACGCCGTTGCCGTGATCGATGAAAAAGCGCCGGCCGATCCGCGCCCCCGGATGGATCTCGATCAGGGTCAGCAACCGCATGATCTGCGAGATCAGGCGGGGCAGAAAAGGAATTCTCCATTTATAGAGCCGGTGCGCCGCCCGGTGGACCCAGACCGCCCAGAGTCCCTGATAGAGCAGGACCTCGAAAATATTTTTCGCGGCCGGGTCTTTCTCAAAAACAACTTTAATGTCCTCTATCATAGCTGGCCCCTGATCCTTACGCCTTCGCTTCCGTTTTGTGCTTGATCGCGATCTCCGCTATATGCTTGCCGGCAATAAAGTACGGGGAAACGACCCTATTGGCGCCCGCTTTTTTCAGTTTTTCCTCTGAATCGATCATGCCGGCCCGGGCGATAATGTACAGATTCGGATTAAGCCCCCGGGCGGAAAGGGTGACGAATACGTTGGCGGTATCGGAATCGGCCGAAGCGATCAGCCCCTGCGCTTTGGCGATCCCCGCCCTTTCCAAATTCTTATCGAGAGTGACATCGCCGATCAAATAAGGGATATTCAGGTCTTCCAGTTCTTCCGAAGTCTCTTCCTTGGAATCGATCACCGCGTAAGGGATGTTGGCCTCATCCAGGCTTTTGGCTATCTGATGCCCGACCCGCCCGAACCCGCAGATAATATAATGATTGCTCAGCCATTCGATTTTTTTCTCCATCCTCATCAACCTCCTGACCTGGGTAAATTCTCCGGAAACAATGAATTCCAGGGCTTTGCCGATCACCACGACAAGCAGGATAATGCTGATCATCACAAACAAAGAGTCAAAGACCATCCCGGCCGGGGACAGATTAGATTCCATCCTGTAGCCGACGGTGGTCAGGGTGACCACCACCATGTAAAAGGCCTCAAGAAACCCGGTATGATTGAACTTCATAAAGCCGATCACGCCGATGACCGCGACCACGAGCAGGGTCAGCAGCGGCGCGAAGAAATGGCGCCACAGGCGCAATTTATAAGAGTCGGCTGAATAATCCTTCAGTTTCATCTTGGTCAGCATCTTTTTACTCCCCTACTTCAATAAGTATACCGTAAAATCGCCCGGATGGTAATCATGTCTTAAGATGTAGCGGGTGGCCACGAACCGGCTGTAATCGAGGATCTCTTCCGGATTGAAGAAGAAATACCGCCCCGCGCCGGCGTCCGCCTGGCCGGCCAGCGGCAGCCCCCCTTCGCTCAAAAAGTTGACGCCGACGCCGCAAACCGCCAGGTCGTAGAGCCGGAAAAGCATTTCCTTGACGAAATCGAGATGGTCCAGCCGGTCGGTCGTCCGGATATTGAACACGCCGCAGCAGAAGATGTAATCGAACTTGGGCGCGTGCCGGTCTTCCAGGATGTCCCGGACCTCGAATTTGCCGTCGGGATATTTCTTTTTGGCTTCGGCGATCAGCCCGGGGGAAATATCGTAGCCCGTGTAACCGATCCTGTTCCGCTTGAGCGTGCCGTCCGCTTTCAGCCAGCCGTAGAGGTCGCCCAGCCCGCAGCCGAGGTCGAGCAGGGAAATGCCGGCTGCTTTCTTGCCGTAGATAAAAAGCTCTTTCAGGACCTTGAAGCGGAGGCGCTGGCTGTCGGGGGAGTTCCAGTCAAGCGCCAGGTAATTGGCGCCGTGCTCGGCCAGCAAACCCTCAAAATAGGCGATCTGGGCGGCCTTATCCAAACAAGCGCTCCGCGATCAGGACGGCGTTGTAAGCGGCGCCCCGCCGCAGGTTGTCGGAAACGATCCACATTTCCAGCCCCCTCTCCTGCGAAATGTCCTCGCGCACCCGGCCGACCAGCGTTTCGTTCTGCCCGGCGCAGTCGACCGGCGTCGGATAAATGCCGCTCCCCGGATCGTCAACGACTTTGACGTCGGCAAACTCGCCCATCAATCTCCTTGCCTCGGCCGCGGAGATCTTCTTTCTGGTCTTGACGTTGACCGATTCGGAGTGGCCGATCAGGACCGGCACGCGCACGGTCGTCGCCGTCACCTGAATTTTGTCGTCCTCAAATATTTTCCGCGTCTCGTTGACCATCTTCATCTCTTCTTTGGTGTAGCCGCTCTCGGTGAACTGGTCGATCTGCGGCACGACGTTGAAGGCGATCTGCTTGAAGATGTATTTCGGCGTCACCTTGGCCCGGGGATCGGCCAGCAGCGCCCGGCTCTGCGCCAGCAGCTCTTCGACCGCTTCCTTCCCCCAGCCGGAGACCGACTGGTAGGTCGAGACGACGATCCGCTCGATCCCCGCCGCGTCATAGATCGGCTTGAGCGCCAGCACCAGCTGCGCCGTCGAGCAATTGGGATTGGCGATGATCCCTTTATGCCGTGCGATGGCGTGTCCGTTGACTTCGGGCACGACCAGCGGCACAGTTGGGTCCATCCGGTAATGCGAAGTATTATCGATGACGACGCAGCCCCGCCCCACCGCTTCGGGCGCCAGCTTTTCCGAGACCTTCGCCCCGGCGGAGAAGAGGCCGATCTCCATCCCCGCGAACGATTCCGGCCCGGCTTCCTCAACGGTATATTCTCTGCCCTGAAAAGTGACTTTGGAACCGGCGGTCCGCTCCGACGCCAGCGGCAGGAATTTGTTGACCGGGAAGTCCCGCTCCTCGAGGACCCTCATCATTTCCTTCCCCACCATTCCCGTCGCTCCCAGCACGCAAACATTATATTTTTTATTTTTGATTTTTGATTTTTGCATTTTCAAGAGACCACCTTCCCCCCGAAAAATTCCGCCACCGTGTCGGCCGAGAGCGAGGGCGCTTTGACGATCCCCTCGCTGATAACGCATTCGATCGGGACCGGTTTGCCCAGCACTTCGCGGATTGATTCCTCAAAAGCTTGCTTGTTCTTCGCCTCTTCCATCCGTTCTTTATGGAAAGAGTAGCCCTTGCGGAAACCGATCAGCAACTTCCCCTGTTCGCTGACGCCGACCGGTTCTCCTTCGTGCAGGGAAACGTAGCCGTAAATGCTCTTCTTCCTCATGTTCTCGAGGATCGCCGGCCAGTGTTCCTTCACTTTGTCGAAGCTTAAGTCGCCATTGGAGCTAACAGCGACCGGCTTGGGCGCTTCGGGCTTTGCCGCGACCGGTTCGATCTTCTTCGGCGGTCCTGATATCCTGGTCTTCTGATCCTCACTCCCTGATGGTCTGATATTCTGATGACCTATCGTCCCCAAAAGCTCAATCATCGCCACTTCCAGGACCAGCCGGGCATGCGGATGCCATTTCATGTCCAGCTCGGCCCGGCCGAGCGCGCCGAGCACCTCTTTGAGCCGTTCGAAGGAGAACTTCTGCGCCTGCGCCTCGAGCCGCTTCAAGTAATCGGCCGTCAGCTCCAGCGCCTCGCCCGACCCGACCTTGAGGTGCAGCAGATTGCGGAAATGCAGGACCAGGTCGCGCGCCACCTGCGGCAGCGAACGGCCCTCTTCCAGACCCTTTCTGATCAACTCCAGCGCCGTTTTGATGTCCCCCGAAGCGACCGCGCCGCCAAAACCGAAAAGCAATTCCTCATCCGCCGTCCCCAGGAGCGTCACCACGTTGTCATAAGCGATCTTCTTCCCGGAAAATGAGATCAACTGGTCAAGGAGCGAGATCGCGTCGCGCATCGCCCCCTCGGCCGAGCGGGCGATCAGGTCGAGCGCCTTGTCATCGGCGGTAAAGCCTTCGCTGGCGGCGATCTTCTTTAACTGGGCAACGATCTCCGGCAGCTTGAGGCGGGCAAAGTCGAGCCGCTGGCAGCGCGAGGCGATCGTCAGCGGCACTTTCTGGCTTTCGGTCGTCGCCAGGACAAAGATCGTGCGGGCCGGCGGCTCTTCCAGCGTCTTGAGCAGCGCGTTGAACGCCTCCTGAGTCAGCATATGGACCTCGTCGATAATATAGACCTTGTAGCGCCCTTCCAGCGGCGCGTAGCGGACGCGCTCGCGCAGTTCGCGGATCTCGTCGATGCCGCGGTTGCTGGCGGCGTCGATCTCGATCACGTCGGGGGCGTGGCCGGTCCGTATCTTTTCGCAATTGGGGCACTTGCCGCACGGCTTGACGGTCGGCCCTGCCTGGCAATTCAACGCTTTGGCCAAGATCCTCGCCGTGGAGGTTTTGCCCGTGCCGCGCGGCCCGGAGAAGAGATAAGCGTGTGCCAGCCGGTTGTGCTCGATCGCGTTCTTCAGCGTCTGGACAATGACCGGCTGCCCGACGATCTCGTCAAAGTTCTGTGAGCGGTATTTGCGGTAGAGAGAGACGTATGACATCAGAGAACAATTTTATCATTTTTGGGGATGATTGGGAAGTTGGCAGACGCCCGGCCTTAGTTTTCGAGCCCGCTGTAGGCAGGCCTACTAACCAAAGCCGGGCCGTTTTTAATTCGCCCCGACTTTACGTCGGGGACAGGAATCAGCCCTGGACTTAATTTTGCACGCTCCACGGCTCCGTAAAGCCACAGATCCCGGCAGTTTTAAGTATTCAGCGACGCGAAAGGCAACATTGTTGTTGTTCCGGTTCTCTGCATTGTTGTTGTTGCGGTTCGAGTTGTGCAGGGAGCGTCACTTTTACCGGGCTTATCCCCCGACTGTCGGCAGGTAGGCCTCAAAATTGAATTCAGCCAAAAGCCTCCTTCTTAAATTATAAGAGTCCGCGCGAAAAGCATGCCCCAGCCAGCTTTGCATCGAACGGATAATCTTATCGCTAGCGATCAACCCTTCGGCCAGTAGTTTGGCATACTTTTTCATTCTGCTTCTCACTCTTCTGATGTTTTGTCTAATCACGAGGCGATGTGTGGGATAAACCTTATAGCCCAAGAAGACAACCCCACTCCTCGTCGGGTAGATATTGCTTTTCTTCTCATGCAATTCCAGGGCTAACCCTCTAAGATACTCACGAACAGCGCCCTTGCAGGCATCTAATCGGTGCCGATCATTATCAAAAATGATCAGGTCATCCATATAGCGGATGTAATGCCGGCATTTTAATTCTTCTTTGATGTAATGATCCAACTTGTTGAGATAAAGATTCGCAAATATCTGGCTGGCTAAGTTCCCAATCGGGATCCCCGGACAAGCTGTTGAGTCGATTATCCGCCTGATCAGCCAAAGAGCTCTGGCGTCCTTAATCTTATTTGAGATGAGATTCGAAAGAATCTGATGGTTTATTGAAGCAAAATAGGGCCTTACATCACACTTTAAAACATAACGGTTTTTTCGGCTGAATTCCTGGAATCTATCAATCGCTTTATGGCTGCCCCGGTTTTTACGGCAGGCATAAGAATCAAAGATTAGCGCCCGATCAAAAATGGGCTCAATGACATTGCAGAGCGCGTGCTGAACAACCCTGTCCCTGTAAGGCAGGGCGCTGATCAATCTCTTTTTCGGATCGTAGATGTGGAATTGTTTATAGCTCCATGACGGTTAATAGCTTGTTTTCAATCCGCTCGCCCAGAGTAAATCTTTTATCTCTTGGGAACTTGGAGACGGTCGGCATCAGCCATTTGAGCAAATCGTACGTCTTGGTGATGGCATTAACTCCATCCGACATATCTTTCCTCTAAATTTTTACGCCCCTCCCCCCTCAAGGGGTAAAGGGAAAAAGACCCAAGGTGTTATTGCATTAAAGTCCCAGCGACGCGAAAGGCAACATGGCTGCTGAACCGGTCCACTGCATTGAAGTGGTCGCGGCTCGAGTCGCGCCGGGAGCGAATAATTTGCCAGCCGGCTTCATTTGTTGAGGTCCATTCCCACGGCTTATTCGCAGTTAATGTGTTCGCTTCCTTTGCCGACAAAAATGCCGGTTCGGTAAGTGCGCTTCTCCCTTGCCAGTCGGCAAAACACCTTACATCATCACTATAATTAACTCCCACTACCGACTTAGCAGGCTGTTGTCTCCCTAGATCTGAATCAGCCCAATAATAAGGAACTCTGTGCCCGGTTTGATCTATAAAAATCCCGTATTGGGCATTAGTTACCTGTTCTCGGCTAATAACGCCATAAGGAGGATTGGCGACTATTACTAATTCCTGCTCGGGCAGTTCGGGTTTTAATATTTCAGCCAAGGTACCTGCCTCTATTATTTCTGGCTTATTCCCGCTTTCACCAACTGGCGCACCAAACAAAGTTATCTGCGATGAGAAAAAAGGAGCTATAACATCCCCTAAAAGAGATCTTCGCTGTTCGACCTCTGTAGCCGCTTCCAATGCTCTACCGGCTGCTTCCAGTGCTTGTTTGTTTAAGCTAGCCCGGGCCACTGCCACGCCTGGAGTAAGCGCGGTTGCTTTTCCCCATGCTTTGTTTCTTGCACCGTTTGCCCTTAAATATTGATCAAGCATACCTATGCCCGTCGCCTGCTTTTCCGTCAGGGCTCCTTTCGTCGCCGCGTGCGCCCTCAGCATCGCCGCTACCAGCATCGTTCCGGGGAATTTATGTTCACCTATAATTCTTAATGCCATTTTCTTTTCCTCCTGTTTACTTTATGCCATTTACCCGTTACAATATATTATCGACAAGGCGAGCGGAAAATTTCAGGTGATTTTGCATTACGGCGGCCCAGTTTCGAGGAGAATAAATGAGTTTTGAGAAGATAATAAAATTACTGTCGGGAAGAAAAGACGAGCTGAAAAGAGTATTTAATGTCGAGGAAATCGGGATATTTGGCTCCTACGTTAGAAGAGAGCAAAAAAGAGGCAGCGACCTGGATATTCTTGTTGAATTTAAAGAGGTTCCGGGACTTTTTAAATTCCTTCGACTGGAGGACTACCTGACAAAAGCCCTGGGGATTAAAGTTGATTTGGTCAGAAAAAAAGCGATCCGCAGTGAATTGCGCCAGCAAATACTCAATGAGGTGGTCTACTTGTGAAAAAAATCAAAAGAAATTACCGGATTTTCGTTAAAGATATTTTGGACAGTATTACAGCGATTGAACGCTTTGTCGGGAAGCTTGGTTATAATAAATTTAGTAAGGATGATAAAACTGTCAGCGCGACCATAAGAAAACTTGAGATTATTGGTGAGGCGGCCAAAAACACCCCTAGCTTTGTCAAAGAAAAACAACCTGAAATCGATTGGAAATCCATGGCGGGGATGAGGGACAAATTGATCCATGATTATTTTGGAGTTGATATGGAAATTTTGTGGGCAGTTATCAAAAAAGACCTTCCGCAGATAAAACCGCTCATAAAACAATTATTGAAAGACATCGGCTTAAAATGAGTGCGGGAAAGAACACATTGATTGGTTGGGACGACGGGAATATTTATTTCCATGACCATAAAGGGATAGAATATTGCGTAAATGAAGAAGATAAATTACTTCGAGAACTTATAAAGAAATGCAAAGATTATTATAAAGATTTATCAACTAGTTCCAAAACCAAAAATCTAACCTGCGGCCCTCATTTATAGACCCTCGGCACCCGCTTGCCGATACTGCAAACGACTTCGTAGGAGATGGTCTCTTCCAGCGCGGCGATCTCGTCGGCCGAGATCCCCTGCCCGTTCTGCGCGCCGATCAGGACGACCTCGTCGCCGACCTCGACCCGCGCGTCGCCGACGTTGACCAGCGCCAGGTCCATCGAGATGTTGCCGACGACGGGGAAGCGCTGGCCGCGGATGACCACCTGGCCCCGGTTCGACAGCCGCCGGCTGTAGCCGTCGGCGTAGCCGACCGGGATCGTGGCAATGGACGTCTCTTCGGGCGTGACGTACGTGCTGCCGTAGGAGAGCGGCGTTCCCGCCGGCACTTTTTTCAGATAGGTCACTCTGGTCTTAAACGAGAGGGCCGGTTGCAAGTTGATCAGCCGCCGCGAATTTCCCTGCGGGTAAAGGCCGTAGATCATCAGGCCGACCCGCACCATGTCGAGATGGGCCTGGGGATGGAAGAGCGCGGCCGCCGAATTGGCGGCATGCTTGAGCGGCACCTGAGGCAAACGCGCGATGATCTGACGGAATTTATCAAATTGTTCTTTCGTAAAGGTATCTTCCGGGTTTTCCGCCTTGGCAAAATGAGTAAAGATCCCCTCCAGCTCCAGGCCGGGCAGCGAAGAAACTTTAGTGATGAAAGCGATCGCTTCCGAGGGAGCGATGCCGACGCGCCCCATGCCGGTGTCGATCTTCACGTGGACCCGGGCGGACCTGTTCCGTTTGACCGCCTCGTCCGAGAGCGCCTTCGCTTCGGAAAACGAATAGACGGTCTGGGTCAGCCCGTGCTGGATGATCTCATCGGCGACCGAGGTCGGCGACTCGGTCAGGATCAGGATCGGCGAGAGGAGGCCGGCTTCGCGCAGTTCCAGCGCTTCTTTCAGGTTGGCCACGCCGAGATAGTCGGCGCCGGCTTCCCCCGCCGCCCGGGCGACCGCCACCGCCCCGTGGCCGTAGGCGTTGGCCTTGACCACCGCCATGAACTTGGCCCCGGCCGCGACCAGTTTTTTGATCGCGCCGATGTTGTGCTTGATCGCCGTTAAGCTAATTTCCGCGTAAGTGTTCATCTCTTAACTTGTCGGCCAGCTCGTCCGGGATAGTGTGCTCGCCCAGTTTCAGTTCGCGGCCGGAGTCGGCGCCGTGATAATCGGAGCCGCCGGTCACCAGCAAGCCGAACTTCCTGGCCAGGTCAAGATAATACTCGATCTGGTCGGCGTAATAGCCGGGATAATAGACCTCCAGGCCGCGCAAACCGGCCGCGATCAGTTCCGGGATCAGGTCGTCGCGGTTCGAGACCGCCGGATGGGCAAAGACCGGGATGCCGCCCGCCTGCCTGACCAGCCGGACCGCCTCGGCCGGCGGCAGCCGGTAGTGCGCCACGTAGGCCGGCGCGCGGACATCGAGGTAGCGGCTGAAGGCTTCCTTGAAATTCGCCACCACCCCTTTGCGCACCAGCGCCCGGGCGACGTGCGGCCGGCCGGGCGAGTTCTGGCCGGACAGGGCCATTACTTCTTCCGGCTCGATCTCGACTTTCAGCTTCTTGAGCTTGCCGACTATTTTGTGGATCCGCTCGATCCGCCCCTGGCGGACGCGGGCCAGCGTTTCGCGCAGCCCCTGATTATCGCCATCAATAAAATAGCCGAGAATATGCACTTCGGCCCGCGGCTGCTCGGTCGTCAGCTCCAGCCCGGGGATCACCTCGACCCCCGCGGCCCGCCCCGCCGCCGCCGCCCGTTCCAGGCCGGCCAGCGTATCATGGTCGGTCAGGGCGATGGTTTTGAGGCCGGCAACTGCCGCCTGTCTGACCAGCTCTTCAGGAGAATCGGTCCCGTCAGAGAAACTGCTGTGCAGGTGCAGGTCGGCTGTCATTAACGGATTATAACAAATTTTGCCGGGGCAGTAAACGGCGCCCGCTAAGGCCTGAAGGCGGGGAAAGAAGCCATGACCAGGTAGTCGAAGACCTGCGGCGAAACGTCAAGGCCGAGCAAGGTCTGGGTAAAGGCCTGGGCCGCCACGTTGCTCAAGCCGTTGATGGTTTTTTCGCGGCTGAAAGGGCCGAACCGCCAGACTTTGAACTTGAAGCGCTCGTAAACCGCGCCGATCCGCTCGGCCTCCAGGTGATGGAACAGCTGCTGGGCGACGACCAGTTTCAGCAGCCGCTCCGACAGCTCGGCCGATTGGACTTCGCGCAGGAGCTTGGCGTGGAACTTGCGGGAGACGACGATCTCTTTTTTCCCGCGCCGGTATTCGCTCGAGTCGCCGCCGCGCTTGTCCTCGCCAAAGACCCGCAGCCCCATCTTGACGGCGATCTTGCGCGGGTCGCTGGCGCCGTACTCCTTGGCCACCCAGCCGGCCGTCTCATCGCCGATCGCCTGGGCCGCCTTGATCAGCCCGATTTTTTCCTCTTCGGACAGCCGCTGAAAGACCTGGTCGCGCGCCAGCTCGAGATAAGCCAGCGCGATCCGGTTGCGTTCGGCAATGGCGCCGACGGCCTTTTTCGTTTTGCTTTTAATCATAAAGTCTCTCAACGCGGTCCCTGACCCGCTGTTTGTCGACCGACATTATAACATAATTGTAAAAACCGCCGAACTCCGGCGGCAGGTAGAGCGGCGCCCCCGCCCCGGCCGTGATAATGTAGGTCACGCCGTTGACCCTGGCCCGGGCATAGCCGTGGATGTGGCCGGCGAAAACGTAAGCGACCCGGTATTTTTCGAACAGTCTTTCCAGTTCTTCGGTGGTCGCCCGCCCCGACATGACGTAGCCGGCGTAAAGCTCGGAAGGGTCAAAGGCCGGCTTGTGCATGAAAACGAACTTGCGCCGCGCCCGGCTGGCCGCCAGATCGGCCTTCAGCCAGGCAAACTGCCGGGCGTCAAAGCTTTGCCGGAAAGAGTTATCAAGCACAATGAAATGCGCGTCCTCGTGATCAAAAGAGTAGTAGGCCGGCCCGAAGTATTTATTGAAGACCCGCCAGCCGCCGTTCATGCCGTCATGGTTCCCCTGGACCTGGTAGACCGGCATTTTCAGGCGGGCGATCCTCTTTACGTACTCGGCATATTCGTCTTCGCGGCCGTTGAGGACGAAATCGCCCAGGTTGACGGCAAAGGCCAGCCCCTTTTCGGCGTTGAGCTTGTCGATCAGGCGGTCGAGGGCGGCCTGGTTCCCGTGGTTGTCGCCAAAGACGGCGAAGGAGAAGGCGGAGGCGGCAAGGGAAAGCGAGAGCCAGCAGACAAGAAGAATAGAGTAACGAGTAATGAGAATAGAGAGCGCGTTCATTCTCGTTACTCGTCTCTCGTTACTCATTACTTGATTAGAGAAAGCCCCCTCAAAACTTGCCTGATCTGCTCTTTTTCCGCCTCGCTCGCCTCGATCAGCGGCAGGCGCGGCCGGCCGACCGGCAGGCCGGTCATCCCGAGCGCCGCTTTGACCGGCGTCGGGTTGGCGGCGATGAAGAGGACGTTGAAAAGCGGCAGCAGCCGGTAATGCAGCGCTTCCGCTTTTTTGACGTCGCCGGCGCGGAACGCCCGGATCATTTCGGCGATCTCTTTCCCGGCGATATGCGAAGCGACGGAGATGACCCCCGCCGCCCCGACCTTCATCATCGGCAGCGCCATTGAGTCGTCGCCCGACCAGATGGTAAAGCTTTTTGGCAAAAGCTCGACCGTTTTTTTCGTTTGTTCGACGCTCCCGGCAGCGTCTTTCAGCCCGATCACGTTCGGGCACTCTTTCACGATCCGGGCCAGCGTCTCCGGCTGCAGGTTGACGACGCAGCGGCCGGGGATATTGTAAATAATGATCGGCAGTTTGGTGCTCCGGGCGACCGTGGTAAAGTGCTGGTACATCCCCTCCTGCGACGGTTTGTTGTAGTAAGGGACAACGAGCATCGCCCCGTCGCAGCCGATCTTTTCCGCTTCTTTGGTCGATTTGACCGAAGTGGCGGTCGAGTTGGAGCCGGTCCCGGCGATCACTTTGGTCCTTTTGCCGGCCGCTTTTTTCACGACCCGGTACAGTTCGTATTCTTCTTCGTGGGTCAGGGTCGGCGATTCGCCGGTCGTGCCGTGGACGACCAAAGCGTCCGAGCCGTTATCGGCCAGGTAATTGGCCAGTTTAACGGTCATTTCGTAGTCGACCGACAGGTCTTTTTTGAACGGCGTGACCATCGCCGTCATTAAATTGCCGAAATTGGCCATAGAACACCTCCGATATTTTAATTTTATCATGAACACAAAATCAAAAACAGTGAAATTCTCTCCGCCAAGCGCCGACAAACAGACAGTGCTTCCGGCAAACATTACGACAAAAACAGGGGAAAAACAAAAATGATCGGAACAGCAACGGTTGATCTGCGCTCGAGGACGATGAACGGCGGCTGGGGTCTGCTGCGAAGAACTTGGCCGATCCCCGGAATGGCCGAGGCCAGCGCGATGATTGCCGGGCATGCCTTGAGTCAACCGGCGATCGTCAGTGTCACAGGTTCAAAGAGCGCGCTGGCCCTGGTGTTCGGGGAAAATCCGCACAAAACAAAACCAATCCCGCCCTCACCGCGTTGCGCGGAATATTTAAGCCTGGCCGGGGTAAAAGATTTGTTCTTCCCGGCGGAGACCGGCCGGGAAAACATCGAATTGGTGCTCGCTTCGCTCTGCCATGGGCACAAACCGCGGCGTCTCGTCATTGAGATACGCGATTCCCGGGGCCGGCCGGTGCCGACCGCGACCTGGGCTACTTTTTATCCCGACGAATCAAAACTGACTTTGCTGCAGCGGGCCAGCCTCCGGCTTCATGAACTCATCAGTAAGGATTGCAACATCAGATATCTTTTACCGGCCCTGGAACAACCGGGCGGGACGATCGAAACCGTCAGGGAACAAGTCAGAAGCAACCTCGCTGATTTGCGGAGAAGGAACCCTTTTCTGCCGGCGGTTAATGTGAACCTGATCACCGGCTATTATCAGCTGGCGGCCGCAACAATAGAATCGGCCATCGAGAAGAACGCGCCAACGATCGCGCAACAGCTCGACCCGATCAGGACGATCAATTTCCTCTAATCCCTGCCTGCGGCAGGCAGGCCGAACGCCTTCTTCAGCTCCCTGATCCGGTCGCGGATCTCGGCGGCCGCTTCGAAGTTCAGCTCGGTCGCGGCCATCGCCATTTCTTCCTCTAAGGCCCGGATCAGCTCCGGCACTTCCTGCCTGGGCAGGAAGTCCTTCAGCCGCTTGATCTCGGCCAGCTTGCTCTCGCGGATCCGGTCGGAAATATCGGCGATCTCCTTGGTGATCGTCTGCGGCGTGATGTGATTTTTTTCGTTGAACTCGACCTGCATCTTCCGCCGCCGGTTGGTTTCGCGCAAAGCGTACTTCATTGACTCGGTCTCTTTCTCGGCATAAAGGATGACCAGCCCGTTGATGTTCCTCGAAGCCCGGCCGATCGTCTGGATCAGCGAGGTCTCCCCTCTCAAAAACCCTTCCTTGTCGGCATCCAGGATCGCCACCAGCGAGACTTCGGGCAGATCGAGCCCTTCCCTCAAAAGATTGATGCCGACCAGGACGTCGAACTCGCCCAGCCGTAACCCCCTCAAGATCTCGATCCGGTCGAGCGTCTCAACATCGGAATGGAGATAACGGACCTTGATCCCCGCTTCGTTGAGGTATTCCGAGAGGTCCTCCGCCATCCGCTTGGTCAAGGTCGTCACCAGCACCCGCTCTTTTTTTTCGACCCTGGTCTTGATCTCGCCCAGCAGATTCTCGACCTGCCCTTCGGCGCCGCGCACCTCGACCGCCGGATCGACCAGGCCGGTCGGCCGGATGATCTGCTCGACCACCTGCGCGGACTTTTTCTTCTCGTAAGGCCCCGGCGTGGCGGAGACAAAAACCACCTGTTTGAACCTTCTTTCGACCTCGGCAAATTTGAGCGGCCGGTTGTCGAGCGCCGACGGCAGCCGGAAGCCGTAGCCGATCAGCGTCTCCTTGCGGGCGCGGTCGCCGTTGTACATGGCGTTGAGTTGCGGCACGGTGATGTGCGACTCGTCGATGAAGATCAGGTGGTCGTCCGGGAAATAATCGAGGAGCGTGGCCGGGGGCTCGCCGGCTTTCCGGCCGTCAAAGTGGCGGGAATAGTTCTCGATCCCGGAGCAATAACCCATTTCGCGGATCATCTCGATATCGTAATTAGTCCGCTGTTCAAGACGTTGCGCCTCAACAAGCTTGTTAAGCTTCCGCAGTTGGTCGAGCTGAAGCGCCAGTTCCTTATTGATCGAGCCGATCGCCGTCTCGATCTCGTCCTCGAACGTCAGGTAATGAGTGCCCGGATAGATCGCGATCTGGTCGAGCAGGCGCAGCTTTTTCCCCGCGACCGGTTCGAGCTCCGTCAAACGCGCCAGCCGTTCATCTTCCAGTTCTATCCTGATAAGGTTCTTCTCGTAAGCCGGCAGGACCTCGATGATGTCCCCGCGCACGCGGAACCGGCCGCGTTTCAGTTCGATGTCGTTGCGTTCGTACTTGACCGAGATCAGGTGCTTGATCAGTTCTTCCCGGTCATAACGCTCGCCCACTTTGAGCAGCAGCCTCGCCTTAAGGTAGTCTTTGGGCGTCCCCAGGCCGTAGATGCAGGAGACCGAAGCGACCACGATCGTGTCGCGCCGGGAAAGGAGCGACATCGTCGCTTCGTGGCGCAGCCGGTCGAGCTCTTCGTTGATCGAGGAGTCCTTTTCGATGTAAGTGTCGGTGTGCGGGATGTAGGCTTCCGGCTGGTAGTAATCGTAATAGCTGACGAAATACTCGACCGCGTTGTGCGGAAAGAACGAGCGGAACTCCTGGCAGAGCTGGGCGGCCAGCGTTTTATTAGGCGAGATGACCAGCGCCGGCCGCTGGACCGCCTGGATCACGTTGGCCATGGTAAAGGTCTTGCCGGAACCGGTGATCCCAAGCAAGGTCTGGAAACGGTCGCCAGCTTCTAACCCCTTTACCAGTTGCCCGATGGCCTTGGGCTGATCGCCGCGCGGCTCAAAACTTGAGACGAGCTTGAATTTTTCCACTTAATTGCTTCAGCGTCCCTGAATTATTGATGATAATGTCGGCAAGCCTGGCGTACGCTTGAGCGGAAACTTGCGCGCCGATCTTTTGCTTCGCTTCTTTTGCGCTCAAGCCGTGCTTCACCAGCCTTTTCAGCCTGATCTCTCTCGGCGCGGTGATCACCCACACCTCATCGACCAAAGGCAGCAAACCTATTTCTTTCAGGACGGCCGCGTTGATCACAATTAGCGTCCTATGTTCTACGTTCAGCTTTCTACTTTCGACAATCTTCCTGATTTCTGCCCTCAAATAGGGGTGAACGATCTTGTTCAAATGGAGCAGTTTCTTCCTGTCCGCAAAAACGAGCTCGCCCAGCTTTTTCCGGTTGATCCGGCCGCCGCGCATCAACACCTTGGAGCCGAAGCACCTGACCAATTGGTGCCAGGCCGGGGCCTGCGGCCTGTAAACTTCGTGCGCCAGTTTATCGGCATCAATAATGTAAGCGCCGCGCCGCCGCAGCAGCCGGGCGACCGCGTCCTTGCCCGCGCCGATCGGCCCGGTCAGCCCTATTACTTTTACCTTTTTACTTGTCACTTTTTTTATATTATAGCACGCGGCTCGTCTTGACAAAAGGAAACGCCTGCCATAGAATTCGGACAATGAGACCGGCAAAATTTGTCCCCGCGCTGCTGTTTTTTTGGCTTCTAACTTTGTCCGCCAGCGCCCCGGCCGCCGATCTCAATTACCCTTACGGCCGCGTCGATCTCACTCTCCCCCCGGCCGCCGACCCGTTCCCCGGCTTCGGCAGCTATTTCAGCGCACTTAACGCCGGGCCGGGCAGTTCCCTCTGGAATCCGGCAACGCTCGGCAAAGTAAAACTGACGCAGGCCGAATTCTCCCTGATTTCCCCGACCGGCAACAACGCGCTGACCAGGACCTCAAAACTGGATGAAATGTCGGGCCGGGCGGAGATCGGTTCGGGGACCGGCTCGGGAGGCGACGCCGCGGCCGGTTATGCCATCTTCTTCCGGCCGCTCGCCGAGTTGAGTGGCGTCGGGACGACGACCAAAGAGATCTCGGTGCAAAGCAACTTGAACTACGCTTCGGCCGGCGGCGGGGCCGATTTTTCCGCGGCCCAGCGCGTCAACGACTGGCTGGTCGTCGGCTTCGCCTCGCACGGCCCGCTGGGCGGCGGGCTCGCCCTGGCCGGCGATTTTCCACTGACCACCCGCGCCGACATGAACCTCTGCGGGCAGAACTTCGGCGCTTTTTCCATCACCGGCGCCGGCAAGCTGAATTATACGGTCAGCCCCGGCGTGACCCTGGAATCGCTCGGCGAGGTCTGGAGCGGCTTCCTGTCGCAAGAGGTCAATATCCCCTTCACCAATATCAGCGAGTTCCGCGACAGCCTCGATATTCAAGCCCCCTACATCGGCACGATCGCCGCGCGGCACGACAAGTTCCACGCCGGCCTGAACTTTATACCGATCTCGGCCACGGCGCGGATCGATAACGACGTGAGGAGCGTCGTCAATTCCGACGCCCCCGACCAATACCTTTACGTTCCAAATTTTGACCCGAACACTCCCGAGGCGACCTGGTTTACCGATCCCGCCCGCTACGGCGCCCAGGCCGGCTACAACGGCAAACAGGTCGTCCTGCCGGCCGGCAGCCTTGTTTCCGACCTCCGCTACCGCGGCTTTTACAGCGGCAGCGCCGCCCGCTTCGACCTCGGCGCGCTTTACGACGTCAACGACTGGTTCACCGTCGGGGCGGTGCTGGAGAATTTCAACGGGGCTACGCTCGACATGCGGGGGAGCGGCCTGGCCGGTTACGCGACTTACCGCTCCCTCAACACGGCCGAGACCTCCAGCCTGCTCGAGCCGGGCAGCAACGCCGATTGGAACGTCTTCACCGATCAGTGGACAACGACCGGCGAGGTCGGCGGCGCGCCGCTCTCCCTCGAGCCGAACAAGGTCTATCAGCTGCCGAAGCGGCTGCGCCTCGGCTTCGCCCTCCGGCGCCCCTTCCTGATCGCCGTCGATCTGGAACAGAACCAGACGCCGTTCACGGTCCCGGCCTCGCCGGAGATCACCGTCAGCGGCCTGAACCTGGTCCGGATCGGCATCGAGAGCCGCCTTTTCTCCCTCCCCTGCTGGGTCAGGGGCGGCACGACGCTGGCCCTGAAGCCGGCCGTCACCACCAGCGATCCGCAGCTCGCCGACAACATCAACAAGGCCTTCAGGTACGGCGTCCTCCCCGTCAAACTCGACTTCGGCTCGACGATCGACCTCTGGGGCTGGCGGATCGGCGATTCGGTCGGCGTCAGCCTGCTGCCGGTGATCAGCCTCCTGCAGGTGGACGTCCTCAACACTGACCTGAGCAAAACCGCGTTCTTCAGCCTGTCGCTCGCCAAAGAGGCCTGGGAGATCAAATACCTGACGCAGGTCGATCCGGCCGCCACCGCTTCGAGTTACAATAATAAAACTCCGGACGCCAACGGCGAGAAGAGTTTCGGCCTCACGGACCTGAGGTACACTCAAACGTTAGGGGTGACGTACAAATTTTAAATAAAAAATCAAAAATCAAAAATCAAAAATTGGGAATATTATTGCTGTCTCTGGCGGTCCTCTGCTGCTGGCAGTCCGCCGCGCAGGCGAAGCCGTCGCTCAGCCTGCGGATCAACGGCGTCACTCCCCTGCCGGGCGACCTGCTCGCCGCCGCGCCGGTCATCAGCGTGACGGTCGTTTCGTCCGCCGCCGCGGTGACCGGCCGGATCACCATCGATGACACGGCCACGGCGCTGATCTTTGTTGGCTCAAGCGGTCATTTCTACGCCACGCTGGAGGTCACTCCCCCTCTCGCCGACGGCAGGCACGGCCTGACGATCGAAGCTTTCGACACGACCGGCGGGGCGACTTACGAACTCGTCCCGCTCTTTGTCGAAGGGGGGCCGGAGCTGACCGTGATCGGTTCGCCGCTTAACTATCCCAACCCGTTCGATCCTGGTTCGGCGGGGGCCGCCACGACGATCGCCTACTCATTGTCCAAAGCTGCCGATCTGACCCTCTCGCTGCACGACCTCTACGGCCGCCTGGTCGCGAAAATGAGTTTCAACGCCGGCGCCAACGGCGGGCGCGCCGGCTACAACACAGTTAGCTGGAACGGCCGGTCCGACGCCGGTCAGGTCGTCGGCAACGGACTTTACATCTATCTGCTGGCCGCCGACGGCCGGGTCGTGGGACGGGGCAAGCTGATGGTTTTAAAAAGATGAGCAGGGTTTTATTAATTATAACCCTAATTTGTCATTTGTCATTGGTCGTTTGTCATTCGGCTCTGGCCGTGAACGGCGTCGGCAGCGACCCGTCGCTTGACCTGTTCTCGGCCCGCCAGCTCGGGCTGGGCGGCCTGACGGTCAATTTTGCCGACGATGCCGGCGGGGTCTTCGCCAACCCGGCGGGGCTGGCCGAATTGGAGTTCCCCCAGCTGACGACCAGTTCGCGCCGGCTGACGCTGGGCGAAACCCAGTACCTGCTGGCCGGCTGGGCGCTGCCGACCGCGTGGGGAACGTTCGGCCTCGGCTACAGCGCGGCCGGCGCCGGCGGCTCGCTCCCCACCATGCTCGATCCGGGGACCGGCCGCGTCATTCAGGACCCGAGCCGGGAAGCCGGCAGTTTTTCCAACAGCGTGATCGCTTTTTCCTATGCCCGCACCGTCCCGGCGCCGGTAAAATTAGCGGTCGGCGGCAATCTGAAACTTTTCAACCAGTCGCTCTCCGGCGCCGGGGCCGCCGACCGGGGGAGCGGGTTCGGGCTCGATCTGGGCTGTACCTGCCAGGCCCTCCCCTGGCTGACCGCGGCCGCCGGCTTGAAAAACCTGATCGGCGGCTCCGTCAGATGGTCCGGCTCGGAAGACACGCTGGGAAGCGCTTACCGGCTCGGAGTGGCCGCGACAATTCTCGGCGGCAGCCGGGAAGCGTTCCGTACTTATCCGCAAAAACTGACGGCCGGGCTTGAATTTGATCTGCCGGGCGGGGTCCTGGCCGCGAACAATTCGCTCCTCTACCATCTCGGTTGCGAATATTTCCCGCTGAAAAACATCGCGCTGCGGGCGGGGCTCAACCAGGAAACGGCCGGCACGGGCCTGGCCCTCGGCCTCGGCCTGGTCAACGGCGGCTTCCGGTTCGACTACGCCTTTGTCCAGCGCCCCGGTCTGCCGGGCGACAACCCGCACTACTTTTCGCTTTCCTACATCGGCGAGCGGGTGCTGACCTGCGAACCGAAGCTGAAACTGAAGAGCGCGCACCTCAAGTTCCTCTTCCCTTATGACCGGCTGATCACCGATAAAGATATCATCCCCGTCAGGGCCGAGGCCTGGGGCGACCGCGTCGTCGATCAGAAACGGATCTGGACCGTGACCGCGGTCTCGGCGACTTTTGACGTAGTCAACCAGATTGTCACCGAACCGCTGGCCTCCGTCGCGCTGGGCGATAAAAAGCTTGACCAGGAGGGGACGATCGAAACGACCCACTCCCTGAAACTCGGCTGGAACGATGTCCGGCTGACCGCTTTCACCAGCCCGGAGATCTTCGCCGGCCGGACCTATGAGAGCAAACTTGGCAGCGCGGAAGCGCGCGTCCTGCGCATCGTGCCGTTCACCGATACGCCGATGAACTACTGGGCGATCGAGCCGATCGCGCTGATGGGGGTGCTCGGCCTGGTCAACGGCTATCCGGACAATTCCTTCAGGCCGGAAAAGGGGATCACGCGGGCCGAGCTGGTCACCCTGCTGGTCAAGAGCCTGGCCTTGCCGCAGGAAACGCTCGACTCCTACGCCAGCGTCGAAGCCTTTAAAGATGTGCCGCTCCACCACTGGGCGGCTAAATACATCGCCTGCGCCGACGCGCAAAAATACGTCACCGGTTATCCGGACGGCCGCTTCGCGCCGAACAAGGTGCTGAGCCGGGCGGAAGGGGCCACGATCATGGCCCGCTACGCCAAGCTGGCGCCGGCCGGGGGGACGAAGTCATTCGTCGATTTGAAGGACGGCTTCTGGGCCGCTGAATTCATCAACGCGGCGCGGCAGGCCGGCCTGTTGAAATATCTGGAGGGGAAAGATTTTAAGCCGGATAACCCTTTCACCCGCGCCGAGGCCTGCGAAGTCCTTTACCGCGTGCCGGCGGTGCAGAGCAAAGTCGACCAGTACTGGGAAAGCGGCCTCATTTCTGCGGGACGATGATCACGTGCTGTACATAACAAGTCTAATCCCCACATTGAAATGTGGGGAATTATAATAAATAAAGATCTTTCTTCTGATTAAGCACATAATCGGTTGCGATTTGTATCCTTTCTGGACGAATTTCCTTATAACCATATCGGCGTGCCCAAAAGTTGTTTATCCGAAGGTCCTGTTTCAGTAATTTCACTTCTTGAAATATTTTCCGGGCAGAAATCGCCTTAAGCTGCTTAACAGCCCAAGAGAGAACCTGATCTTCTTTTAAGCCGACCAACAGATGCATATGATCAGGCAACGAACCACTAGCCAGCAACTCAATCCCTTTTTCCACGGCTATTCCCCTTAACAATTCGTGAATCCTGGGGTCAATCATATCGATAAGCAGATATTTTTTATACTTAGTTTGAAACCAGACATGGTAATATTTCATATCATATTCCCCACAATTTATTGTGGGGAATAATTCCCACCTATCATCGGTATTATTTCATCGTTTCGATCGCCAACTCCCGGCCGTCGGTCTTGACCTCGATCGCGCCGTTCAGGTCGGTCCGGTAAATTTCCGCCCCCGCCGCCGCCAGCCGCTCAAGCGCCGCCCGGGTCGGATGGCGGTAGCGGTTGCGGGCGCCGACCGAAACGACGGCATAGCGCGGGGCGACCGCCCGCAGGAATTCGCCGCCCGACGAGGTGGCGCTGCCGTGATGGCCGACTTTCAGGACGGTCGAGCGGAGGCCGCTCCCCAAGCTTAACACCCGTTCTTCCCCCGGGAAGCCGAGGTCGCCGGTAAAGAGAAAAGCAACCTCGCCGTAAACCAGCCGCATCACGATCGAATCGGAATTGGTGTCGCGGAGCAGCGGCTCGCTCGGGTTTAGAATATAACCTTTGACCTCCGGGCCGAAGTCGATCACCTGTCCCGCCCGGCCAAGCGCGTATTTGATCCGGTTGGCCGCGATCAGTTCTTTGAATCGCTCATAGGCCCGGGAATTGTCGGCCTGGCCGCCGTCCAACACCCCATCAACTTTTATTTCTGCCAGGACCTTATTGAGGCCGCCGAGATGGTCGGCGTGAGGATGGGTCAAAATGACCAGATCGAGACGATTGATACCTTTGTGTTGCAGGAACGGCACAACAACTTTGCTGCCGATCGGATCGTCGTCATTCCGGGCCTCCTTAACTCTGTCCAGCCCGCCGCCATCAATCAGGACCTTTTTCCCGTCCGGCAGCTCGATCAACGCCGAGTCGCCCTGCCCCACGTCGAGGAAAGTCACGGTCAGCTGGCGGCCGCTTGAGGCCGGGGCGGAAAAAGCGCGGTCCCAGACAAAAAGCGGCAAAATAATTAACAGGGCGAACGCCAAACGTTTCCTGGTCACGACCAATTCGCCTCCCTTTTTTAGGAATTCAACCATCAAGATCAAGCCGGCATAAAAGCCGCCGACCATAATAAGGGACGGGGCTGCGGCATAAAAACAGGCGCCGGGCAGCGCCGGAACAAGACGGGCGATCCTCTCAAGTATCACGAGCATCAGCCAGAGCGTGTTGCCAAAAAGTTGCGCCAGCGGCAGGAAGAAAAAGCCCAGAACGGTCGTGACAAAGCCAAAGACGGTCAGGAATTCCACCCACGGAATGACCAAAAGATTGGCAATGATCCCGCCGGGAGTGACCTGGCTGAAATTGTAAGCGACGATCGGCGTGGTGGCCAGCAGCGGGGCCAAAGTTACCGCCAGGAGCTGCGGCATTTTCTTTCCCAGGACCGGAGCGATGTAAACCAGCGCCCAGGTGGCGGCAAAAGAAAGCTGAAAACCGAGATCGAACAAAGTATTCGGGTCGGCGATTATCAGCACCAGGGCGGAGAACGCTAAAGTCGTGTAAATCTCCCCCTGCCGCTCAAAGAGCAGCCCGATGAGCATGACCTCGCCCATGATCGCGGCCCGCAGGATCGACGCCCCTCCTCCCGTCACGACCACCAGCAGCAGATTGAACAGCGAAGTGGCCAGGATCGCCGACCAGTCGGGCAGCCGGCAGGAACGCATCAGGCCCAGGCAGACGCCGATCAGGATCGAGACCTGCGTCCCGGAAGCGACCAGCAGATGGATCAGCCCGGCCCGCCGGTAACTCGTCTTCGTCTCATCATCGAGCGGCGAAACGGTCGTCCCCAGCAAAATGCTCCCCAGCAGCGCCGCCTCCCTTGGCGGCAGGATCTTCGTGAGGACCCCGTTAAATTCGCGGCTAAAACCGAGCGCGATCTTTTTGAGCGGGCTGCCGCGATTGCCGGGCAGGGGCTCGTAATAAATGGCCAGGAACCTGTAGCTCTTCATCCCCCGGGGCAGCAGCGGATTGGCAAAGGTTTGCATCTCGCTCAGCTCGCCCCTCAACTTTAGATTGTCCCCGTAATTTATCTTAAAATCGGGGTCATTAAGCCAAACGTAGAATTCGCCGCCGGCAATTCCGTCCGGCTTGATCTTGAGCGAGACTCCGTTCTCCTTGTATTTCGGCTCGTCGGCCACATAACCGCTGATGGCTTGAACGCCCCTGCCGGCCAGCGGGGCAAGCCCGTCCTGATGGATCAGCCCGGAAATTTGAAAAGCGAACGCTCCCGCCAGGGCGAACAGAACCAGGAGAAAGACCGAGGTTTTTGACCCGGTCACGGCGGCGTAAAGCAGCGATGAGCTGGAAATAAGTATCGCGATCAAAAGGCACCAAAGTGGCGCGTTCAGCAGCTTGCCGGCAATGATGCCGAGCGAATAAGCGATCGTAATAAATACTATCGGCCGATTCATGATTTTCCAAATTAACCACAAAGGCGCTAAGACACAAAGGGCACTAAGTGATAATCATTCGTTTTATTCCCTCTTTAATTGTTGGGACATTAAAGTTAATCAAAAAGCCGAGACGCCTTTGTCTAAGCTTTAGATAACTTAATAATTGCGCCTCATACACAGGATTCATGGTCTCGACTGCTTTCAACTCACAAATGATCAAATCATCGACAATAACGTCCAAACGCAAAGCTGAGTCAAATTGAATCCCATCATAATTTATTGGGACAACAGATTGCCGCTTTAAACTTAATCCGGCCTTACAAAGCTCATGGCAAAAACAAATCTCATAAACACTCTCAAGCAAGCCCGGGCCGAGGTGTTTATGGACAACATAAGCAGAATTAACGATCTTTTTCGCTATTGCTTCTTCTCTTACTGATAACATTTCCCTTTGTGCCCTTAGTGCCTTTGTGTCTTAGTGGTAAATCTCAAATACTTATCATGTTTTTAACCCGCTCAAACTTGCTCTTGCCAAACTTCGGTATCTCCATAAGCTGCTCCGGTCTGGCAAAAACCCCCTTAGTTCTGCGATATTCAACGATGGCTTTAGCCGTGGCCGGGCCGACGCCGGGCAATGAATCGAGCGCCTTTTCATCGGCGGTGTTGAGGTTAACTTTGGCGGCGGGAGAAGGGATTTTATCCTTTTGACCGACTGCCGGAGACGCGGCGGACTCAATGAGCGGCGGTTGTTTGGCCGGGACCAATATCTTTTCGCCGTCTTTGACCGTGGCGGCCAGATTGACCGCCGAGAGGTCGGCCGAAGGCCGGGCCCCGCCGGCTAAAGAGAGCGCATCAAGCATCCTATCCCCCGGCTTAAGCTTATAGACCCCTTCCCGGCGCACGGCGCCGCAGAGATGAACGGTGATCAGGGAAGTGAAACCGGGATCGGGCTTGGGGGGAGTGATCGTAATTGCGCCGCCCGGCTGGCCGCCGGGGAAAAACTGGCGGGCGGCCATGACCGCGCAGCCGATCAGCAGTGCAGCGATCAAACCGAGGACGATCAATTGCTGTTCTTTGGTCAGGTCAAAGTCCATGTAACACGGGAAGCAACTTTATTGCCAGGTTAACTAACAACACGCTCGTCAGCCTACGGCGGACTCGCTACAACTAACGACTTACAACTATTTATTATTAAAATGGCTAATTCTACTCTTGTTGTTAGTTGTAGGGCCCGAAGGGCCCGTGTTGTAGCGAAGCGTGTTGTCAGTTATAGAGCGGCGAAAGTTCGCCACGCCCAACGACCGCCCGTCAGATCCCCTGATAGATCGCCAGGATGTCCTGAACGTACGAGCGGGTGTGTTCGGAGTAGCCGCCGTTTTTGGCCACGGCGTTCGGCCCTTCCAGATAGGCGGCGATGGCGCTGGAGACGTTCCCCTTGAACCGGTCGATCAGCGATTTGAGATAACGGACCGTGCCGCGGGCGTTCTGGTCGATATCGTAAGGGTTGTCGATGTCAAGCCCTTTGGCGGTCGAAGGGAGGATCTGCCCCAGGCCGATCGCCCCGGAGGAAGAACGGGCATTGGGATTGAACTTCGATTCGCGCGTGATCAGCGCCGCCGCCAGTTTGGGATTAAGGTCGTAGGTCCTGGCGTGGCGCATCAGGCTGTCGGTAATCTGGGCCGCCTCATCGGCCGAGCGGTACTTGGCCACATGGCGCTGGATCTCAACCCGCGAATTCTCACCGGCAGCGGCAAAGCCGGACGGCGGCGCAGCGACGTTCTGCTGTTCGACCGGGAAAACCGGCCGGGCCGGCGCCTGGTAACCTTTGTTGCTGTTGCCGAAACCGGAAAAGATCGAGACAACGAAGATAAAGATGATGGCGGCGGCGGTCGTGTTCAAGTTATTTACCCTTCAAAAGCCCGGGGAGGGCGGAAAAATAGACCTTCTGCAAACGGTTAACCGGGAGATTCACCAGCCGTTTCTTGTTCTTCATAATGACGAGCGAGCGGCCGCCGACCTTGCCGATGATCGCGCAGGGGACCTCGTAGAGCATGGCCACGTCAGAGAGCGAAAAGATCTTATCGGGTGAGATGGTCATGATGATCCGTGATTGGGTTTCGGCGAACAATAAATAATGGTCCCCCGCATTTAAAGGGGGATTGGAACTAATATTCATGACCGCCCCCTTCCCCGAAAGGATCGCGCATTCGGCCAGCGCCACCGCCAATCCCCCTTCCGAAAGATCATGGGCCGATCTGACGATCCCCGCCCGGATCGCTTCGAGGCAGGTCTTCTGGACGCGCAGTTCGACATCAAGGTCAAGTTCCGGCATTTCGGCTTCCTTGTTGCCGCCCAGCAGGACGATGAGGTCTCCGTTGTCCTTGAACGGGGCGGTGCAGCGGCGTTCGATATCTTTAATAATGCCGACCATGCCGATCGTCGGCGTCGGCAGGATCGGCCCTTGCGGGCTTTCGTTGTAGAAAGAGACGTTGCCGGAAACGACCGGCAGTTCGAAGAATTTGCAGGCGTCGACGATCCCTTCGACGCACGACTTGAACTGGAAAAAGCGGTCGGGCTTCTCCGGGTTGCCGAAGTTGAGGCAGTCGGTCACCGCCGCCGGTTCGGCCCCCGTCACGACCAGGTTGCGCGCCGCCTCGGCCACGGCGATCTGCGCGCCGATATAGGGGTCCTGCTGGCAATAACGGCCGTTGCAGTCGGTCGTCGCGGCGATCCCCCAGTTCTTCCCCCTGACCCGCAGGACCGCCGCGTCGCCGCCCGGCAGGACCGCCGTATTGGTCTGCACCATGTGATCGTACTGTTCATAGACCCATTTCTTGCTCGCAATGTTAGGGTCCGACAACAGGTTTAACAATTTCTCGTTCGGATTTTTCCCTTTTACTTCGAATTTCGAGCTTCGGATTTCGGATTTGGTGAACTTCATGTCATAAATAGGTGCCTTAGCTAATTCTTCAGTCGGCGCGTCGCAGATAACTTTCCCTTTGCTCTTGATCAGCATCTTCTTATCCTTGATCACTTCGCCGACAATGACCGCGTCGAGCCCCCACTTGTGGAAGATCTTGAGGACCTTATCTTCTTTCCCTTTTTCCACGCAGAGGAGCATCCGCTCCTGCGACTCCGACATCATGATCTCCCACGGCTCCATGCCGGCCTCGCGCAGGGGGATTTTGTCGAGGTCGAGGTCGATCCCCACCCCGCCGGCCGCCGCCATTTCCGACGACGAACAGGTCAAGCCGGCCGCCCCCATGTCCTTGACGCCGACCACGACGCCGGTCGCGAGCGACTCGAGCGTCGCTTCGATCAGGCACTTTTCCGTAAAAGGATCGCCGACCTGGACCGTCGGCCGCTTCTCGATCTCGGCCGCTTCGAAAACGGTCGAAGCGAGGATGGAACAGCCGCCGATCCCGTCGCGTCCGGTCTTGCTCCCGGCATAGATGATCGGGTTCCCCGGCCCCTTGGCGTAAGCGCGGGCGATCTTCTCGCGGGGGGCGACGCCGAGGCACATGACGTTGACCAGGCAGTTGCCGGCGTAGGCGTCGTCGAAATAGATCTCGCCGCCGACCGTCGGCACGCCGACGCAGTTGCCGTAGAACTGGATCCCGTCGATCACGCCGTTAAAGATATATTTATTTAAAGGAGTGTTAAGCCGGCCGAAGCGGAGCGAATCGAACAGGGCGATCGGTCGCGCCCCGGAGGTGAAGATATCGCGGATGATCCCGCCCACCCCGGTCGCCGCCCCCTGTTTCGGCTCGACCTGTGAGGGATGGTTGTGCGATTCCATTTTGAAGATGATCGCCAGGCCGTCATAGACGAAGCCGCCGGCATCCTCGCCGACCAGGGTCTCGTACTTGCCGGTCTGGGGAAAAAGCTTGAGCCATTTGCGCGACCGCGGATAGCCGCAGTGCTCCGACCATTCGACGGAGAACATCGCCAGTTCGGTCGGGGAAGGTTCGCGCTTGAGGATGGTCTCTATCCGGGTGTATTCTTCGTCTTTCAGCCCCAGCTCACGCCAGACTTTCGGTTCCATTATGGCACTATTTTATCATCTTAAACGGGCGATGACAAACCGAAGGATAAGAGGAGAAACTATTCGCCGTAGATGTGCTTTTTGTCTTCTGCCGAAACGCGGCTCATCGTCAGGTTGATGCTCACTTAAGGAGTGAACTCGCCGGGACGGCGCACTAGGGCGGATAAATTTGTTTTTAACTCTGCCTGGCAATCAACACATATTTCTTCTGTAGGCCTTTCCTCTTCCAGATAGCGTTTTATCCAAAGATCAAGAGGCAACCCTTGCTGCATTAAACAAGATTCCCTTTCTCCCGCGCAATGATCTCCTCTATCAGACTCAAAGGTCCGATTCTTGTTTCGATCCGAAACTAGCCCTAAAACATGACCGAATTCGTGGGCAGAAATTCTTTTTGAAATCTTAAACAACGGCTGCTTGTCTACGCTCAACACCGGGGGATTAACACGATCAAAAACCCTCCTAAGTGAAATAACACAGCCAAAAAATGGTTCAGCAAGCCCATAAATGTAGCTATTAGGTGATTCTAGCTCATGCCGATAACTGTTCAAATCAACATCGACGACCATAACTTCCAAAGCATTATGATTACGTAATGGATTCTTACGAGCCAGCTGAAGAATACGGCCAGCATCAAACTGCGGACCACAGCCATGATCGGATGACAACCCTGCTTGCTTTTGATACTCATCAACAAATCGAGATTTACCCGTGGTATCAGTATTAATCCCTCTGTCGCGAAGATCAATAATTTTTATGTCCGAACAAGCAGCCTGCAACATCAGGCTGACGCCTGAATGCACCGCATCCATTACTTCATTTGAAACATGCCGTGTTCGTGTCAGATGAACCTCATTTCGGAAGGGCACGATGGGACGCATTTTCATGGCATATTATCGTCAAAAACCACCAATAATTTCAATAATACTGCTATAAAAGATAAAACGAGGACTATCCGCCGCAGATGTGCTTTTTGTCTTCGTCGGTAACATGGTTCATGGTTAAGCTGCCCCCTCCCCCGAATGGATCTGTGATATAATTTTACTATGAAATTGGTTGATCGGCCGATCGCCAGGTCGGAGTTAAAACAGCTGGCCGAAAAGAAATTCGGCAATTTTGTCAAAGCCGTTGTCGATCTTGAACAAAAGATCATGGCGATAGACGCCGACCTGCATGCCGACGAAGAATCGCTCTTGCTGGAAAAAGGAGCAAAACAGGAGGACCTGTGGGGCATCAACCTCTATCCCGAACTGACCGGCGAAGATTTTATTGAATTCGACTCGATGATCAACCTGCGTCCCGCCCAGGGGAACCGCTCAAGAAATGTCGAAGACCCGGCCGTCAGGCAAAAGGTCGCCTCGATCGTCCACTCCCTCATAAAAGCATGACCGCACAACATCAAGAACTTGCCGCCGGACGCTGGGAAAAGCTCTCCTTTATCGAACAGATGGCCAATATCGGCAGCGAGGTCGAACGGACAATTAAATGGCGCGGCAAAAATAATGCCGAATACAGCCGGCTGGCCTTTGAAAGGGCGTTAGAATTGATCGATCTGACCATTAAGGGAGAAAAAGCGGCCCCGCGTTTAAAAGAATTGGCTCGCGTAAGAGAAGCGCTCTCGGACCATTTCTTTTTTGAGAATAGCTACAAATCGACCGATAAAAATTGGCAGGATTATTTTCTTGCTTTCAACTACGCGGCCAGAGCCAACTAAACCGAGATACTATTCGCCGTAGATGTGCTTTTTGTCTTCTGCCGAAACGCGGCTCATCGTCAGGTTGATCCGGCCCATGTCGTCGATCTCGATCACCTTGACGACGCCGCCCGGCAGACGGAGGATTTTAAACCCCAAAATGAAGATTGTCAGCGAGATATTTCAGCCAGGCATAAGCCGCGGTGCTGCCCGAGCCGGCGGGAATTATCCGGGGAGCTTTTAAGCTGATAACTTCTTCCTGGTCCTGATTCAAACCCAAGGCGGTCAGATTCTCCAGCGCCAGTACTTCCATATCGTTGCCCGTCCAGATACTTCCGTCCGGCTTCAATCTAATGAAGAACTCAGTGCCCAGATAAAGCACTTCTTTGGCCCCGGCAGTTTGCTGCAGGTCTTTTAAGGCCGAACATTTATTGGCGGAAAGACGATTGATCTCAATGGTCCTGAAGCCGCCGCTCCGGACCGCGTACTTCCCGGCCAGGTCGGCGTGGTCTTGAGCCAGCCTCTGATTAATATTGTGAATCAGCCGGTCTCGCTCCTCCGGCATAATCTTCTCGATGGCCAATTGAGCGCTCTCTGACCGCAGGCGGACCCGTTCGGCCCCGCTGGCCTCGGTCAGATAGAGTTGTGCTTCCCGGTCACCCTGCTTGGCCCTGACTTCCAGCCGCTGCCGATATTCCTTAACCACTTCCGCGGCGATCCTGGTTAATTGAGCGGCATCATCACCGCCGAGCCTTTTATCCTCACCATAGACAGTATCGGATTCCTTGCTCAAATTATCCCCTTCGTTTGAGAAGGCGGTCTTTGTCGCGCCGCCGTCGGCATAAAGCAGCAGGTTTTTGACGGCTGCCTTCTCTGTTAATAGACCGAAGAGCTTCTCGATGACTTCGAACTGTCTCCCGCTCTCATCCCCGCTGAACAAAGCCACTCTGACCCCTTTTTCCAGCAGCCGGGCCACCGGCGATAAAACGTAGCTTTCTCTGGCGGTCAAGTTGCCGTCAAGGCAGCTTTCACGCGCCGGATCGGCCAGGAGCGAATTTATGCGCAAGACGACCGCTGTGCTCTTAAAGTCCATCCGGCTAAGTGGCTCCGGGATGGTGATCTCCTTTTTAAGAAAGAGCGGGACCCTGGCATCAGGGAGATCGACCCGTGCCCCCCTGGGAAGGTGCCGGCTGGCCTCGCTAAGCAGGCTGAAATAGCGCAAGATCTCCAGGGTGGCCTGCGGCCCAGCTCCGGCGTTTATCAAGCGCGGATGAGCGGGAACCTGGGTCTGGTCCAGGTTGACGGCAAAGGCGATGACGTTCGGCACCCGCAGGACCGACATATCATTGCCGTAGACCGGGCCGCCTTTGCTATCGGCCGTTAGAGTGAATTCGTCGCCAAAATAAAAGACCGGAAAACCGATTTCCCGGGCCTCAAAACTTTCCTCGGGGATGCTCAACTCTTCCATCATCAGCCTCAAGGCAGAAGCCTTATCGACGCCCCGCCGATTGATATCGACGCTGGAGGAGCCGCTCAGCAATGCCTCGTATCTTCCTTTGGCAATACCCGCCTCTTCTAAGGAATGCTGGATGCCCCTGACGGTCTTTTCCCTCTCGCTTTGAACCTCGAAAGGTTTCAAGGTGATCTGAACGGTCGAACCCAGATACCGCCTTACTTCTATTCGTTTTCCTTTTTTTGCCTCCCAGATAAAATCCGGGAAGGCCGATTCAAGGGTGGCCCGGATAACCTCATTATCATCGGCGCTTATTCCGTGTCGCCGGCTGTGCGCCTCACCCGCCGCCTTGTTCCATTCGCCCTCGGGGTTAAATGAATAGCGCGAGGCGCCTTTATTGGCGAAAAAAGTAAAGTTGCGGAGCAGGTGACCGAGTCCGGTCCCCTTGAGAGCGCTCTCCAGCGGAGCGACCACCCGGCTGGCTTGTTCTTCCATATCATTGCCGGAAATTACAACGATCGGGACCGCTCTTTCCAGAAAACTGACAAATTGGGCCAGGATCGGCCGGTTAGAAAAAGTTGTGGTGATCGGAGGCTCGGTTTTGTCGCTGCGCAAAAGCGTTTGATCGATGTCAAAACCGAAAAAAGTATGCCGGAACATCTCTCCCGAGGCGCGTTTTACTTCCGGCCTGGTCAAGAGCGGCAAAGCAGCAAAGGTCCGCACCGGCACACCCAGTATTTTCCCCATAATAGCACCCCCCGACGGTCTATTTTACTTTCGTCAGGGCGCCGGGAAAATTTCAACTAAAGATAAAAGTCGTATAAAGATAAAAGTCGGTCAGGAAGAATGCTCTATAAACTATAAAAGAGGAGAAACAATTATTCGCCGTAGATGTGCTTTTTGTCTTCTGCCGAAACGCGGCTCATCGTCAGGTTGATGCGGCCCATGTCGTCGATCTCGATCACTTTGACCACGACCATGTCGCCCATCTTGACGACGTCCTCGACCTTGGCGACGCGGCGCTCGGCCAGCTGGGAGATGTGGACCAGGCCGTCCTTGCCGCCCGGCAGCTCCACGAACGCGCCGAAAGGCATGATCCGGACCACGGGACCGCGGAAAACGTCGCCTTCTTTGGGCGAGAACGTCAGCTCATCGATCTTGGCTTTGGCTACCTTGGCCGCGGCCGCGTCGGCGGTGGTGATCAGGACGGTGCCGTCGTCCTCGATGTCGATCTCTACGCCGGTCTCTTCGGTGATCGAGCGGATCATCTTGCCGCCCGGGCCGATCACCGTGCCGATCTTTTCCGGATCGATCTTGAAGCTGATGACGCGCGGCGCGTAAGGCGACAGCTCGGCGCGCGGCGACTTGATCGTCTCTTCCATTTTGTCGAGGATGAAGTTGCGCCCCTCTTTGGCCTGGCCCAGAGCGCGTTCGATGATCTCAAATGACAGCCCTTTGATCTTGATATCGACTTGAATGGCGGTAATGCCTTTGCGGGTGCCGGTCACCTTGAAGTCCATGTCGCCCAGGTGGTCTTCCAGCCCCTGAATATCGGTGATGGTAACAGCCTTGTCCCCTTCGGTGATCAGCCCGACGGAAATGCCGGCCACCGGGGCTTCGATCTTAACGCCGGCGTCCATCAGGGCCAGCGTCGAACCGCAGGTCGAAGCCATCGAGGTCGAGCCGTTGCTCCCGAGGACCTCGGAAACCAGTCTAACGGTATACGGGAATTCTTCTTCGCTCGGGATGACAGGCAAGAGGGCTTTTTCCGCCAGGGCGCCGTGGCCGATCTCGCGCCGTCCGGCCCCGCGCAGCGGCCGCACTTCGCCCACCGAGTAGGCCGGGAAATTGTAATGGTGCATGTAGCGTTTTTCCGTCTCTTCCAGGTCCAGCCCTTCGAGGCGCTGGCCTTCTCCGGCCGAACCGAGCGTCACCACGGTCAGGACCTGCGTTTGCCCGCGCGAGAACAGGGCGGAACCGTGGGTGCGCGGCAGGATGCCGAGTTCGCAGCTGAGCGGGCGGATGTCCTTCGGCCCGCGTCCGTCGACCCGCTTGCCGTCTTTCAGGATCATCCGGCGCATCGCTTCGTATTCGATCTCTTCGATCACCTTATTAATGTCGCCGGGCGCCTTGGCGATCAGTTCTTCGAGGTCTGCTTTGCCCTTGACACCGGCCTTGATCTCTTCGATGAGCTTCTTTATCTCTTCAACCTGCTTGTCCTTGTCGGCGATCTTCAAGGCCGCTTCAATCTTGGCCGAGGCTTTGTCGCGGACCAGTTTTTCCACTTGCGGGTCAACTTCGTGGCAAACAACGGTGATCTTCGGCTGCCCGGCCTGTTTGACCAATTCTAATTGCAGGGCGATCAGCTCTTTAATGACGACATGGCCGGCTTTGATCGCCGCCATCATGTCGGCTTCGCTGACCTGGTCGGCGCCGGCTTCGATCATCGAGATCGAGTCGTTATTGCCGGCGATCACCAGATCAAGGGCCGATTCCTTCATCTCGGTCGAGGTCGGATTGACGATAAGCTTGTCGCCGACCTTGGCGACGCGCACCGCGGCCAGCGGGCCCATAAAGGGGATTTCCGAGATCGAGAGCGCGGCGGAGGCGCCGACGATGGCCAGAATGTCCGGCGGGTTCTCCTGGTCGACGGAAAGCGGGGTCACCACTATTTGAACGTCGTTGCGGAAACCTTCGGGGAACATCGGCCGGATCGGCCGGTCGATCTTGCGGGAGGTCAGGATCGCCTTTTCGGACGGGCGCCCCTCGCGCTTGAAAAAACCTCCGGGGATGCGGCCGGCGGCGTACAGCTTCTCCTCAAAATCGACAAGCAGAGGGAAAAAATCGATCCCTTCACGCGGGGTAGCGGCCATCGTCGCTGTCGCCAGCACCATGGTGTCGCCCAGCCGGACGATGACCGAACCGCCCGCTTCACGGGCGACCCGCCCGGTCTCCAGGCTGAAGACGCGTCCGTCCGCCAGCTTGAGCTCGGCTTTTTTGATCATGCGAGGTCCAGACTGGTGGTGACCGCCGCGAACTTCTTGCTATCGCTTTTTTGCAGATACTTCAAGAGCCGTTTGCGCTGGCCGACGAGGAGCAGCAAGCCGCGGCGGCTGTGCTGGTCATTTTTGTTCTTTTTCAGGTGCTCGACCAGCGTGTTGATCCGCTCGGTCAGGAGCGCGACCTGCACTTCGGTGGAACCGGTATCACCATCATGACGCTTGAATTTGCCTAAAATCTCGATCTTCTTTTCTTTATTCAATACCATTATTTGTTTGTATTATATCACATCGCCCGCGCCCGGACAATATCTTTTTTGATCTGCGCGACTAATTTCTCGGCATCGGAAAACTGTCTCTCTTCCCGCAGGCGGCGGAAAAGGTCGAGTTTGAGCGTCTTCCCCCCCAGTCTGCCGCGGAAATTCAGGATGTGCGCTTCGACCGTGACCCGGCCGGTCCGGAAGGTCGGGCGCGAGCCGATGTTGACCAGGCACTTTTTACCGTCAATGTAGCCGAAATAGACGCCGTGGGCCGGGATCAGCTTGCGCGGATCGACTTTCAGATTGGCGGTCGGAAAGCCAAGCTCCCTCCCCCGTCCGTCGCCGCTGACAACCTTCCCGGTGATCCGGTAAGGGTGGCCGAGCAGTTTGAGCGCCCGGGCAAAGTCCCCCCGGCTGATCAGATCGCGAACCAGGGCCGATTTAACGATCTGTCCCCCGCAGCGGACCGGCGGCAGGACGGTCACGCCGAAGCCGCAGCGCGCGCCGAGCTTTTTCAAGCCGGCCGGGTTATCGGCGCGGCCCCGCCCGAAAGCGTAATCGTAACCGACAAAAACGTGCCTGACCCCCAGCCGGCCGACCAGATAACGTTCAACGTACTCGCGGCCGGAGAGCCGCCGCAAACCGGCGGAAAAACCGCTGACCACCACCGCATCAACCCCCAGCGAAGCGAAAAGTTCTTCGCGCTCGGCCAGCGTCGTCAGCAGGCGCAAGCCGCGTTCGGGCGCGACGACTTCCTGCGGGTGGGGATCGAAAGTCACGACGGCGGAATGGGCGGAAAGCCGGTGAGCGCGCTTAATGGCGGCTTCAATGACCTTTTTATGGCCGACGTGGACGCCGTCAAACGTCCCCAGCGCGACGACCGGGCGGTGAAGCTTCCCTTTCCGGGGATGGCGGACGATCCTCATCGGCCGAACATACCCTTGACCAGGAGGGTCGCCGATTTGATGTACTCGGCCGAGGGGAGGAACAAAAGCTGGGCCAGGATCAGCGTGCCGGCGACCCGGCCCAGTATAATGTAGAAAACCATCGCCCGGACGTCCGCTTCTTTCCGCCTGCCGCGGACCGCTTGATCGGTAAGGTAAGCGCAGGTCGGGTCGACCAGCGTCACCAGCAGGATCGTAGCAACGCCGTTGACGATCGCCGAAAGCTGGGAAGCGGTGATCCGGAACTCCGGCACCAGCGCGCCGGCATACAATGATGAAAGAACGCCGATGGCGTAGACCGAAACGACGATCAGATTGGTCCAGAGAAAGGCCTGCGGCATCCCCTGCAAGCCCAGGTTCATTAACGACCCTTTTGACGGCAGGCGGAAGCGGCGGAGGATCGCTTTCAGGTTTTTCGGGCGGAACGCGGCCGCGATCAGGCGGGGGACGGAGCCGACTCTTTCGAAGCGGAAGATCGCTTTGGTGAAGACCGCGACGAAAAACGGGGTCATGAGCGCGCCGCACAGGTTGCCGACAAAGGCGGCAAAGATCACATAGCGGAAGCTGGCGATAAGCGAACCGGGGTTGCCGGTCAGGATCGCGTGGTCGACCATGCCGCCGAGGAACGGCGCCTGCAGCATATTGGAGGTCCGGGTGATCAGCAGCGTGGCGTTAACAAACGAAAGCGAGGTCGCGATCTGTTTGGTGCGGACCCCGGCGAGGCGCAGCGATGAGGCCGCGGTTTCGGTAAAATGGATTATGCCGGTCAGGACACAGACGAATAAGATCGGGTTCATGACGTCTTATTATATCATGAGAAAGAAACAATATTAGTATGGGGATTCCCGGTTTCCCGATCAAAAGCTTTGCTATAATGTCATCATGCTTGAGTTTATCAATGAGGAACTTGCCGAACTTAAACAGTCCGGCCTGTACCGGTCCCTAAAAAGGATCGACAAGACCGACGGCCGGTTCGTGGAGATCAACGGCAAAAAGCTGCTTAACTTCTGCTCCAACAATTATCTCGGCCTGGCCAATCATCCGAAAGTGATCGCCGCGGCCAAACAGGCGCTTGATGAATACGGCGCCGGTTCGGGCGCGTCCCGCCTTATTTCCGGCGATCTGGAACTTCACGAAGAGCTGGAAGCTAAGATCGCCGCCTGCAAAGGCCGTGAAGCCGCCCTCCTCTTCCCGGCCGGCTTTATGGCGAACCTCGGGGCGATCGGCGCGCTGGCCGGCGAGGGCGACACGATCATTATCGACCGCCTTGATCACGCCAGCATCATCGATGCCTGCCGCCTGTCGAAAGCTAAGCTTCAAGTTTATCCGCACGGCGACCTGGCCGCTCTGGAAAAAGCACTGGAGCGCTCAAACAAATTCAATAAGAGGTTAATCGTCACCGATTCGGTCTTCAGCATGGACGGCGACCTGGCGCCGCTGCCGGAGATAGTCGAGCTGGCAAAGAAATATAGCGCGCTGACCATGATAGATGAGGCCCACGCGACCGGCGTGATCGGCAAAACCGGCCGCGGCGCGGAGGAACATTTCGGCCTCAAGGGAGAAGTTGACATCGTAATGGGCACGCTTTCCAAAGCCCTGGGCAGCCTGGGCGGCTTTGTGGCCGGCAGTTCGGAGCTGATCGATTTTCTGAAGAACAAATCACGCAGTTTCATTTACACCACCGCCCTCCCTCCCGCCGCCTGCGCGGCGGCGCTGGCCGCGCTCGAGCTGATCGAAAGCGAACCAAAGCTCCTAAGGAACCTGCGAATGAATTCGCGGTTCCTTAAGGAAAAAGTAGAGGAGGTCTTTAGACCTCCATTTAATGGCGACCTAAAGGTCGCCGCTACTTTCGAAAGCCCGATCGTTCCCATAATAGTCGGAGAAGCTGGCAAAGCAAAGAGATTATCAGAGCAACTGTTCGATAAAGGGATCTTCCTTTCCGCCATCCGGCCGCCGACCGTGCCCGAAGGGACGGCGCGCTTACGCTTGACCGTCACCGCGCTGCATACGAAGGAGGATATCGAATGCCTGGCCTCTTCATTACGGGGACTGATACCGGCGTAGGCAAGACCTACGTCACTTGCTATCTGGCCGAGAAACTGCGGCGGGAAGGGATCGACGTCGGGGTGATGAAACCGATCTCGACCGGCCCGGCCGCCGAAGACGACGCGCTGTATTTAAAAAAGAAGCTCAAACTGAACGATCCGCTCGAGTTAATTAATCCGGTCCACCTGAAGCACCCGCTCGCCCCCTATCCCGCCGCCAAGCTGGAGAGAAAGAAGCTCGATCTGAAAAAAATCCTTAAGACGTATAAAGAACTGGAGAAGCGGCATGACACGGTGCTGGTCGAGGGGATCGGCGGTGTGGCTGTCCCTATCACCAAAGATTACTTTGTCATCGACCTGATAAAAGCCATGAAGTTACCCGTTATTATTGTCGCCCGGGCCGGTTTGGGGACGATCAACCACACAATGCTCACTTTGGGTGCGTTGATCGATCAGCACATCAACATAGCAGGGATAATCATGAACGGGTTTACGGGCAAAGATAAAGCGGAAAAGACCAATGCTGAAGTTATCGAAAAGCTTAGCGGGGTGCCGATCCTGGAAAAGCTTAAGTGGAGCGCTTAGCGTTCTTAGCGCCTTTGCGTCTTTGTGGTAAATTTCGGATGGGGATTTTACCACTAAGGCACGAAGACGCAAAGGGCACTCAACTACTACCGCCTGAAGGCGGTAGGTTGCCAGTGGTATTGCGAAAGCTGAAGCTTCCGCTTAAAACCCAGTAATTGTAAAA
>JAFGHC010000003.1 GCA_016939335.1 Candidatus Saganbacteria bacterium
AATCTCCGCTGCCACTTCCTGGCCATCGATTTTTGCTTTAACTACAGGGATTAATCAACTTTGCGGCTTAAATTTTGGGGAATGTCCTGTTAATGATCCTTTGCAACTTGGCGGGCTTGGCGCGTCAATGATGCAAGCAAATCTGTGCGCTTCAGCTGTTTCAACGCTTTTGCCACCAAGCGGTAATTACTAGCCAAGGCCGGCTGAAGCAGAGCGCGCTGGAAGCTGCGCTCCTCCCCCTTCGGCACGTGGACCGGCCGGCCGGTGAACGGGTCGCGCCCCGTGTAATACATGCAGGTCGAGACGGTCATCGGGGTCGGGGTAAAGTTCTGGACCTGTTCGACCCTGATCTTATTCTCCTTCAGGAAAAGCGCCAGCTCCAGCGCGTGCCGCAGCGTGCTGCCGGGGTGCGACGAAATAAAATACGGCACGACGAACTGCTTTTTACCGTGTTTGCCGCTTAACTGTTCGAATCTTTCCTTGAACTCAAGGAACTTCCCGGCCTTGGGCTTGCCCATCAGCAAGAGGACCTCTTCGCAAATATGTTCGGGAGCGATGCTCAACTGCCCGCTGACATGATGTTTCACCAGCTCTTCCAGATAATCGTCGTCCAGCAAAGCCAGGTCGTAACGCACCCCGGAACCGATGAACAGGCTCCTGACGCCGGGTATTTCGCGCACTTCTTTTAATAATTTGAGCGCCGGCTTGAGCGAGACATCAAGGTTCGGGCAAACGGCCGGATAGATACAGCTGGCGCGGGTGCAGCCCTCATCTTTCGCGCATTTCATCCCGTACATGTTGGCGGTCGGGCCGCCGGCGTCAAGGATCTGGCCGGTGAAGCCGGGCTGTTCCATAATGATCTCCGTCAGCTCTTTTTTGATCGAGGGCAGACTGCGGCTGGTAATGTACTTGCCCTGGTGCTGGGAGATGGCGCAGAACGAGCAGCCGCCGAAGCAGCCGCGGTGGGAAACCGTCGAGAACCGGACAAAATCGAAGGCCGGTATCTTTTTCCCCCGATACATCGGGTGCGGCCGGCGGACGAACGGCAGTTCGAACAACGAATCAAGTTCCGCTGAAGTCAGGTCCTCCGGCGGGAAGACGACCAGATACCTCCCCTGGCAGGGCTGGATGATGACGCGCGGATGTTTCTTTCTCCCCTCGGTATAATAAAGCTTGAAAGCTTCGGCGTACTTCTTCTTGTCCGCCGCGACCTCTTCATAGGACGGCAGAATCAACGCATCTTTATATTGAGAGCTGTCTTTGGCTATGATGGCCAGGTTGGGAATCGTAGCGGCGGTCTTTAGACCGCCATCAGATGGCGACCTAAAGGTCGCCGCTACATTATTGGCCAGCGATAATATTCCTTTTTCGGCCATCCCGTAAGTTAGGTAATCCGCCTTGGCGTCGAAGCTCAGCGGCCGCCTGACCTTATCGTCCCAGTAATCATAATGCGCAAAGCGCCGCAGGCTGGCCTCCACCCCGCCGAGGACGATCGGGACGCCCGGGAACAAGGCTTTCAGCTTGCTCGTATAAACGATCGTGGCGCGGTCGGGGCGCCGACCGCCGACGTTACCCGGCGTGTACATGTCGGTGCGGCGGACCTTCTTGTCGGCCGTGTAATTGGCGACCAGCGAGTCGAGGTTGCCGGCCGAGACGCCGAAGAAAAGGCGCGGCTGGCCGAGCTTGAGGAAATCATCGTCCTTTCTCCAGTCCGGCTGGGCGATGATCCCGACAGAAAAGCCGTTGGCTTCCAGGTAGCGGGCGATCAGGACGGGGCCGAAGCTCGGGTGATCGACGTAAGCGTCGCCGGTGACGATGACGACATCGAGCTGGCCGCAGATCTCTTGCCGGCTGACCGGCAGGAACTTAGCCATCACTCACCGATCAACTGAATGACGACTTCCCGGTTGCGGGGGCGGTTATCGTGGTCGATCAGGACGATCTGCTGCCAGGTGCCGAGGGTCAATGCGCCGTTCTCGACCGGAATTGAGAGCGACGGGCCGATGACCGCGGCCCGCAGATGAGAATAACCGTTGCCGTCGTGCCAGGCCTGGTCGTGCTCGTAAGTTTTACCGGCCGGCGCCAGGCGTTCGCCCAGTTCCTTAATGTCGGCGATCAGCCCGGGCTCGTATTCGATCGTGGTAATTGAAGCCGTTGAACCGGGGACAAAAACCGTCGCTAAACCGGCTTTGATCTTAGTTTCGGCGACCGCTTGTTCGACCTTAGCGGTCAGATCAATTACCTGGTCTCTCCCCTTGGTTTCCAGTGCAATCCGTTTTGTCCGGATCATCAGGTATTGATATTGAGGATCTTGGCTTTGGGGAACCCGTTGAAAGTGGTCGCCGAACCGTTGGTGTAGGCGCCGCAGTTTCTGACGTACAGCAGATCGCCGAGGTTCAGCTCGGGCAGCATCTCGGCGGTCGAGACGGTGTCGAGCGCGTCGCAGGTCGGGCCGACCACGGCGCTCAGGCGCTTGTCGCCCCGCTTGAAAGCGTTGAAGTGGTACGGGATGTGGTCGAAGATGACGCCCGAGAGCGTCCCGTATACGCCGTCATTGACGTAATAGACCCACTTGTCGTCGCGGAACGATTTGCCGACCACTTCGACCACCAGCGTTGCCGCCGTGGCGACGATAAAACGGCCCGGCTCGGCCACGACCGAAATGTGCTTGGGAAAGAGCCGGTCGATCTCCTTGCGCAGTTTCTTGGCCATCGCCTCGAAGGGCGGTTCGCTGCCGTCGTAGGGGACGGGAAAGCCGCCGCCGATATTGAGCAGGCGCAGCTTGTGCCCGCGCTGCTTGACCTCTTTGAAGATCTGGGCGGAAGCCTCCAGCGCGTTGAGATAGTTCTCGATGTTGGTGCACTGGCTGCCGACGTGAAAGCTTAGGCCCTCGACCGAGAGCCCCAGCTCAAAGGCCTGTTCGATCAGGTTGGGGGCGTCGCCCGGCTCCACCCCGAACTTGCTGGAGAGCTCGACGACCGAACCGACGTTCTGGACGCGCAGCCGGCAGACCAGCCCGGCGTCGGGGCAATGCTCCTTGATCTTCTCGAGCTCGTAGCGGTTGTCGAACGTCATCAGCGTGTTGTAATTGGCCAGCTGCTTGAGCGTCTCGGCCGGCTTGATCGTGTTGGCGACGATGATCTTGTCCCAGATGAAGTCGTCGCGCTTTTTGCCCCGCAGGGTGGGAATGTTCTCCAGCACCGCCTCATACTCCTGGAGCGAAGCGACGTCGTAGCCGCTCTTCTCGGCGTACAGCGTGGAGATGATCTGCGGCTCGGGGTTCGACTTGATCGCGAAATAAAGGTCGAGGCGCGGCAGCTGCTTGTGCAGGCGCTGATAGTTGGCGCGGACCACGTCATGATCGATGACGAGGAGCGGCGTTCCCTCGCGTTCGGCCAGTCTTTTGAGCTTAGGAAGGCTGATCAATTTACTTTACCAAAAAGGCCGAGAACTGCCAGACGTCCTCGGCCTTGGGGATCGCCAGATCGAACTTGGTGAATTTGGTATTGAGGTTCTTGAGCGGCGTCCAGTCGACCGCTTTGGAAACGAACGGTTTGATGTATGGCAGGGAGATCTTGAGTATCTCCTCGTGATCGAGGTCGTCCGGCAGGAGGAAGCCGCGCCGCGGGTTCTTGATCATCCAGATCGCCGCCGCCACGACCGAGACCGCCACCTGCATCGTCGTCGCCTGCTGGTGCGGGACCATTTTGCGCGAGGTATGGATATCGAGGAGCGAGCCGCACCACCACGAATTGAAATCGTGCCCCATCAGCAGCACGCCGAGCTGGTCTTCGCCGTCGATGATCTCGTCGGCCATGATCCGCATTTTCGGCTGCATCTGGAACTGGCGCATCTCCAGCTCGCGGAGCGAATTGATCGCGCAATCGGACGGGCAATAAGCGTAGTGGACGGTCGGGCGGTAAACCGCCTTCCCCTTCTCCCAGACGGTCAGGCGGTCGGAGATGCTGAACGCCTCGCCGTGGCGGATGACCATGCCGGTGATCTCGCCCTGCGGCACCCAGGAACGGACCCAGGTCTTCATGCCGAGCGTGCGGAGACAGATCTGGTTGCGCGGGCCGGTCTCGTGGAAGAAAGCCCCTTCCGGCACGTATTTTTCGTGCGTCCCCCACCCGAGTTCCGCCGGCGCGACCCCTTCTTCGTAAAATCCCTCGATCGACCAGGTGTTGACGAATTCATTGACCTGTTTCGGCTCGTCGGTGATCTGGGTGTCGCGTTCCGAGATATGGATGACCTTAACGCCGGTCAGCTGCGCCAGCCGGGCGAAATTCCTGGCCGCGAGGTTGTCTTTCAGCGCCGGGACTCTCTTATCCTTTGGCTTCTCCGCAATGATCTTTTTGCTGATATCGGTCAAGGCGCGCTTGGTGAAGTGGGAAACAAGTCCGGGGTTGGCGCCGTGGTCGGCCACCGCGGTCGTTCCGGTGTTATCGCCCCAGACATTCTTTATCATGTCGCGGAGCTCCATGTGGCGGGCGTAGAGAGTATATTTGGTCGGGTCGTTGCGCTGTTCGTCCTTGTACGGGTCCCACTCCTCGACGGACGTGTTGACGTAGAGGACCTGGTTGTCTCGGCACCAGGTGGTGATGGCGCGGCAGTCGATGTTCCAGGCCAGGTCGATGATCAGGTCGCCCGGGCCGACATATTTCGCCAGCAGGGCCCGGTAGTTCTTCTCGGTGATCCGGTCCCTGACATACTTGACCCCTTTTTTTAAGGAAGAAGCGACACGTTTCCGGTTATCGACAAAATCCATAATGGTGACATTCTTGGCCGGAACGTCGATCAGCTGCAGGACGATCGGCACCGCGCACTGCGACACCGACCCGCAGCCGATGACCAGAACCTTACCGTTGAATTTGACGTGCTTTTTCATTTTTTTCCCAACATGCCATAATTTTATTCTAACACAAACCGTTTGGTTTTCAAATAATCATTTCCACCGCGCCTGCCCTTTCCCGGTGATCGGCGAAAAAGCTGGCAAATTGCCAAACATCCTCTATTTTTGGCTGAGGGAGATCGAACCGGGTGAATTTGGCATTGAGATATTTCAGCGGCGTCCAGTCGATCGGCGCCGAAACAAACGGCTTAATATACGGCAGGCAAATATCCAATATCGTTTCGTGGTCCAGGTCGTCCGGCAGCAAAAAGCCGCGCCGGGGATTTTCGACCGCCCAGACAGCCGCAGCAGCGACCGAAACGGCCACCTGCAGAACGGTCGCCTGCTGTTCCTGGCCTGCCAGTTTACGCGCGGTGTGGACATCAAGGGTACTGCCGCACCACCAACCCGTAAAATCGTGCCCCAACAACAGGACACCCAGCTCATCCCGGCCGTCAATGATCTCCGGCCCCATGATCCTCTGTTTTTCCTGCAATTTGTATTCCCGCATTTCCAGTTCATGCAGTGAATTGACCGCCGCATCACAAGGGCAATAAACATAGCAGACCGTTGGGCGGTAAACCGCCTTCCCCTCTTCCCAGACCGTCAGCCGATCGGAAAGGCTGTACGCCTCGCCGTGGCGAATGGCCAGGCCGGTGATCGGACCGCTCGGCACCCAGGAGCGCAGCCAGGTCTTGATACCGACGGTATTAAGGCATATCTGGTTCCCCGGCCCGTTCCGATGGCGGTAGGCGCCCCTGGGCAACGAGCGCTCGTGCGTTCCCCAACCAAGTTCGACAGGGGCAACGGCTTCTTCGAAGAATCCCTCAATGCTCCAAGTATTGACAAACTCGTTCCAGCGCTTTGGCCGGTCGGTTATCTGCAGGTCACGTTCGGAAATGTGGATCACCTTGGTCCCGGTCAATTGCGCCAGCTTGGCAAAATACCGTCCGTGCAAAGCCGCCTCCAGGGCCATTTGACGCGTTCTATCCGGCTTATTGGCCAGTATCTTTTCCGCGATCTGTATCAGAGCGTGCTTGGTAAAGTGCGAAACCAGCCCGGGGTTTGCGCCATGATCAAAGATCATGGTCGCCCCGCTATTGTCTCCCCAGCTGGCAACAAGTTCCCGCAGTTCCATGTGCCGGGAATACAGTGTGTACCGCGCCGGATCGTTCCTTTCCGTGTCAAGATATGGGTCCCAGTCCTCAACGGAAGTATTTATGTAAAGGATGTCGTTGCCCCTGCAAAATCGCATCATGGCCGCGCAATCGATGTTCCAGGCCAGATCTATGATCATGTCGCCGGGAACAACATAATTCTTCAGTAAACGGACATGGTTCTCTTTGGTCACCCGGCCCAGGACATATTTCACCCCTTGCCCAAGCACGCCCTTGATCTTTTCGCGGTTATCAACAAAATCGAGGATGGTTATTTTGGCTGGCTCAATGTCGATCATTTCCATGATCAGCGGGACAGCGCAGCGAGCTACCGAACCGCAACCGATAATCAGTATTCGTCCTTTGAATTTTACGTATTTCATCTGGCACCTCCCCCCCCCCAAAAAAAACAATAACCGCGGGCTATTTGTTTTAAAAGAGGTGTCCGGCGGGGATTTCGTCGCGGGCGGCCTTCCAAAGGGTTCTGACATCGTCGCCAACACAGCGGCGGGCCAATTCGTCCGTCGCTACGTTCGGCTTATCCGAAGCGGCGCTCAATTCAACCTTACAGCCATAATTTAAATATATCTTAATGATCTTCATGACGACTCAATTATATTGGCATTTTAACAGAGCAAAATATTTTGTCAAACAATTAATAAGGGGTGTATAATAATTTCAGGCGCCTGTAGCTCATTTGGATAGAGCGGCTGCCTTCGAAGCAGTAGGCAGGGTGTTCGAATCACCCCAGGCGCACATAATTTGCTCGCAGCTCCCCTCATTCTTCACCCTCACCTTATCCCTATCCCTAAGCGCCCAGGATCGTTTTCAGCTTCCGCAAGGCCCGCCCGCGATGGCTTAATCTGTTTTTTTGTGAAGCGGACATTTCCGCGAAAGTCTTTTTATAACCGCACGGCCGAAAGACCGAATCGTAGCCAAAACCGCGCCGGCCGCGCATCTCTCTGATGATCCGGCCAGCGACCACTCCCCTGACTGTCCTGATCCGGCCCGACGGCCATTTGACGGCGATAACGCAAACAAACCTGGCGCCGCGGGCGGAGCAGTTCTTCAGCAACTGCAATAACTTCGAGCAGAGGTTCTCCGGCGTCGGGGGCGAAGCGAAACGGGCCGACCTGACCCCCGGCTTCCCGCCGAGACAATTGACCATCAGCCCCGAATCGTCCGCGATCCCGATCTCGCCGGTCCCGAGCTTAAGGGCCTTCACTTTCTTGATCGCATTCGCCTCAAACGTCCTCCCATTCTCCCTGACCCCTATGACCCTATGACCCTTGACCCGATGACCCCTCAAAACCTGCCCGATCTCCCTCAATTTATGCCGATTGGTCGTGGCAACCATTATTTTCGTCTTCTTCATTTCCCCCCGCTCAATTTCAAAAGTTTGTCCGCGTCGGAATGACCGGGATTGACCTTCAGTGTTTCCCGCCAGAGGAGCCGCGCCTGGGCCAGGCGCCCCTGCTTCGCGTAAAGCAAGCCCAGGTTAAAGAGCGCGTTGTCGTAGCGGGGATTGAGCCGGAGCTCCCGGACAAACTCATCCTCGGCTATTTTGAATTCGCCCCGGTTCATATAAATCAGGCCGAGATTATTGTGGACCATCGGCTCGGCCGGGTTGAGCATGATCGTCCGGTAATATTCCCGCCTCGCCCGAGCAAGGTCCCCGGCCAGATGATACATCGCTCCCAGATTGCGGTGCGCCAGCGGATGGTGGGGCGAAGCCGCCGCCGCTGCCTCCCAGAAACTCAAACGGTCGTGAAAAACGTCCAGATGCACGAATGTCAGCAGCGCAAAGACGGCAATGACCGCCCCGGCGGCGGCCGGAAAATTTTTCCGCCCGGCCCAGCCTCCGGCCCCCTCCAGCAGGACGATAATTACCCCGATCAGCGGCAGATAGAGGCGGTGTTCGTAAAGCGCGACGCCGTTGAACAACGCCGGATCGGAAAAGACCAGGGCCGGCATTAAAAATAAAATAAACCAGAGCAGGCCGAAGGCCAGCGGGCCGTAACGTTTCTCCCGGCTGACGAAGAGCAGCGTCCCGACCAGGCAGAGCGCCAGCCAGCCCCAGAGGAGCGGCGAATCGCGCAGCGTCGGCAAAGGCGAGAGGTTAAAAGGGAGGATGACCTTGCCAAAATAAAGCAGGTAGGCGGCCGGATTCAAAAGCGACCCGGCCAGCCCATCGGCCGCCAGCAGCGCCGGGCCGGCGACGACCGTCCGCCGGACAAGCAGCCAGAGACAAATGACCGTCAGATAGCCGCCGACCGGCCAGAGCAGAACGCGCGGCGGCTGTTTGGCCCGGCCGGCGGCCAACCAGAAATAAAGCGGGCAGATCAAGAGGAGGACCAGCGCTATTTCCTTGGTCAGCAGGGCGAGCGTGAAAAAGACGAGGTGCCAAAAAAGCGGCCAAAACCGGCCGCTGCGCGCGTAATCGAGAAAAAAGATCAGCGCCGCCAGCACCAGAACGGTCAGCCAAACATCGATGCCGCCCGGGATCCAGGCGACGGCCGAAGCCAGCGCCGGCGCCACGGCAAAAAAAAGCGCCCCGAGCAAAGCGAGCGTCCGCTCGTAGCCGAGCCGGCCAAGGAAGACAAAAAGCAGGCAGGCGGCCAAAAGATGCAGTAGCAGGTTGGTCAGATGATAGATGCCGGGGGCCTGGCCGCCGATCTGGGCGGCCAGGATCTGCGGCCAGGGCGACAGGGGCCGGTAAAAAAGGCCGAAGTCGGGCACCAGTACCTGCCGGAAGGAGAGGAGAAGGTTGAGGGGATTTTTCAGGACGGCAAAATTATCGATGAGGAGGACATTGTCGTCCAGGAACGTCAGCCCGAAAAATAAGGTCTTAAAATAGACCAGCGCGCCGAGCCCGGCGATCAAAAGAAAAGGCCACGCCGCTTTCAGTCGCGCCAGCCATTCTGCCCTACCGTTCATATTTAAGCGCTTTCTTGCCGATATCGCGGCGGTACTGCATCCCTTTGAAGCTGATCAAGCCGACCGCCCGGTAAGCTTTGTCGATCGCGAACTTGATCGTCTCTCCCAGCGCCGTCACTCCCAGAACACGTCCGCCGGCCGTCACTACCCGACCCTTGACCCTTGACCCTTGACCCTCAAATTTCGTCCCCGCGTGAAATACCACGACATCATCCAATTGATCGGTCCTCTCCAGCCCCTCGACCGGCGCGCCGGTTTCGTGCTTGCCCGGATAGCCGCCGGCGGCCAGCACGACGCAGACCGCCGCCCGCCTGTCCCATTCGATCAACCGGTCGTCCAATTTTCCGTCGATCACCGCCTCAAAGATCGGGACGAGGTCGCTCTTCATCCGCATCAGGATCGGCTGGGTCTCGGGATCGCCGAAGCGGGCGTTGAACTCCAGCACCTTGGGCCCCGCTTTGGTCACCATCACGCCGGCGTAAAGCACTCCCTTGTAAACGATCCCTTCCTGGCGCAGGCCGGCCACGAAAGGTTTTAATATTTCGACCGTGATCTGCTCCATCAGCCGGTCGGTGACGACCGGCGCCGGCGAGTAGGCCCCCATGCCGCCGGTGTTCGGGCCCGCGTCGCGGTCAAAGATCCGCTTATGGTCCTGCGCTGAAGCAAGCGGCACGATCGAACGGCCGTCGGTCAGGGCGATAATGGAAGCTTCCTCGCCGGCCAGGCATTCTTCGATCACCACTTTTTCCCCGGCGGCGCCGAACTCTTTCTTTTCCATGATCAGCTTGACCGCGGCCACGGCTTCGTTTTTTGTCTGCGCGACGATCACGCCTTTGCCCGCGGCCAGGCCGTCGGCCTTGACCACGATCGGCGCCCCCATTTCATTAATATAGGCGACGGCGTCGGAAGCCCGGTCAAAAATACCGGCCTGGGCGGTCGGGATGCCGTATTTGGCCATGATCTCTTTGGCAAAGACCTTGCTTCCTTCGATCCGCGCCGCCGCCCGCCTCGGCCCGAAAACCCGCAGTCCATTCTCCTCGAAGAGATCAACGATTCCGGCGCAGAGCGGCGCTTCGGGGCCGACCACCGTCAGATCGATCTTCTTCTCCCCGGCAAACTCAAGCAAATCCTTGAGGTCGTCCGCCTTGAACGGCACATTTCCCGCCAGGGCGGCCGTGCCGGCGTTGCCCGGCGCGCAATAAAGCTTGTCGACAAGCGGGCTCTGCGCGATCTTCCAGGCCAGGGCGTGCTCGCGCCCGCCGGAACCGACGACCAGGACTTTCATATTATTAGTCACTCCCTCATTTGAAATTGGTCATTGGTCATTGGTCATTACTTTCTCTTATGTCAATAAGAGAAAGTTGGGCCGTTTCAAAGCCGTTCCATTCATTGCACTCCAGATTGAAAACAATATCATAATAATTCCCCGCACTTAAGTGTGGGGAATTATTCCCACTTAACCCCAGCCCAAAACCAATGGCCTCCAGATTGATCCCCTCTTTGCTGAACCAGGCCTTGAGGTGCTTGCCGTCCTTCCCCACTTTTTTATAATCCGCCAAAGTCAGCCCTTTGATCATGAAGGCCGGGGCGGGATTCCCTTCGCCGTGCGGCGCCAGGACCTCGAGTTCCTTGACCAGGCCGAGAGTGATCCGGGCGGGTTCGAGCTGCGCGTCGACTTCCAGCCGGGGGGCCAGGTCGGCCGGGTCGATCCGCTCCGCGACTTCGGCCTTGAGCCGGGCCCGCAGTTCGGGGATCTTGTCCGCCGCGATCTCAAAACCGGCCGCTCCCTCATGGCCGCCGAAATCAATGAAGAGGTCGCGGCAGGCCTCCAGCAGGGAAAAAATGTTCAGGCCGTCAACCGACCGGGCCGAACCCCGCCCCACCCCGCCATTGACGCCGACCAGCACGGCCGGCCGGCTGAAGGCGTCGACGACCTGGGAAGCGACGATCCCGATCACCCCGGGGTGCCAGTTCTCGCCCGAGAGAAAGATCAATTTATTCTCCTTGAGATAAGCTTCGTCAAGCGCCGCGAACACTTCCGCTCTGATCAGGCCGCCGATCTCCTGCCGCCGCGCGTTGATCTGCCCTAGTTCGCGGGCCAGCTCGCCGGAGCGGCGGGGATCGTCGGAGAGGAGCAGTTCGACCGACTTGCCGGCGTGTTCCAGCCGTCCGGCGGCGTTGAGGCGCGGCGCCAGGCCGAAATAAATATGGTTGACCGAGATCCTGCCGGAGAGCGAGGCGGCCTCGGCCAGGTGCTTGAGCCCCAGCCGCTTGCGCTGGTCGATCAGGCTCAGCCCGCTGACCGCCAGGACCCGGTTCTCCCCGAGCAGCGGCACCACGTCGGCGATCGTGCCGAGCGCGGCCAAATCGAGCAGCGAAGTCAAGAAATCGCTCTCTCTGATCCCCGCCAGCCGGAAGAGCGCCCAGGCGAACTTGAAAGCGACGCCGGCGCCCGAAAGCTGTTTGGAAGGATGCGGGCCGCCGATCAATTTGGGATTGACGACGGCGAGGGCCGGCGGCAGGCGCTCCGGCAGATTGTGGTGGTCGGTCACGACCACTTCGAGTCCCAGCCGGGCGGCCGTCTCGATCTCGGCCGTGTTCGAGACGCCGCAATCGACCGTCACGATCAGTTTGGTCCCCGCGGCGGCGATCTTGCCGACCGCCTCTTGCGACAGGCCGTAGCCCTCGCCGTAGCGGTGCGGGATGTAATAATCGGTCTCGAGCCCCAGCGCCCGGAAAGCGCGGACCAGGAGCGCGGTCGCCGTCACCCCGTCGACGTCATAATCGCCGAAGACCGTCACCCGCTCGCCCCGGTCGCGCGCGGCCAGCAGCCGCCGCGCCGCCGGCCCGATATTCGGTATTTCGAACGGGTCGCGCAGGCTGGCCAGGCGCGGCCGCAAGAATTCCTCCGCCTGCCCCCGCTCCGCCAGGCCGCGGTTGATGACGATCTGCGCCGTCAGAGGGGAGATCGCGAGCGCGCTGGCCAGTTCAGCGGCCGCCGCCGCCCGTTCTGGATAAAGACGCCAGTTTTTCATTTGAATTTATTCATCTGATTATAGACAATCAGCGCGGAAAATGCCACGATCAGGCCGGCCCAGGCGAGCAGGCTGACCGCCGCCCCCAGCTTGAAGATCGGCGGATCGTAAACGAATTTGACTTCGCGAAAGCCGGGCGGCACCGGCACCGCCCGGAACATAAAATCGGCCCGGTAGACCGGCGCCGGGCGGCCGTCAACGTATGCGCGCCAGCCGGGATAATACCATTCGCTGGTGAACCAGAACCCGCCGGGGCTGTCGACTTTTTCCTCGAGCACCACCGCCCGCCGCGGCTCGAAGCCCGGGCGGAAGATCGCGTCCAGCGCGGCGGACTGGCTGGCCACCGTCACGGCCGCCGGGACAAAAAAGCCGCGCGGCAGCACCCGTTCGTTCCGGTAAAGGCGGAACTCGCCCCCCTTCAGCTCGTCGCGCCGCCGGGTCAGCAGGCGGAAGCCGCGCCGGGGAAATTCGCCGCCGGTGATCAGATATTTGACGTTGAGCAGATCAAGCACGCGCACCCCGGCCAGCGAATCAAGGCCCCAGAGCCGCTTTAACAACCGTTCCTGATCGCCCCCCAGGATCGATTCATAACCGCTGGCGTCGGCCAAACGATAAAGCATCCCCTGGTTAGCCGTCAGCCGGTCGCGCGCGAATTCGAGCGAGCGGCCGTAGTCGCGGTATTCGCCGCTCAATTCAAAATGCGAGCTGCGGAAAATATCAGGCGAGGCCAGGAAACGAAAAACGCTCCGATCGGCCTGCAGCAGCTTGATGTTCTGCGGCACCCGCCGGCGGTATTCCTCCGCTTTAAGCGACAGGCTGACCCCGGCGTTGGCCGTGTAAAGGTCGGCGGCGGCCAGCGCCACCAGGCCGGCCGCGAACAGGCGGCGGGGCAGCCGCCGGAAACAATAGAGGGCCAGCCAGCCGCAAAACAAGGCGAGCAAAAAGACCAGCACTCCCAGATTGGCGACGTCGCGCGGCACCGTCACCATCATCACGCTGCGCCCCAATCCCTGTTTGAAGTCCGCGTCAAAAAGCGGGGCCAGCAACCGGAGCGCCGCCGCCGGATTGAAAGACAAGAAAACGTAAAGGGCGAACAGGACGGCCAGGCCGCCGCCGAGCCAAACGATCAGCCGCTTGAGCCGCGCGGGCTCCGCGCCGAGCGCGTCGATCCCCCGGCCGGCCAGCAGGGAAAGGACAAAGACCAGCAGGAAGAGGAACTTGGCCGGATAGCGCAAAAGGTTAAAGCCGGGGACGAGCTTGTAAAGCCAGAAATAGAGCGGCAGCGGCGCGTGGCTGCCTAAAATTATGAGCAGCAAGACGGCCAGCGCAAGCAGCAGCCAGCGGGTGTGCCGGCCGCGGTCGAACAGCAGCCCGCAGCAGGCAAGGCCGGCCGGCACCGCTCCCAGGTAAGGGAGCTTGAGCCAGCTCATCGAGACATAGGGATATTCGGACAGGGCGAAAAAATAAGGGTAGACCAGCTCGAGCAATTCCCTCGGCCGCAGGGAAAAGAACCCGGCCTGGGCAAAGCTGATGCCGCCGCTGCGCGACGAATGCGCCAGCAGCTCCAAAAAGGGGAAAAGCTGCGCAGCGGTCAGCGCGGCCGCTGCGGCGCAGGCCGCGGCCAGCAGCAGCACCCCCCGTCCGATCTCCCGCCAGCGCCCGTATTTAATGTAAGCCAGGTAGCCGAGCAGCAGCCAGCCGGTGCCGTAGAGGATGGTCGGTTCTCCCCCCAAAAACATGATGGCAAAAAGGAGCGACAGGGAAATCAGGGAAGAGCAAGGATTAGCAAGTATACTATTTGTCCCTGCTCCTCCCTGCTCATCCTTGTCAATCCCTGTCACTCCCAGAAGCCTGTTCCAGGCCAACATGATCAGAGGGAGCCAGATGACCGAAGCCAGCGTCGTCGGCATATGCAGGACCGAGATCAGGTAGCCGGAAAAAGCGAATGTCAGCCCGGCGCCGGCGGCCGCCAGCGGCGAGAGTTTGAATTCGCGCCCGAGCAAATACATGAAAAATGCCCCGAGCGGAAAATGAACGATGATAAACCAGCTAAAAGCACGGTCAAAAGGGAATAAAAAATAAAAGAGGGACAGAGGATAGAAGAGCCCGGTCTGGAGCGTGGCCAAAAAGGGGAAGCCGAGCTGGAGATAGGGATTCCAGAGCGGGATGCTTCCCTGACGGACCGACTCCGTCATCAGCCAGCGATAGGGGTAAAAATAAAAGGTCAGGTCGCTGAAGCAGAAAAGATAATTGCAAAACAACTCTTGCCAGAACCAGAGGGCGGCCAGCGCCAAAAAACCGGCCAGGACCAAGATCTTTTTCATGAAATATGATTATAACACAATCCGTTTTATCCGAGGCTGTCCGAAAACCAAACAAGCAACCTATATATGTTGTAGCGGCGACCTTTAGGTCGCCAGATATGGAGGTCTAAAGACCTCCTCTACCTGTTTTCGGACAGCCTCGGGGGGCAGGTTCACGCCAGCGGGTGAGGATAACACAACGGGGGCCTGGTCGAAACCAGGCCCCCGTTAAAAGGAACCACTAATTAGTAGCTTGTGTAGGATGAATTATTAATCCACACCTTGCCCGTGGTCGAGTCGTAAACCCAGCCGGAGCCAACGCCCGTCGGCGCGCTCGAAGAGTAAGTGACCGAGTTACTGTTGCTGTAAGGTTCCGTCGGAACATTATTATCGGCAAACATATCAGAGATCAAAGACGAAGGCCAGCCGGCGCTGCCATAGGCCGCGTTGCTGGCATACGTAATCGCCAGCGCCGAGCGGATGCCCCCGAGCGATCCCTTGGCCGCGCTTTCCCGCGCCTTGCCCGACAAATCGATGAACCGGGGCAGCGCCGTCGCCGCCAGGATCCCCAGGATGACGATCACCATGACCAACTCGATCAAGGTAAAACCACGCTTCATTTTTCACCCCCTCTTCGCTTGCTCAAATAAGCAACCTAAAACAAAAGGCCCCGGTTTTAAGCAGGGCCTTAAGTTATTACATCATAAAATACATTAATAGGACGAATAGAGCGAATTGTTGATCCAGACCCTGCCCGTCGCTGAATCGTACAACCAGCCCGAACCGGCCGCGGTCGGCGCCGTAGAACCATACGCCACCGTATTGCTGTTGCTGTACGGCTCCATCGGGATCTGGTTGTCAGCAAAATAATCAGCCAGCAGGGTCGACGGCCAAACGGCATTGCCATAGGTCGCATTGCTGGCATACGTAATCGCCAGCGCCGCACGGATCCCGCCCAGCGCCCCTTTCGACGCGCTCTCGCGGGCCTTGGCGGACAGATCGACGAATCTGGGCAAAGCCGTGGCGGCCAGGATGCCCAGGATCACGATCACCATGACTAGCTCGATCAAAGTAAAACCCCGTTTCATTTTTCACCCCCCTTGTATATTATTATCACTGCCGTGATAAATAATCAAGCCGCAACCAGCACAATGAACATGTAAAGCGCGCTGACGATCAGCGCCACGCCCATGTTCTTGCGGGCATTTAGGATAAGTTCATCGGTGGAGATCAAGAGTTGATCAGCGGCCGAAGTTAAACCACCGAGCCAATCGGGCAGGAAGACGTACAGCGCGCCAATGGCTATGACCACAGCGCCGCTGACTCCCAGATACCAAAGAGAAGCAAAAGCGCGGGCCACGGAGAAGAGCCAGCCGCCGGCAATGATCAGCGCCAGGCCGGCCGGGACCCGGACCGCGTACAGCTTGGGGTCGAGGTGAAAAACCTGCCGGTTGAACCAGCCGACGGCCTGCTCGATCCGCTCGTCGGCAAAGAGCAGAGCGCAGCCGGCCAGCAAGCTGATCGCTACCACAAAAACCAGCCACCCCATAACTCCCCCCTTTCGGCCGGTGGCGCTCACCCGGCGCAACAACCACCCGGCGGCGCTACTAACGCGAATTATAACTGCCGCCGCCAATTTGTCAAGTGGGTTTGGCCTTTAAGTCTTGAAAACCCTGATCAGCTCCCACATCGGCAAAAGGATCCCCAGCGCAAAGACCATCAGCACTCCCGCCAGGCCGAAGATCATCAGCGGTTCGATCAGCGGCGTCAAGTTATTGACGGTATAGTCGATCTCACGGTCAAAATAATCGGCCAGTTTGTTAAGCATCGCCTCCAGGGTGCCGGCCTTTTCGCCGATGGCGACCATGGAAACGGAGATCGGGGGGAAATACTTGCTTTCTTTCATCAGCTCCGCCAGCCCCCGCCCCGTCGCCACGCCGTCGCGCAGGCCAAGCACCACTCCCCCCAGCACTTTGTTCTCGATCGTGGCGGCGGTCACGGCCAGCGCTTCCAGGACCGGGATGCCGGAACCAAGCATGGCCGAGAGCATGCGGCCGAAGCGGGAGAGATAAATTTTAGTGAACAGCGGGCCGAACGGGGGGAGCCGCAGCATCAGGCCATCCCAGGCGTAGCGCCCCCGTTCGGTCGCCAGCGTGCGGATAAAGGCGTAATAGCCGCCGACCACGACCGACACGCACCAGTACCAGTAGTGCACCATGAAATAGTTGGCGCCGATCAGCATGCGCGTCGGCAGGGGCAGTTCCGCCTTGAAGGAGGCAAAGAAAGAGACAAAGCGGGGAATGACGAAGACCGTCAGTATGATGAAAGCGGCGATCAGGACGAAGACCACAATGATCGGATAACGGGTCGCGCCCTTGATCTTGTCGGAGGTTTCCAGGTCTTTTTCCATGATCGTTGAGACGCGGTCGAGCACCTGGGGCAGGATACCGGCTTTTTCACCGCCCCGGACCATGTTGATGAGCAGCGCCGGAAAAACCTTGTCGTACCTGACCAGGGCGTCGGAAAAAGCCGCCCCCCCCTCGATCTCTCTTTTGACTTCGATGATCACGTTCTGGAACTTGCGGTTGCTGATCTGCTCGGACAGGGCGTCAAGGCTGTTGATCAGCGGCACGCCGGCCTCCAGCGTCGAAGCCAGCTGGCGGCAAAAAACGACCATGTCCTGGGACCTGATCTTCTGGATCGAGATCAGGAATTCTTCCAGCCCTTCGCCCGCGCCGACCGACTCGGTCGGCTCGATCGCCACCGGGCTCAAGCCCTGGCGCGCCAGCTGCACGGCCGCGGCCCGCTGGTTCTCGGCCTCCAGTTTGCCGGCAGTCAAGACCCCCGCCCGGTCCCTGGCCCGGTAATTAAAACTAGTCAAGCTGGGTCACCCGGAAAACCTCATCGATCGTCGTCAGCCCCTCTTTCGCTTTGCGCAAGCCGTCATCGCGCATTGTCTTCATGCCGCCCGCCACTGCCGCCTGCTTGAGCTCGGTCGTCGAGGCCCGGCGCAAGATCAGCTCCTGGATCTTCAGGTCGACCACCAGGATCTCGAAGATCGCCGTCCGGCCGCGGTAACCGGTATTGCGGCAGTTCTTGCAGCCTTTGCCGTGGAAAAACTGGACCCGTTCGTTCGGGCTCAGGCCGAGTTTCTGCAGCACTTCGGGCGGCGGCTCAAACGGCTCCTTGCACTTGGGACAGATCGCCCTGAGCAGGCGCTGGGCAACCGACGCCGCCATGGCCGAAGCGATCAGGAACGGCTCCACTCCCATGTTGACCAGGCGGCCCAGACTGCCGGCGGCGTCGTTGGTGTGCAGAGTGGAAAAGACCAGATGGCCGGTCAGCGCCGACTGGATGGCGACACGGGCAGTGTCTTCATCGCGGACCTCGCCCACCAGCAAAACATCGGGGTCCTGGCGCAGCATCGAACGGAGCGCGTTGGCGAATTCCAGGCCGGCCTTGACATTGACCTGGGCCTGCCTGACGCCGGGCAGCTCGTACTCGACCGGGTCCTCGATCGTCATGATGTTTTTTTCCGGCGTCACGATGCGGTTAAGGGTCGAATAAAGGGTCGTGGTCTTGCCCGAGCCGGTCGGCCCCGTCACCAGAACGATGCCGAAAGGGCGCTTGATCACTTCGATGAAGGCCCTCATCACCTCGTCGCCAAGGCCGAGCTGCTCCAGGGTGATCATGACGTTGCTTTTATCAAGCAGGCGCATGACGATCGATTCGCCGTAAATGATGGGGTAGACCGAGACCCTGACGTCGATCGATTTCCCTTCGGCCTTCAGCTCAAAACGGCCGTCCTGCGGCAGGCGCGACTCGGCGATGTCCATTTTGCCCATGACCTTGACGCGGGTGATGAGCGAAGGCAAAAGGTAAAGCGGCGCGGTCGAGACGTCGCGCATCATGCCGTCGATCCGGTAGCGGACGCGGATGTGCTTCTCGGTCGGCTCGATGTGCACGTCGGACGCCCCCTCGGCGATCGCCCGGACGATCAGCAAATTGACCAGCTTGATGACCGGCGCGTCATCCGTCAGGGCGGCGGCCGGCGCCGCTTTGGCCGCGCCAACGTCCTTGATCAGCGCTTCGACCGAACCGGAAACGCCGTAATACTGGGTGATCGCCGTGTCGATCTCCTTGCTGGTCGCCACCATCGGCTCGACATCGCATTTGCTCTTGTTCCGGACCTCATCAAGCGCCAGCACGTCAAAAGGATCGACGATGGCGATCGTCAGCACGTCACCGACCTTGAAGAGCGGGATCAATTTATATTTGCGGGCGATCTGGATCGGCACCAGCTCGATGGTCTTCTGGTCGACCAGATAACTGGAAAGGTCGACCCGGGGTATCTCCATCTCTTTTTCCAGGAAAGTGATCAGGGTCTCTTCGTTGATCAACCCTTTGTGCAGCAAACTCTTGATCAGCGTCTCGCCGGTGCGCCGGCCCTCTTCGATCGCTTCCTTGACCTGCGCTTCGTTGAGCAAGCCGCTGCTGACCAGGCAGTCGCGCAGCGATTTACTTTGATCGACCATTGGCTCTCTTCCCCTTCCCGGCCAGGACCGCAGCGATCCGCTCCAGCAGCTCGGCGGTTTCGAACGGTTTGGTCAAGTAACCTTCGACCCCGACCGCCGGCTCGGGCGCGCCGGTCCTTTCCTGGCCAGCCGCCGTCAGTATGATGATCGGTATCCGGCGGTACCGGTCATCGGATTTTAGCACACGGGCGACCTCATAGCCATCGACTTCCGGCAGCATGACGTCGAGCAGGACCAGGCCGGGCTTCTCGTCGCGGACCTTGGCCAGCGCCTCGGCGCCGTCCCGGGCGACGGCGACCTGATAATTTTGCGCGGTCAGCAAGAGGGTCAGCAGCGAAACGACGTCCGGTTCGTCGTCCACCACCAGTATTTTTTTCGGCTCTTTACCCGCCATTTTAGTCAGCGAAATTATAACACAGTCCCCCGTGTTATAATAGTTTTAATGAAAGTTCACGGCTTTGCCTCCGCCGACGTCATTGCCCGCGCGGAACGGGCCTTTCTGGTCGGCCTCGAATTCCAAAATGAACCCCCGCTCCTCTCCGAACTCGCCCGTCTGGCCGAAACCGCCGGCGCCCGCGTGGCCGGCCGCCTGGCGCAAAAAAGGGCGGCGCCCGATCCCGGTTATTTCCTCGGTTCGGGCAAGCTGGAGGAGCTCAAGGCGCGCTGCGCCGCCGCCGCGGCCGAGCTGGTGATCTTCGATCACGATTTGAGCCCGGCGCAGGCCAGGAACCTCGAACAGGCGCTGGGGCTCAAGGTCATCGACCGGACCGAGCTGATCCTCGATATTTTCGCCCAGCACGCCAGGAGCCGCGAAGGCCGGCTGCAGGTCGAACTGGCCCAGTCGCAGTTCCGGCTCTCCCACCTGACCGGACAGGGCGCCAGCCTCTCGCGGCTGGGCGGCGGCATCGGCACGCGGGGGCCGGGCGAGACCAAGCTCGAGTACGACCGGCGGGCGCTGCGCGCCAGGATCGCCCGGCTAAAAGAGGAGATCGAAAAAGTGCGGCTGGAACGCCAGCGCAAAAGGGAGAAGCGGCGCGGCAGCCTGATCCCGGTCGCCGCGCTGGTCGGCTACACCAACGCGGGCAAGTCGACGCTGCTGAACGCCTTGACCCGGGCGGGCGTCCTGACGCAGGACAAATTGTTCGCCACGCTCGACCCGACGACGCGTCGGCTCTGCTTGCCGTCGGGAAAAGTGGCCCTGCTGACCGACACGGTCGGCCTGATCCAGAAGCTCCCCCATCAACTTGTCGCCGCCTTCCACGCCACGCTGGAAGAAATAACCGACGCCGACCTGCTTATCCATGTGGTCGACAGCGCCAATCCCGATTACGAGCGGCAGATCAGCGCGGTCTACCGGGTGCTGGAGGAATTAAAGAGCATTACTAAGCCGATGATCACCGTATTCAATAAAGCCGACAAATGCGGGAAGAAGGTCGCGAAGAAAGTCCTGAGTAAATACAAACCGGCGGTGGCGCTCTCCGCCCTGAACGGAACCGGGCTGGCAAGCCTGCTGGCCGAGCTGGACGGGCAGATCCGTCAATAATACTGCCGGTGGCAGCAACGGAAACAGATCGGCGCGGAAACGCCCTTTTTAATGATACCGGCGCGGAAGCGGCGGTATTTTCCGTTGTTCCAGATCGCGGCCAAATCCTCCGTGAGCGCGTTCCCCATTTTCTCATCCACCTCGTCGCAAGGGATTATGTCGCCATTCGGCTGGATAAAAAGGACGAACCAGGGAAAAACACATTTATCCTTATAAGGAAAAGCCGGATCGGTGTAATATTTTTTTATGTCCCCGGGCTTTATTTCGGGCAGGAACAAAATCGGGAACCCGGCTCTCTTGCTCTTGAGTCCCTTGACCTGCTCTGCCACCACCTCCGGATCAATGTCCGGCGGGGCGCTTTTGGCAAAAGTCGCGTGCTGGAAGGTCAGACTGTTCACCCGGCCGCCGGCCAAGGCCGCCGCGATGCGCGTCAGCTCTTTCTGATTGCTCCGGTTGATCGGGCAATTAATATTTATCTTGATATGACCGAGCTGCCCCGCTAACTTTAGCGCGTTATTAATATCCAGGGTATTGAGCGAGATATTTATTTCCTTAAGCTGCCGGACCGCTTGCAAGCCAGCGAGATACTTGCCCAGCTCGACGCCGTTGGTCGTCAGGGACAGGCGGTAGCCGCACCCGGCGAACAGCCGCACGATCTCCATGAAATCGCGATTGACGGTCGGCTCGCCGCCGAACAAGTGGATGCGGGGCCGGTGGCGAAATGAGCGGCGCAGATTTTCTTCGATCCGCCGGGCGCCGGCCAGCGTCAGGTCGGGATATCTGTCCCTTTTCTCCGGCGCCTGATAACAGAACTCACAGCGCAGGTTGCAGCGGTAAGTCGGGAGCAACTCGACAAAGCGCGGCGCCAGCGGCGCGTAACCGCCGAACAGGAAGACCAGATTGAGCAGTTTGCCGGCAAAAGTATTGGGCAGATTCTGCAGTTTTTTCAGGTTCATGCCTATTTTATCTTCAGGTAGAACAGGCTCAATAAGAACGAGCTGTACACCAGCTGGACGCCGAAAGTGAGGCTGGTGATGGCGCAAACCGCCAGGTCGAAGCGCAACAGGAGCGAGAGGGACGGCCAAAGACCGAGGTATGAGACCAGAAGATACAACAGGCCAAGCGCCCCCGCCCCGATCAGAGCCAGGCCGCCTAACAGCCCGCGCTCGAGGGTGAAATGCCTCTGCAGAAAAATGATGCTTTTCTTTTCGGCGTCAAAGTGCCGGGAAAAGCTGAAGACTTCCGCGGCCAGGCCCAGGCCGGTGATCTGGGCGCCCAGCAGGAAAAGCAGCATGAAAGAGAGCATATGATTTTGCGTCACGACCGGCAGCCACAAGCCGGGCGAAAAAACGTCCCGCAAAACCAGCGCTGCCAGCCCCGCCAGGCCCGCCGCGGCCAGGCACAGCCCCGGCACAATGAACACCCAATCGGGCCGGAAGAGGAGCATAAAACGGAGGTGCCGCCAGCCGTCCGGCCAGGTGTTGAGGTGCGGTTTGCGCCCCCGCCGGTCGCGGTAAAGATTGCAGGGGATCTCCGCGATCTTCAATTTGCAGAGCGCGGCCTTGACGATCATTTCGGTCGCGAACTCCATCCCCTCGACCTTGAGCTGCATCCGGTTAAAAGCTTCTTTGGTCAGGGCCCGCATCCCGCAGTTAACGTCGCCGATCCGCGTTTTAAAAAAGAAACCGGCCAGCCGGCTCAAGACCGGGGTGCCCAGATAGCGGTGAAGCGGCGGCATCGCCCCCGCCTCGATCCGCCCCCGGAACCGGTTGCCGATGACCAGATCATAGCCCGCTTCGATCTTATTGACGAACGGCGCGATCTCGTCGAAATGGTAGGAATCGTCCGCGTCGCCCATGACCAGTATCCCGCCGTGCGCCGACTGAAAGCCCTCGATCAAGGCCGCGCCGTAACCTCGGGCAGCGGCCCTGACCACGCGGGCGCCAGCCTGTTGCGCGACCCGTTCGGAACCGTCGGTCGAGCCGTTGTCGGCGACCACGACTTCGCCTTCCCGCCCCAGTTCCTTAAGCGCGCGGCGAGCCCGCTCCACGCAGAGGCCGAGCGACCTCGCTTCGTTCAGGCAGGGAATGACCACGGAGATCAAACACTTATCCGTCATCGCCGCTCCAAAATTCCCGCCAAGACGGCGTCAGGCAAGCCAGGGTGAAGACCGAAACGGGATAGACCATGATCCAGTGGCGGTTGAAACCGCTCTCCAGCATAAAATAAGTGTCAAGAGTGAACAAATAGAGGAAGAGGATCAGTGCATAAAACAGCAACAGGGTCAGGAGCAGATAAAAATTTTCGCGCCTGAGAGCTCGCTTGAAAAAAACGACGACCGTCGCCAGCAGAAGGAGCGGGACCAGTCCCCAAGTCCCCTGCAAGAAAAGGAGCTCGTAAACCTGTCGTTGCATTTCCAGCGCGTAACCAAGGTAGTTCGCCAAGCGTTCGCGGGTATGGATGTGATTGAAGAACAAAAACAGCTGCCAGGGCAGTCCGGTCAGCGCGTAGGCCGCAAAGTACTGCCCGCACCTGACGGCTTTTTCTTTGAGGGAGCCGTGGAAGTCTTTGCCGAGATAGACAAGCAAGACAGCCAGGCCCAAAAGATATAAAGGTTTGCCTTCCAGCTTGACCCAGGTCGTCAGCGCGACAAAGAGCGAAAAGAGCCAGAAGTGAACGTCGTCCCCTTCCTTTAACCAGCGGTAAAAGAAAATGATGCCGGTCGAGAAATAAAGGCCAACCGACACGTCGGCATAACCGATCGTGGCCAGGTAGACGATAAAAGGGGAAGAGAGCAAGACGGTGGTGAAAAACAAGGCTCCCAGCGGCCCCTTAACTTTCCTCAGGGCGGAATAAAAAATCGTCACAAAACAAAGCAGCGCCAGCGGAAAAAAGAGCTTCGACCACTGGTCGTCCGCCACCCCCATCCAACCGAACAGCCAATAATGCATATTGGTAAGTTGTTTCGGATAATAATAGTTGCCGCCGAACTCAAGCATTGCCTTAAAAGTATTTTGCGGGATCACTTTTTCAAAATAGAAAAGGTTGACGGCCGGCGCGGTCCAGTGGCCGCAGGTATCCCACGAATATTCTGGCTTACTGCAGGTCTCGACAAAAACATATAAAAACGTGCTGGCGAGCAAAGCCGACAAAAACAACCAGGCCAGCGTCCGCCAGGACCAGTTTATCTTGGGCGGAAGTTTTACCGGCTTAAGCGGCAGATACCGTTCGCTTTCTTTGGCGGCAACGAACCTAGCTGCAAAGGCCATAACGATAAGGGCGCCCAGCACGAACACCCGCCCGGGGATCGCCAGGAAGAAAGAGAGGAAAACCAAGAGGCCGGTGAAGCTGACACCCGCCAGAAAACTTAGCGCCAGATATTCCGGCAGCGCAAGTTTTTTGTCCCGGTCGATAAAGGACAGGACAACATTCCCCAGGCAGAAGGTCAGCAGCAAGCCGATAATTAAACCTATATAATGTATCATCGGGTAAAGATATACGCTCCTTCGCCGAAGGCCTTGAACAGTTTCGGCGACTTGATCGAATAAAACAGATCGAACGACAGGTCGCCTTTATGCTCCCGTCCGTTAAGGAACAGCTTCCCGGGCAAATAGGTATCTTCTCTGGTAATGCCGACTTTGACCGTAGTTTTGCCGCTATTTTCCACCTTCAGGAAGACCCTGTTTTTTAAATATCCCGGCAAGCCGGTGATCCGGAAGTCCGCTTCGTTGCTGCCCAGGGAAGCGAGCGTCCCCCGGCCGACCTCTATTTTCCCATCCGCCCCCAGGACCGTTACAGATAACCGCCCCTCACCCCGCACCGTCAGCTTCAGCGCCGTGATATCTTCGATCCGGTTCCAGAGGAAATATTCCTGGGTCAGGTTCTGCCCCGGCGCCAGTTCCAGGTAGCCGTCCACATAGTTATCGAAGGCCGAGCGCTCGTTCTCCAGCCCAGCGATCTTCCCGGGATCGGTATAATACACTATATAATACGGCGGCGAGACCTCGTCCTTGAGATGGAAAGAACTGGTCGCCCGCGGGCGCTGGAGAAAACCAGACATCACCCCCCACAAATAATTGGGCGGCGTACCGGGCGGCTCGCGCGACACCAGGTTAAACAGCTTGGCGTCGTCCGGTATGTTCTTGTTGCAGTATTCCATAAAATCGGCGAACTTCTTGTCCCCGACCACGATCTCCCGTTTGGCTAACTTATCCTTACCCCAGTAGAGGCCTACGTCCCGCGCCGCCCCTTTCAGATAAAAAATCCCGTTCCTGGTTTCCAGAACCGTCCAGCAGAAATAAAAGGCCAGGAAGAAGCCCGCAACAATAAGCACGCCGTAACGGCGGTTCAGTTTGAAGGTATTCACCGCCAGCAGGCCGAGCGCCGCCAGGGCCAGAAGGGCCAGGAGATACGGCGTCAAGACAATGTTAAAAGAATTCCAAATGAAAAGCGGCGAGGCCATGGCAAAACAGCTTCCCAGTTTCGGGTCACCGTAACGGAGCAGTCCGCTCCAGCCCGCCCGAATCAGCGTCCCCGGATTGGCCCGGATGAACTTCACGCTTTTGATCTCAACCTGTTTGGCCTGCGGACCGAAATTCACTAAAATATCTTTGACGATCCACTGCCAGGCGCCATGCGCCCTCATATAAATGAGCCGTCGCCCGAAGCGGCCGCGCAGGCCCGAATCAAAATCCATGCCGAAATTGTATTGAAACCCTCTATTATAACGAGAAACAAATAAAAGCCGGCCCGGCTCAAACGCCTGATCGCTCTTCAGTTCCAGGGCGATCACATCATAAAGATCAGCGTCAACATTGACGTTCGGCACCAGAAAGAATATCGGCGCGCCGTTCGCCGCCGTTTTAGTGAGGCGAATAAAGCCTGCTTGCTGTTCGACCGTAACACCGGCCGAGACCTGGAAGGCCGGCGCCGGAGAGGCGAAAGAAATCTCCTTCTCCTCTTGAGGCAATGACGATAATACCAGGAACAGCAAGGCCAGCGACGCTATCAGGCCGGCGACGGCAGGCTTAAAAGAAGGGATTTTACGTTTAAGTTGATCTGGGCTATTTGCCGGTTTCTTCTTTTTCTTCTTCGTCAATTAACCTTTCCTCAAAGCGGCCGGCCAACCGCTTTGGCCACCAGCTTCAACTCTGCCATCAAGCCGGCAAATGTCTCCGGCTTGAGCGACTGCGCGCCGTCGGACTTCGCTTCGTCCGGCCGCGGATGGACCTCGATCATCAGGCCGTCGGCGCCGGCGGCGACCGCCGCCCGGGCGATCGCCGGCACCAGGTCCCATTCGCCGGTGCCGTGGCTCGGATCGACGATGACCGGCAGGTGGGTCAGCTTCTTGACGACCGGGACAGCGTTGATATCGACCGTGTTCCGGGTGATCGTTTCGAACGTCCTGATCCCCCGCTCGCAGAGCACGACCTGCTTGTTCCCTTCGGAGAGAATGTATTCCGCCGACATCAGCCACTCCTGGACGGTCGAGCCGGGCCCCCGTTTCAACAAAATCGGCTTCTTGGCCCTGCCGACCTCTTTCAATAAATTGAAATTGGCCATGTTGCGCGCGCCGACCTGCAGCATATCGGCGTAGCGCGCGACCAGTTCGACGTCCCGCGTGTCCATCACTTCGGTCACGAACGGCAGGCCGGTCTGCCGGCGCGCTTCGGCCATGAACTTTAACCCCTGCTCGCCCAGGCCCTGAAAAGCGTACGGCGAAGTGCGCGGCTTGAACGCGCCCCCGCGCAAAACGTTCGCGCCCGCCTTTTTGACCGCCGCCGCCGCCTCTAAAAATTCCTTTTCACCCTCGACGGAACAGGGCCCGGCCATGATGGCAAGTTTCTGCCCGGCGCCGATCCGCACGCCCCCCGGCAGTTCCACCACCGTGTCTTCTTTCCTGAATTCCCGGCTGACCAGCTTGTACGGCTTGCGGATCGGCACGATCTCGGAGACGCCGGGGAGCATCTGAAGCGTTTCCAGCTGGATGGCCGATCTGTCGCCGATGGCGCCGATGACGGTCCGTTCCGCCCCTTTGGAGAGATGGACGCCGAAGCCGCTCCTTTTCAGCCGGTCGGTCACCTGGCCGATCTGTTCTTCGGTGGCGTCGGGCCGCATGATGATGATCATCGGTCGTCCCTTAACTTTTTGGCGCCGCGCAGATAAACGTGCTTCATCTCGCTCTGTTTTTTGGCGGTATTGGCCTGCACCAGGACCCGGATGCAGTCGGCCAGCCCGTGCGGCACGGCGATCTCCTGCAGGCAAATGAGCGGGGTTTCCTTCCAGCCCAGCTCGCGGCTGGCGGCGACTGCGGGGAACTCGGCGTTCAGCCCCGGCGTGGCGGAAAAAAAGATCGCGGCGATCTCCCCGACCGCCAGCGCGTTCTCCCGCACCATCCGCTCCAGCAGTTCGCGGGTGGCGGAGATAATTTCTTCCTTGGTATTGGCGGCGACCGTCGTCGCCCCCCTGATCCCCCGGAGAGCCATGATGGTCATCTTAGCACGGCCGGGCGGCGCCCGGCAAGCTGCCGCATAAGCTGAAGGCCAGCGCCGCGATTGGCGCGGGCAATGGCAAAATCGGGCTTAAGCCGCAAGGCCCGGTCAAAATCGGCCAGCGCTTCTTTCAAGCGGAGATTTTCGGCGTGAGCCAGACCCCGCATGTTCCAGGCCTCGGCCGCCGCCGGGTAACGGCGGACCACGCTGTCCCAGAGCGTCAAACTGTTCCGCCAGACCGCTTCCTGCCGCAGCGTGAGCGGCAGCAGGGCGATTATCAGGAGGACAAAAAGCGCGCCGGTCAGCCGGTTCCAGGGGAGCAGCGCGGCCAGCCAGAAAAAAACGCCGAGCGCCGGCAAATAGGTGAAGCGGTCGGCGGCCGGGCCGACCGAAATGAGAAAACACGAGGGCAAAAGCGTCAGCAGGAAGAAAAGCCCGCCGAACAGCGCCCGGCGTTCTCGGGTCAGCCGGCAGAAAAGATAAACGAGCGCACAGAGAAGCAGCGGCGCCAGCCAGTAGAGCGGCGGCAAACCGCTGAACGCCTTCTGGCTGAAAGAGACGCCCGGATAAAGCGGCGGATCAAACCAGGGGAAAACTATCCTCGGTAAAAAATAAAAAAGCAGCCGGTAGGCGCCGATGACAACATTATATGCGGAAAAAGGCGGGTCGTGGGTCAAGCCGCCGGTAAACTGCCTCGCCAGCAGGGCGAGCGCGCCGCCGAGCGCCGCCAGGCAAAAGAAAGGCAGTTTGGCGCGCCAGGCGGTCCGGTCGGCCTTACCTTTAAAATAATAATCGAGCGCCAGCAGGACAAAAGGAAAGCTGACCGCCGCGGCCTTTGAGAGCAGCGAGGCGAAGAACAAGAAAAATGAGGCCGCCAGCCAGCGCCGGCCGCCCGCTTTAAGATATTTAATGTAAGAAAGGAGCGCCGCCAGATAAAATGCCGCGTAAAGCATGTCCTTGCGTTCCATCGCCCAGGCGACCGACTCGACATGCGCCGGATGCAGGCCGAAAAGGAGCGCCAGGCCCGCGGCCGCCGGCAGGCGCCAGCCGAGCGCCAGCGCCAGCGGCAGGACCAGGCCGCTATTAATTAAGTGCAGCAGCAAATTATCGAGATGGTAAACCAGCGGGTTCAGCCCGAAAAAACGGTATTCGAGGGCGTGGGAAAAAGTGACCAGCGGATGATAAAGGCCGAAATGGAAAGAGCCGAAGATCGCCGCAAGATTGGCTGGGGCAAGGCTCCTGATCTGCTGATTGTTGGCGATAATCGTCGCGTCGTCCCAGCTGACAAATTCATATGAGAGGACCGGCAGATAAACCAGCCCGACCAGCGCCGCGACCGCCGCTCCGGCCAGGAAAACGCGCGCCCGTTTGGTCATCGTTTTTCCAAGAACTCCCGGTATTCCCGGTCAAGCAAGCCGGACAAAAGAGCGGCGCAGCGGGCCAGGTTGAATTTACGCTTCGCCTCGATCGCCAGCGAGGTCGCGCTGGCGCGGAGCGGGGCCGGAAAAGCGCGGCGGGGCGCATTGACATTCAGACCGATGCCGATGATGATGTGGCCGGAGGGGAGCCGTTCCGTCAGTATCCCGCCCACTTTTTTGCCGCGCACCCGGAGATCGTTCGGCCATTTGATCACGACAGGCAATTTGGCCAAGCGGACGATCAGCGCCCGCGCCGCCAGCGCGCTCAATAAAGTGAGCGGGGCAAGGTCGCGCGGGTCCTTGTACGGCTTGACCACCGCGGAAAAATAAAGGTTGCCGGGCGGCGAAAACCACGCGCTGCCGGGCTTGCCGCGGCCGCGCGTCTGCCGGCCGGCCACCACCACCAGCCCTTCACCCCCGCCTTTTTTGATCAGCCGCCGCGCTTCGTCGCTGGTCGAATCGATCGTCCGGCAACGGACTATTTTTTTGCCGATTATCTTGCTCATCTGGCCTTATAAATATAAATATCGCCGATCTGCTTCACCCGCTCCAGGCCGGACGCGGCGCGCGGGGCCCGGCTGATAAAATAGTTCGCGCGGCCGGCGGCCGCCGGCCCGGGCGCGTTGAAAAAGACCGGAATATCTTTGTGCAGATAATAATAGCCGGGGCTCCAGTGCCAATTATAGACGTCATCGGAAAGGCCCCTGATGTCCGGGCGGCCGGAAAGGTACCGATAGGCCCTGATCTTTGCCCGCAATACCGTCCAGGCCGGCTGGCGGCCGTCGAGATAGCTGGAACGGTAACCGAGGTCGCCCCAGGTAAATTTCCCGGCCGAATAGACCGAAAAAAAGATAAAGCCAGCCGCGCCCGCCCCCAGCCATGCCCGGCGGAGCTCCGGCCGGCTTATTCTTGACAGGAGCGTCTCCGCGCCGAGCGCGGCGGCGATCATCAGCAGCGGCCAGCAGAGAAAAATATAACGGTATTCTTTGCTGGCGATCCCCGTGTGAAGAATAAAATAGAACAGCAGCGCCGCCCAGAGCAGCTTGACCCTGGGCCAAGAGAGCCAGGCCAGGCCGCACAGCAAGGGGAATAAATAACCCTGCATACGCCAGCCGGTCCGGACATACCAGTCGAACGGGGTCAGCAAAGAGCTGGTCGCGCCCCCCCGGACCAGGTAGAAATCGAACGAATATAACAATGAATGGAACAACCTGCCCCAGATCAACCAATCCAGAACGCCGGCCGCGACGCTGACCGCCAGGGCCGAATATAAATAATGCCTTAAAAGCTTCCGGTCGGCCGCCTTAAACCCGTACCAAAAAGAGAGCGCCGGCGGCAGGGCCAAGAGGAACAAATTCTGATAACGGACCATCCCCCCCAGGGCGAGGAGCAAGCCGGACCAAAGCAGATCGCGCGGGCGCTTGTCCCGCAAGCCGCGCTCGGCAAAAAACAAGCCCGGCAAAATTAAATAGACGGCGAACAGATCGCCGAAAGCCTTCGGCGCGAAAAAGATGAATTCGTACCAGAACGCGACCAGACAGGCGGCGATCGAGCCGGCCAAGCGGTTGCCGAACGTTTTGGCGTATTGATAGGCGAAAACTATCAGGCTGAGCGACATCAGGCAGAGGGCAACACGCACCGTCGCGGTATAGGCGAAAGAGCCGTGCCCGGAGAGGTATTTAAAAGGAAAGATAACGGCGGCCAGGAAAAGCGGGACCAGGTACGAGCGCAAACCCGCGACATATTCCCAGGGAACGATCCCGTAACCGAAAACGAGACGGTGGGCCTGTTCCAGCGACTGAAAGATCTCGTCCGGCCAGGCGATATTTTCCAGGCAGAAAGCGGCCGCGAGCCTGAGCGCGCCGCCCAGGAACAAAATTATATAAATCAAAACCGGTAAAGCAGGCCGACGGCCGCCAGGTCAGAAGTGTCGCCGGTGCTTTTGTCCTGATGGACGCGGTAGGCGGCGTCGAGGTCGACATTGGGGGCAAGATTATATTCGATCCCTCCCTGCGCCGTCAATCTCGCTTTGCCGCCCTGGTAACGGTAGTCGCTCCCCAGCCGGATATCGCCTTTACCGATCAGTTTCGTCCGGTCGGAAACGACCTGTTCCACCTGGCCGCCGAAGTTGACGGTGCCGTTCTCGAGCGGCCGGTCGAAGCTGTCAAGCCCGGCCAGTTCGAGTTGTTCGGCCGCAAAGGCCGGATCGATATATTCCGAACCGACTTTGGCCGCGTTGATCGTAATGACCGTGCCGGTATCGAGCGGGTCTTTCAGGGAAACCGAACCCTTGACCATCATCTTGCTCGGCGTTTTACCCAGCGCCACGGTGGCTCCCGCTTCGGCCTTTCCCCCCAGCGGCGCGGAGAAACCGACCTTGGCCTTGACGCTGCGCTCTTCGGCCGAGAACAGGCCGCGGGAGATATAATCACCGATCAGGTTGATCCTGAACGAATTAAGCAGCAGGAACCGTTCCAGCGTGTAGCTGATCGTGCCGGAGAGCCAGCCGGTATTGACCCGGCCGCTGGCATCAAGCGTAGCTCCCTGCACCGAGCGGAAAGAACCGAGCACCTCGGCCCCGAACAGCTTGGTCGAAGCCGCCACGCCGGTGTCGGGCCGCCGGTAAACGACGCCGACCTCGCTCGGGAAAGCGCCCGTCGGGTCGGCCAGATGCTGTTTGGCGCCGGGGCCGTAAGTCAGCTGCAAATTGACCGGCTCACTGAAGATCAGGCCCGGCGAATCAAATTTGATATTGGACTCGATCGCCAGCAGCTCGGAGGCCAGCGCGCCGTTGCCGGGAAATTGGCCGGTCCCGTCGTTAAAATAACCGAAGTCCATCGTATCCAGATTGATCTTGACGCTGGCGCCGTCACCCAGCTCTTTTTTCGCCTCAAGGACCAGCCGGTAGTTGGCCAGGCCGGTCCGCGCCGCGCCGGGCTGCGGGGACGAGAGGACATTCCCTTCTTTCCAGTTGCCCTCGTAATTCCCGGACAGGCTGAAGCTCTCGCGCGTCGCGTTCTTTATCTCCACCAGCTGGTCGCGCAACGCCTTGAGCTCCGCCTTGAGGTCCTCGCCGGCGACCGCCTTGGCCAGTTTGGCAAGGAAAATCGCCGTTTCGTAGCGGTTGATCGGCTTGTCGCCCCGGAAAGTGCCGTCGGGATATCCTTTGGTCACTCCTAACTTAACCAGGTCATAGACCGAGGCAGCCGCCCAGTGGTCGCCGGGAATATCATTAAGCCTGAGCCGGGACAGACCGGCCGGCCCCTCGGCCCCGGCCAGCGAACAGAGGCTGAACATTAATAAAAAGGCGATCAGCGGTTTTTTCATACACCAACCCAAATTTTAGTATAGCATGACGGGGACAAAAAACCAAATAACAAGCATCAAATTACAAACAATATCTAAATCACAAGCACCAATTACCAAAACGGGGCACGCTGTTTAGGTCATTGAAATTTCGGTAATTCGGTATTGTTTGTTATTTGTGATTTGTTATTTACAGTCGAAGTTCGGCCTTAAAACCGAGAGAATAAGCCGTATTGTCCGTCTGGTAATTCAGCTCCCAGACCATCTCGCCCAGCCGGCGCCCCAGGCTCCAGCTGGTGGTGGTAACTTCGAGCGGCCGGGTGTAATCGGCGGCCGAGCTGACGAACCAATCGCCGGCCAAAGTTTTCTCGAATTTCAGACCGAAGCTGGTCGAGCCGTCGGCCAGGTCGCGGTCAAAAATATCGAAAACATGATAAGAGAATTTTTCGCGGTACTGGCTGCCGAGCCGCTGGACCGTCAGTTCGAGGCAAGCGGCCAGCGTCAGGCTCCCCCGCAGATAAAGTCCGTGGGGCCAGTCGCTCGCCTTGGCCAGCCCGGCCAGCAAACTGAAGCTGGCCGGCGAAGCATGGTAAGCCCCCGACAGCTCCAGCCGGAGGTCCCGCCCGCCGTTTTGATCGTAAAAAAAACGGGGGTTGACGGTCAGCTTGAACGGCGAAAAATCCCCGGTCAGCCGCGGGCTCAATTCGGAAACGGCCAGCTGCCCCGACGGGTCGCTGGAGCGCGAGATCAGGTCGAGCGCAAAAGCTGTCCGGCCGGCCGCCGCCGCAAAATAAAGGGCGCGCCAGGGCTGCCGGTAATAACTGCCGTCTTCCGCCGGAAAAAGGCCGCTGCCGTCGGCCTGCCGCAGCTCGCCGGGGCCGGAGGTGACGCGCAAGCTGGCCGCTTCCCAGCTCACCCCGCCCTCCAGGACCAACAGTTCGGTCACGAGGCCGCGCCGGGCGCCGCCCCAACCCGTGTCGAGCGTGTCAAGATCGATCTTGACGTACGAACTGTCGCTTAAATTCCTGACCGCGCCGCCGCGCAGCCGGTAGCGGGCCGCCGCGCCGCTCCCGGCCGGGCTGACGCCAGCCCGCCAGTCGCCCGACGGCTGCGCCCAGTAGCGCGTCTCCCGCCGCTCCTTCTCCCGCTCATATTCGAGCAAAGAGAGTTCCGAGCCGATCTCGGCCAGCAGTTTTTCGCCGCGGGCCGCGGCCAGGTTGCGCGCGCGCGCGAACTTGGCGAGAAAGGCGGCCAGTTCGTAGCGGCTCATCAGCCGGTCGCCGCGGTAAGTGCCGTCGGGAAAGCCGCCGGTGATCCCTTGTTTGACCAGGTCGTAGACCGCGTCGTAAGCGTAATGGCCGCTGGGGACGTCCTTGAGGTAAACTTCCGCTGAGGCGAAATTAAAAATAAAAAATAAAAAATAAAAAATAAATGTAACGATCCGGAATCTAAATCTTGACCCTTGGCCCTTGACCCTAGACCCTATGACCCTATGACCCTTGCCCCTATGACCCTTCATCAGAGGTATTTGGCGATTTCCCTGGCAATGTCGAGCGCGGCCCCCGGCCGGCTGACCCGTTTGATGTTCCGTTTCATCTCTTCGTATTCGCTGGTGCGGCGCAGCTCGCCGACCAGTTCGACCACCCGCCGGGGGTCCTTGCTCACCCGCCCGACGTTTTCGCGCACCACGAACTCGACGTTCCCTTCCTCCTGCCCCGGCAGCCAGGAAGTGATAATGATCGGCAAGTTCATGGCCAGCGCCTCGGCGATCGTCCCCGGGCCGGCCTTGGTGATGATCAGGTCCGATTCGCCCATCAGCTCGGCAACCTGGTTGGTAAAGCCGAAAACGCGCAGCGGAAAACCGAACTTGGGCGCCTCTTTCTTCAGTTTCAGCTCCAGTTTCCGGTTGCGGCCGGCGACGATGATCAGCTGGCCGTCGAACTTGCGGCGCGCGAACTCTTGGACGATCTCGTCAAGGCCGCCCGCTCCCTCGCCGCCCCCCATCAATAAGATCGTGAAGCGCCGGCGGGCGCGGCCGTCCTTGCCGGGCGATTTGATGGAAAACTTGGGATCGATCGGCATGCCGATCACCTTGATCTTCTTTTCCGGCATCCCGTACTTAACGGCCAAGCGCCCGGCTTCCGGCGTGGCAACGATCACCTGGTCGGCGCCGGGAGTGATCCAGGCGCGGTGCAGCGTGACCGGATCGGTGATCACGACGATAAAAGGGAGCCGCCGGCCGCTCTCCCTGATCGCCTTGACGGTCAGGTGGTTGACCAGCGGGTGGACCGAAACGATCAGGTCGGGCTGCTTCTCTTTGATCAGCCTGGCCAGCTCCTTGAGAATGAAGGGGCGCGAGATCCGCTCGAGCTGTTCGAGCTTCCGCTCGTCATCCAGCCAGTAGTAAAGCTGGCCCCAGAGCCGCGGCGAATATTTGATGACCGGCGCGTACAGCCGGGCAAAGACGTTGAGGAAGCCGGATGTGGCGGCAAAAACATCGACCATTTCCTGGGCGTATTTCTCGCCCGACTGCTGCTCGACCGCCCGCATGATCGCCGCCGCCGCCGAACGGTGCCCGCCCCCCGTATCGGAAAAAAAATAGAGTATCTTCTTCCCGGCCGGCATCATTTCTCCCGGTACCAGGCAAGCGTCCGCTCCAGGCCGGCCCGCAGCGCGGTGCGCGGCCGCCAGCCCAGGATCTTTTCCGCCCGGCGGCAGTCGAGCACGCTGCGGAAAAGTTCGCCGGCGCGCGGCGGCGCGTAAACGGCCGGCAGCTTGAAGTCCAGCAGTTCCTTGAGCGCGGCAAAGAGCTCGTTGACCGAGGTGCCCGCCCCTGTGCCGATGTTAATGATCCGGTTGCCGCCGGCGGCCAGCGCCCGCAGGTTCGCTTCCGCCACGTCAGCGGCGTAAACGTAATCGCGCAGCTGTTTGCCGTCGCCGTAGATCGTCGGCGTTTCGCCCTTAAGCATCTTGCCGCAGAAGATGGCGACCACCCCGGCCTCGCCGAGCGGGTCCTGCCGCGGCCCGAAAACATTGCCGTAGCGCAGCGCCGTGAACCCCAGGCCGTAAAGCTGCGCGTAGGCGTAAAGGTACATCTCGACCGAACGTTTGGTGATGGCGTAGGGAGAGATCGGCTCCTGGGCGTGATCCTCGTCGGCGCCGGCCGGCTCCGTCACCTCGCCGTAGAGCGCGCCGCCGGTCGAGGAAAAGATTATTTTACCGACCTTGCTGCGCACCGCCGCGTTAAGGAGGTTCAGGCTGCCCAGCTCGTTGACCTCGGCGTTAAAAACGGGGTCGCTGACCGATTTGCGGACGTCGATCTGGGCCGCCAGGTGGGCGATGACGCCGGGCGCGAAGTCGTTGATGACCTCGGCCAGGCGCGCGTCCCGGATGTCGACGGGAAAAAACTCGGCCTTGGGGTTGAGGTTCTCTTTCTTGCCGGTCGTCAGGTTGTCGACGATCGCGACCGCGTGGCCGGCCGCGATAAAAGCGTCGGCGACATGCGAGCCGATGAACCCTGCGCCGCCGGTGACCAGGACCCTCATTTTACAGGCCGTCCGCCTCTGTGAGCAGCTCGGGGCCGATGATATCTTCGCCGCGGCTGATCGCCTGGGAGACCGCGGCATCGCAGAGCTTGATCGCCCGGCGGGGATTGCCCTCGGAAACTTCGCAGACCTTCTCGATGGCCGACGCCTTGAAAGGATGAATGCCGGTGCCGCCGACGCTCGCGATCCGCACTTTGATCAATTCGGTCAGCACCTCCGGCGCCAGGCGGTCGAGCGTGATCTTGAGCACCAGCCGTTCATAGAGCGGCTGGATCTCGCTCCTTAATTTATCGATCGTCTCGGGCAGGCCGACCATCACCAGGTTGACGCCGTCGATATCGCCCAGCGTCCGGAGCGGCCGCTCGACCCCGATCGTGAACTCGTGCGCCTCGTCGAGCAGGATGATCAGCCGCTTGCTGGCGCGGCTGCGCAGCCGCGTCAGATTGTACAGCCCCGTCTCCGCCTGCGCCTGTTCCTGCGTGTAGCCGAGGCTCTGGAAAATATGGGTCACCAGCTGGTTGAACTCCAGCGGCGGCCGCGGCACGTAGACCGAATGGTATTCGCGGCGGGGGAGGTTCTTGGCCAGCCAGCGCAGGAAAGTGGTCTTGCCGATCCCCAGCGGGCCGACGATCAGGATATGGCCGCTGTGCGCGTTGATCTTTTCCAGCACCTCTTTGATCTCCTTTTCGTGGCCGGTGAACAGTTCGGGATCGACGTCAAGGGTGAACGGGTTGTCCCGCCAGTTCATTTTTCTGTACCAGAGGCGCTGTTCCTGGGAGATCGCCTTGAACATCTTCGAGCCGCCTGATTCCTCTTCCGTTTCCTCCGCTTCGCGCGCTGCGCGCGCCGTCTGCCGCCGGGCCGGCGACAGCAGCTTCTTCAGATAACCGGCCAAAAAGCCGAAGCAGACCAGCAGGGCCAGGCTGCCCAGCACAAAACCCGCCCAGATCATCTCGGGGCTATCAAGGGCCAGGGAGACGGCGGGAGCGGCCGGCGCAGCGGGAGCGGCCGGGGCCTCTTCCGGGACCGGCGGCGGCAGCACGGTGGCCGGCGGCAGCACCTTTGCCGTCAGGCTCATCTCCCGCAAAATGCTCTGCTTCAATTTCGACGCGCCCAGGTAACCCGGCTCGATCCTCAGCGCCTGATTGGCCAGCTTAAGCGCGGCATCAAGATCGCCGACCAGATAACGGGTGGTGGCCTGGTCGAAATACTTCTGCGCGTCCGGATCGACCGCCAGCGCCAGCGAGCAGTTGAGGAACAGGAGCAGCAGGACAATAATTTTTTTCATTTGGCCGTTCCTTTCGCGCGGATCACGACTTCCAGCCGGTTGAGGATCGTTTTGGCTTCCCGATTATTCGGGTCGATCCGGAGGAGCGCCTGGAGCTGGCTCCTGGCCTTTTCGTACTCGGCCCGGGACATCGCGGAGCGGACGGCCATGGCCAGCTCCGCTTTGTTGAGACTGGAGTCGGCCTTGGTCACGACGGAAACGATCTGCTTGCGCGGCTCCGGCTTCCGGGCCGGCGCCCTGGCCGCCGGTTTGGCGGCGGGCTTAACCTTTTTGACCACCGGTCTGGCGGGGGCCTCAACCTCCTCGGCCGCCGGCTGCGCCAGCGGCTTGGTTTCCCGGACCGGCAATCTGGCCGCCGGGACCGCCTCCGCAGTCAATTCGGGCGCGGCCTCAAGCTTGCCGGGGGCGCGCCGCGCGAGCGGCAGGGGCGCTTCGCCGGTAAAAATTCTCGTCATCAGCGCCAGGACCGGTTCCGCGATCAAAAAGGCCGAACTTTTCCCTTCAAAAGTATTGCCCGCCACATCGCTGGCGATCAGCCGGGCGCGGTACTGCCCCTTTTTAAAGCCGGGCGGGATCTCCCAGTAGCCGTGCCAGAGATTGGAGCGGGCGTCATAGCCAAGCTGCACCGAGGAACCGTCGGGCATGACCGCCGTGATGCTGGCGGTGTCGATGGGCGCGTCGATCAGGATGTGGACAATATCGCCCGGCAGGTACTCGCGCAGCGCCAGCTCGCGCGGCGTTTCCGCCGGGGCGCCGGCCGTCAAAAAGAAAAGTCCGGCCAGCCCCAGGGAAAGTACTTTCGCGAACTTCATTTAATGGCCGTGCCTCTCGATGGTTTCCGGCAATTCAGGAGGCCCTCCTTTAAGCGCCAACCACGGCTCCCCGGCATAGGACAGGGAAACGTATGTCGTCGCCAAACTTGGGTCATTATAATATGCGTGATAGGCGTAGTCAACACGCAGTCCGTAAAAACCGGTGGAGAGGCCGAAAGTCGGGTTCCAGTTGGTCCGCTCGGCGGTGATCGAATCGACGCTCTGGTCCAGCCCCGCCCGCACCGTGAAGTACTTCAAAATCCTGTATTCCGCCCCCAGATGCAAGGTGGTCGGCCGCCCGCTCGACCCCGGCAGGTCGGCGTCGCAAACCAGAAGCAGGTCGCCGCCCAGGGGGATCGGCCGGGCGGCCAGGCCGACCTTGGTCAGGCTGGCGAACGATTCTTCCGCGCCGCTGCTGTAATGCAGCACGCCGCCCAGCGAGATCGGCAGGATGTTCTGCCGGCAGACGCCGAAGCTCAAATAGGGGGTGGCGAAAACTTTCAAGCCGATATCCACGCTCTGGCCGGTCGCCGACTCGTTGACGCCGCCGCTGGTGCCGCGGTTGTAGAAGCGGTAATTGAAGCCGAAAAAAACATTGCGGCCGTAGCCGAACCAGCGGGCGATCGGCGAACTGTAGCTCAAGATCATCAGCGAATCGTAATAATCGGTGTAAACGAGGTTGCCGTTTTGGTCCGTGGTCGGGATCTGGTTGACGCCGGTCGTAACATAGCCGAGCCCCAGCGCCCCGGCATTGGTCGGCACCGCCCCCGAGTACTCTGAATAGTAGACCGCGCCGAGCAGGTTGGTGAACATCGCCATGGCGGTCGGCCCCTTGATCCCCCCGAGCCCCGCCGGATTGATGAAAATGGCGTCGGCATCGTCGGCCACCGCCGCAAAGGCCCGGCCCATGCCGATCGGCCGGGCGCCGCCGCCGATCAGCGTCGCGTCATCGGCCTGGCTGATGATGGCGGCCGTAGCCGGCAAGGAAAAAGCAGTAAAAAATAAAAGATAAAAAATAAAAGATAAAAAATAAATGGGTCGCTGCGCGACGTTATTAAAGGCCCTCATCCGCTGGCGCGGACCGGCCGCCTTCTCCCAGAGGGAGAAGGCGACTCCTTTAGGCGCCAAAAGGCAGTCCCCTCTCCCTCTGGGAGAGGGAGGCAACTTTAAAGCTAGCGGGTGAGGGCCGAAACTGGCTTTTGACATCTTGCTCCTCATTTCGTGATCAACAGTTTGGTCATAGTTAAGACCTTGGGCCCGCCGTTCACGGTCGTCGAAACATAGACCAGATAAGCGCCGCCGGGCGCGTAAGTGCCGAAGGAAGTGACGCCGTTCCAGCGCACCGCGTTCGCTCCCACGCGCCCGCCTTCCGCGCCGGCTGCCGCCCGGTAGACCCAGATCCGCTCGCCCCGCATGTTAAAGATATAGAGCAGGATGTCGGCGTCGCGGCTCAAACCGTACCGGAAATAATCGTCGCCGGTCACCGGATCGTACGGATTTTTTTCGCTGACGAGCGGACTGGTCGCCTCGATATTCGGCGACTCGATCTTGAACGAGGCCGGCAGCGTGCCGCTCTGGCCGTCGTTGTTCGTCACCACCACGTCCCAGATGCCGAGCGGCCGGCCGTTCAGGTCAAAGCGGCAGCTGATCCGGTGGTCGGTCGTCACGGTAACGTTCGTCGCCGGGATGTCGCTCTGCCCGGTCAGCGAGAGCTTGACCTGCGCGCCGGGCGCGAAGTTGTCGCCGGCGATCGTCACGTCAAGGATCTGGTTGTTCAGCCCCCGCGGCGGCGCGACCGCGGTCACGACCGGCGCCGGCCCCAGGACCCGGAAAGCGTCGGGGAGCGAGCCGGAGCGGCCGTCCGGATTGGTCACGGTCACGGTCCAATACCCCGGCCTGGCGCCGGTCAGGTCGAATTCGCCGGTGAGCTGGCCGGAGGAAACGACCGTGACGTTGCCGGCCGTAATATCATGCTCGCCGGACCGCGACAGCTTGAGCGTGGCGCCGTAAACAAAGTTGGCGCCCGTCACGGTCACGGGCACGACCTTATTCGCCTCCGAAGTTGACGGAGCGATGGCGGTCACGAGCGGCGCCAGGACCGTCTCCCCAAAGTAGGCGGTCCGCAAAAAGCCCTCGCCGAGCGAAAAACTGGGAGCGGAAACGGCCGCCAGCCCGTGGCCGCGGGTCTTGCCCAGCAGGCGGAAAGAAGCCGTTACCCCCTGCGCGGCGCCCGAATCGACCACCCGCGTCGTCAGTTTCATGTTATGCGAAGGAAGCAGTTCCTCTACCTCTCCCGCCGCCACGCCGGCCAGGCAACCCGCCAGCAGACACGACACCATGAACGCACTTAAGCCCGGCCTTAAGGCATTGATCACGGCCGGGTATAGCGGATGAGTACGGTCGCGCTGTTGACCGAGCCGTCGACGGTCGGCGTAAAGAACCGCAAATTGTTGAAAGCGGTGTAAGCGGTATTCGACAGCGCCCCGCTGGCGACGGCCCAGGAACCAGCGTTGGCGGTGATGCCGGTCCCGCTCACCAGGTTGTTGCCGTTATTCGAGACCTGACCGATCACACTTGTTCCATCAGCGCAGTAAACCTCGACCGAAGTGATGGTGATGTTGTACGGCAGCCGGATGACCGCTTCGGAAGTGGCGTACGGCAGGCTGAAGCTCGCCCCCTTGATATCGGTGGAGGTCGAGGTGGTCTGCAGCGTCCCGTCAGCGAACTTGACGGCGCCGCCCGAACCGGAGACCAGCTCGACGGTGCCGGCCACCGTCAGCTTCGAGGTCGGGTTCGTCGTCCCGATGCCGACGTTGCCGGCCTTGGAAACATAAAGAGCTTCGCGAGTGTTCGCATCGGTCCTGATCCGCAAGGCGGTATCCGCTGTCCCGGCATCTATCGAGAGCGTCCCCGTCATCGTGTCGCCGGCCTTGAGCACTTTGGTGCTGTCGGTCGCCGTGATGCCGGTCAGCGCCGCGCCGCTCCCCTCGAAGCTCGTCGCCTTGACGATACCAACGACTTCCAACGTTCTTGACGGCGACGTCGTCCCGATGCCGACGGAGCCGGTGCCGGTATCGACCACCAGCGTATGGTTGGCGCCGACCTCAAAAGTCGCCGCCGGGCTCGTTGTCCCGATGCCGACCCGGCCGGAAACGATCAGCCCGTTGGCCGGGGGAGCAAGCAGGCCGGCGTAGGCGCCGAGCGCCAGCCCCCCGTAGACATTCACATTCTTGGCCGATATGTATCCGTCCACGTCAGATGAGTATTCCCCGGTCGCGTTAACAACCAGGTAATTTTTGCCCAGGGTGGCATCACCCATGAAGATAGTATCCCCGTTTATATTGATCCCCATGACGTCGTAGCCGACGGTCGAATTCGTGAACGCCAGGCCGTTGCCGAACCAGGGCCCCGTGCCGACATGATTGCCCATCATAATTTGATTATATGTCGTCAAAGAAGAAACATTGAACTGGGTGTCAGAACTGGTGTAGAGATGCCCGAACACTCCCCACGCCGTGTTGGTCAGTACCCCGGTCATCGTGTCGCCGGCCTTGAGCACTCTGGTGTTGTCGGTCGCCGTCCCCGCGCTCGACGCTGTCCCCGCCAGGACCGCGTAGCTGACGCTCGGCAGCCAGGAGGGATTGTTGTAGCTGCCCGTCGTGTAAACGCCGTTGTTCACCGTTACGGCATTGGAGGCCGTTCCGGCCAGGACCGCGTAGCTCGTTTGCGACGCCGTGCCCGAAAGAACCGCGTAGTCGGCCGTGGCCGTGTGATCGGCGGTTATTCCCGTCAGCGCCGCGCCGCTCCCTTCAAAGCTCGTTGCCTTTACTATCCCGACAACTTCCAGGGTTCTTGAGGGCGCCGTCGTTCCGATACCGACGGAGCCGCTACTTGCCACATACATTGTCGGCGTCAAAGAAGCATCACCGCCCAATTGTAAATTGCCGGATTGGTCGGCAATAATCCTGTATTTATTAACGCCCAAGTCATACGCCCACCAGCCGACCGAATTTGCGCCAAAAGTCCAACTGTGACTGCCGTTGGGTATCATGTAAAAATCAACCTCACCGGCAGATGTGGACTCCAGGGCCTGTATCCCTGCCGCCGTTTTAACGTGCAAAGTATAACTAGGGCTCGTCGTCCCGACGCCGACGCTGCCGGCCGCGGTCGCAAAATACGCGTTGCCGGAAACATCCAGACCGGTCGTCGCCGTGTTCGTCAGCGTCCCGGTCATCGTGTCGCCGGCCTTCAAGACCTTGGTATTATCTGTCCCCGTGATGTCCGTCAGCGCCGCGCCACTCCCTTCAAAGCTGGTCGCCTTGACGACCCCGACAACTTCCAGGGTCCTTGACGGCGCCGTCGTGCCGATGCCGACGTTGCCGCTGCTGCGCAATGTCATAACCGTCGTATCAGCGTAAATACTATTGCCATTGGTCAGTATAAAATCGGCTTGCGTCCTGCCATTTGTCCCTACGTCTTCCCAACGCGAAATGCCAACCTGCATTACCGAGGGATAGGTAAAGCCATCTACCGATTTTCGCGCCAATGTAAGCACCGGATAAGAAACGGTTGGATTGACGTTATAATTGTCATAAGTGTTCAAAAAATACCCAACCCCCAAAGAGCTTAGGGTAGAGATTGAACTATCGACTTCCAACGTCGCCCCGGGGTTCACCACCCCTCCGATGCCGACGCTGCCGGAACTCGAGAGATACATCGTCTGGACAGAACTTGGCGTAAAGTATATGTCCTTCCCCGCAAAATACATCGGGGCGGCATTGTAGCAAGTGCCGAAATAACCGGCTCCGTTATTCCAATATAATTGGAAATTGTTGTTGGAATCAGCGCCAACCTGAATTTGCGGAATATTCGAGCCGAGAACATTTATGCCGTCCTGTGTCGCCCCGCAGTTTACCTCAAGCTTGGCTCCCGGACCCGTTGTTCCGATGCCAACATTGCCGTTATACAACACCAAATTGGCGCCATACCCCATGTTCCGCATTTCAAGATAGCCAGTATTGCTTTGATAATAAGTAAAAGCATTTGCCAAATCGGTTGAATATGCCCTGTTCAGCATCCGCACCAGCCACGGGTTCCCATTGGGCACCTGAATATCAAAAGCAGATATATCAGTTCCTGCCGCACTGATCTCGAGTTTCGCCCCCGGACCCGTCGTCCCAATGCCGACATTACCGGTCGCGCCGGTCGCCAGGTACGCGTCGCCGGTCGCGCTGATCGCCACTCCGGCCGTGTTCGTCAGCGTCCCCGTCATCGTGTCGCCGGCCTTGAGCACTTTGGTGCTGTCGGTCGCTGTAATGCCGGTCAGCGCCGCGCCGCTCCCTTCAAAGCTCGTCGCTTTCACAATCCCAACAACTTCCAGCGTCCGCGAAGGAGCGGTCGTCGCGATGCCGACATTGCCGGACAGATAAGATTTGCCGCCCACCTCGAGACTGCCCTGAAGGTAAACGCTGCCGGGACCGGAGGTAACCGCGGCGGCCCCTTCCCCGGTCGTGCCAAAGACCGAATATCCCTTGACCTCAAGGTCGGCGTCGTTCTTGACGCCCTCCGTTCCGTTGACGGTCAGGTCGTCCTCGATGCCGAACTCGACCCCCTTGTCGGCGGCCAAGCCCGGCTGGGCTAACAGGAGCGCCCCCGCGGCCAGGCATAATAATAAGAAGACGCCCCCGCCTTTACGCCAGCCGTTGAATCCCGCGTTCATGTTCTTATGCTCGCTCATTATCTCCCCGCTAGCCATCGCCAAACCATCTTACGACGGACGATTCGTCACCCGCAAAACGATCCCGCCTTCCTGTCCATATTAGTAAGCATAGCAAAAATATGCTCGTATTTATCATCCAATTTATCAAACTTTTCCTTATTTACATAGTCGCATTTTAACGCGAACTCAAGCCAGGTCTGCGTTTCCGCGGCCTCTTGCTCGGAATCAGTCAGTTTATTGATAAACATCGCTTGATACTTGCGCTTGCGCCATGCCTCGGCAATATTCGAACATACCGATCTTGACGACCTTCTTATCTGATCTGTCAAAGAATATTTCTCTTCCTTAGGAAACCCTTTTGTCATCTCAAATATCTCCATCGCCGCCTCAAACGCAACCTTATACACTTCCAAATCCCTAACACTTCTTATCCTATTTGTTCGTCTCTCGTCCATCGTCCTTTCGTCCATCGTCCTTTCGTAAAAGTCTATTTCTTCCTCGCCCACGCCACCAGATCGTTGCCGGCGTAGATCTTCAGCACATAATCTCCGGATAAACCTCCGCCCACTAACTGTAATTTCGCCGACACCTCCGCCGTCCCGATGCCGACGCTCCCCTGATTAACGGTCAAATTCGCTCCCGCCGCGTCGAGCGTCAGCGTCCCGGTCATCGTGTCGCCGGCCTTCAGCACGTAAGCGGTCAGCGCTCCCGGCGTGGCGACGCCGGTCAAGCCGGAACCGTCCCCGACGAAAGCTCCCGCCGTCACCGTGTTGGTCACGTTGAGCCCGGCCACGGTGTAGTAATTAGCGGCGTTAAGGCTGTCGGCCGTCGCCGCAGTCGAAGCCGTCCCCGCCAGCACCGCGTACGCGGCGCTCGACGCCATACCGGCTAACGGCACATAATCGCTGGCTACGCCGGTCAGCTTTGAGCCGTCGCCGTAATAATATCCGGTCCCTTCGATCGATATATTGCCGTTGGCAACCGCTAATTTTGCCGTCGGGCCCGTCGTCCCGATGCCGACGTCACCAGAATTATTGAAAATAACATTAGGACCGGAAGCGGCTCCTGCGGCTTGGCCAAACCTTATGTTTCCCAATGATTTAAACAGAATATCCCCGCTTAAATCAGCCCCGGAAGAACCAGTAAAATATATACTTCCGGCAGAATAGCTATTTTGAAAATAAATATCGTTGCCAAATGGCAACAATCTGAACTTAGCCGTTTGCCCATCGTCAATAAGCAATGACCCGCCACTATTGCTTAAAATGGTGGTGTCAAATCCTGTGGCCGGTAACTTGATGGAAAATCCTGATTCCACATTGATATTGCCATTCACATCCAGCTTCTCCCCCGGGCTCGTCGTCCCGATGCCAACGTTGCCTGCCTTAGAAACGTACAATGCTTCGCGGGTGTTCGAATCGGTCCTGATCCGCAAGGCGAGATCGTTCGTCCCCGCCTCGATCGAAAGGGGGCCGGTCATCGTGTCGCCGGCCTTGCGCACCTTGGTGTTGTCGGTCCCCGTAATATCGGTCAGCCCCGCGCCGCTCCCCTCGAAGCTCGTCGCCTTGACGATGCCGGCGACTTCCAACGTCCTGCTCGGCGCGGTCGTCCCGATGCCGACGTTACCGGAAACGATAATACTATTGGCCGGGGGAGAAACGGTGCCCGCGTATGAGCCGAGCGCGATCCCGCCGTAAACATTCAGGTTCTTAACCGATAAATAGCCGCCCACGTCGGACGAGTACGCGCCGGCGGCGTTAATGACGGCGTAATTCGTCCCCAGAGTGGCATCCCCTAAGAATATGGTATCTCCGTTGACATTAAGCCCCATTACGTTTGTGCCGACGCTCGAATTCGTGAACGCAACACCGTTGCCGAACCAGCCGCCGCCGCCCTGGTAAGCGCCGATCAAACTTTGATTGTAACTGGTCAGCGTGGAGATATTGAGCAGGGAAGGAGAAGTGGTGTAAAGATGCCCAAAGTATCCCGTCCCGGTCGCGTTGATCGCGGTCGCCGCCGTAGTATTGGTCAAGGTCCCCGTCATCTGGTCGCCGGCTTTCAGCACTTTGCTGTTGTCGGTCGCCGTGATGCCGGTCAGCGCCGCGCCGCTCCCCTCAAAGCTTGTCGCCTTGACGATGCCGGCGACCTCCAGCGTCCGCGAAGGGGCTGTCGTGCCGATGCCGACGTTGCCGGTTTGTAATACATTAAACGCCCTTGTCCCCGCAGAATTAAGGATCGAAAAACCATTTGCCGCTTGGACATAGAACCCGGTAGCCGAAGGAACGGTCGGATGGTTTGCATTGGTTGTAAATAGGGTAGAAAAACCCTCGGTGTTTAACAATTTAATCGCTGGAGTATCATTCTCCGCAATTCCAACATTTTGGATCGTAACTCCAGCATCCTGACCACCTGTCGAATAAATATATAATTTATTCGCCGGCGAAGTCGTCCCGACGCCGATGCTGCCGGTTGACGTCGCAAAATACGCGCTGCCGGAAACATCCAACCCGGTCGCGGCCGTATTGGTCAGCGTCCCCGTCATCGTGTCGCCGGCCTTCAGCACTTTGGTGCTGTCGGTCGCCGTCCCCGCGCTCGAAGCTGTTCCCGCCAGGACCGCATAGCTG